>URNG01000031.1 GCA_900549295.1 uncultured Rhodocyclaceae bacterium
CGGTTTCCGGCCCCGCCCCCCGAAGTGGCGCCAGGCTTGCGAGCCGGCCTATGCGCAACTGGCCACCGGCGGCGTGCCGCTGCTGCTGGCCACCTATTTCTCGCCCTTGCAGGAAAACCTCGGGCTGGCCTGCCGCCTGCCGGTGCAGGGGCTGCACATCGACGGTATCCGCGCTGCCGGGGAGATCGGCGCGGTTGCCGACTGGCTGCCGACACACAAGGTGCTGTCGCTGGGCATCGTCGACGGGCGCAACATCTGGCGCACCGATCTCGATGCCGCGCTGGCGCAAATCCGCCCGCTGCTCGAAAAGCGCGGCCAGAGCCTGTGGCTGGCCCCGTCCTGTTCGCTGCTGCACGTGCCGTTCAGTGTGGTTGGCGAAACCAGGCTGGATGCCGAACTGCGTGGCTGGCTGGCTTTTGCCGTCGAAAAACTCGACGAACTGCGTGTCTTGAAAGATGCGCTGGCGGGCAATACCACCGCTGAAGCGGGTTTAGCCGCTGCCCGTCAGGCCATCCAGGCGCGTCGTTCCAGCGCCCGCGTCAACAATCCTGCCGTCGCCAAACGGCTGGCCGCGCTGCCCGCCGATGCCGACCGCCGCCACTCTGCCTTTCCGGCCCGTCAGGCCGCGCAGAAACAGCGTTTCGGCCTGCCGCTCCTGCCCACCACGACGATTGGCTCCTTCCCGCAGACCGCCGAGATTCGCGCCGCCCGCGCCGCCTTCAAGCGCGGTGAACTGAGCGCCGCCGATTACGAAACCGCGATGCAGAAGGAAATCGCCCACGCCGTCGCCGAGCAGGAAAAGCTCGGCATCGACGTGCCGGTGCATGGCGAGGCCGAGCGCAACGACATGGTCGAATACTTCGGCGAGCAACTGGCCGGCTTCTGCTTTACCGGCAATGGCTGGGTGCAGTCCTACGGTTCGCGCTGCGTCAAGCCGCCGATCATCTTCGGCGACGTGTCGCGCCCGACGCCGATGACCGTGGCGTGGACGACCTACGCGCAAAGCCTGACGCAAAAGCCGATGAAAGGCATGCTGACCGGGCCGATCACCATCCTGCAATGGTCTTTCGTGCGCGACGACCAGCCGCGCTCGACCACCGCCGCGCAGATCGCGTTGGCCATCCGCGACGAAGTCTGCGACCTGGAAAAAGCCGGCATCGGCATCGTCCAGATCGACGAGCCGGCGATCCGCGAGGGCCTGCCGCTGCGCCGCGAGGCCTGGCGCGAATACCTCGCCTGGGCGACCCGCGCCTTCCGCCTCTCGGCTTCCGGCGTGGCCGACGACACGCAGATCCACACCCACATGTGCTACTCGGAATTCAACGACATCCTGCCGGAAATCGCGGCCATGGACGCCGACGTCATCACCATCGAAACCAGCCGCTCGGACATGGAACTGCTCGACGCCTTCGGCCGGTTCAAGTACCCGAACGAGATCGGCCCCGGCGTCTACGACATCCACTCGCCACGCGTGCCGGGCGCGGCAGAAATGGCGCGTCTGCTGAAGAAGGCGCTGGAAACGATTCCCGCCGGCAATCTGTGGGTCAATCCGGACTGCGGCCTGAAAACCCGCGGCTGGCCGGAAACGATCGCCGCCCTGCGCAACATGGTCGATGCCGCCAGAACCCTGCGCGCCGAGCTTGCCTGATCGTTTCAGAAGGCGGACAGCCGGGCCGAAGCGGCTGGAATAGCCGCAAGTTCGCCCGGCCTCGCCGCCACGGATCGCCGGAAATACACGCGGCAGTTTCGGGTCGGGCTGTGCGGCTTTGCCAGTATCGTAGCGATGCTGGCAAAGCCGCACAGCCCGATCATTCGTGCACGGGCGACAATTCATGAACAAGCAGGAGACGCCCATGCCCGCCCCTATTTCCCCAGCCATTCCCCGCTTTCCCTTTCTCGACGAACTCGCCGCCCTGCGCCGCGATCTGCACGCGCATCCGGAGCTGGCCTTTCAGGAAACGCGCACCGCCGACATCGTGGCGCGCGAACTGGAACGCTATGGTCTGGAAGTGCATCGCGGTCTGGCGAAAACCGGCGTGGTGGGCGTGCTCAAGGCCGGGAATTCGCCGCGCATGATCGGCCTGCGCGCCGACATGGACGCCCTGCCGCTGACGGAGCTGAACGAATTCCCGCATCACTCGAAGCAGCCCGGCAAGATGCACGCCTGCGGCCACGACGGGCATACCGCCATGCTGCTCGGGGCGGCACGCCATCTCGCTGAAAACCCGGATTTCGACGGCACGGTGGCGTTCATCTTCCAGCCGGCCGAGGAAGCGGAAGGCGGCGCGGCGGTGATGATCGAGGACGGCCTGTTCGAACGATTCCCGGTGGAAGCAGTGTTCGGCCTGCACAACTGGCCGGGGATTCCGGTCGGGCAGATGGCGGCGATGCCCGGCCCGATCATGGCCGGCACCTGCGGTTTCGAGATCGAGGTGCGCGGCCACGGCTGCCACGCCGCCATGCCGCAGCAGGGCGTGGACGCCATCGTCACGGCGGCGCAACTGGTGCAGGCGCTGCAAACGGTGGTCAGCCGCAATCTGCATCCCTGCGAGTCGGCGGTGGTGAGCGTGACGCAGATTCACGCTGGCCATGCCTGGAACGTGATCCCGGAAAGCGTGCTGTTGCGCGGCACCATCCGCAGTTTCAAGGCGGAAGTTCAGGACACCGTGGAGCGCGCCATCGAGCGCCTGTGCAGCGGCATCGCGGCGGCCAACGGGGCGCAGATCAGCACGAACTTCGACCATCGTTATCCGCCGACGGTGAACAGCGCCGCCGAAGCCCGGCTGTGTCAGGACGTGGCGCGAGAGGTGTTCGGCACCGCCAATCTGCTGCCGGACGAACTGCCTTCGATGGGCGCCGAGGATTTTGCCTACATGCTGCGCGAAAAACCCGGCTGCTACGTCTGGCTGGGCAACGGCCCCGGCACCGGCGGCTGCACCCTGCACAACCCGCACTACGATTTCAACGACGCGCTCTTGCCGCTCGGCATCGCTTACTGGGATGCTCTGGTGCGGCGCGTGCTGGCGAGAAACCCGGTCAGCGGCTGACCAGGAACCCATCTTCCTGCTGGAATACCCGGCTGCGCTGCAAATCGTCGAAAGCGCGGCGGATCAGGGCGCTTTCTTCCAGACCGAGAAAGCGATCGTTCAGGGCGGCGACCATGGGAACGCCGCGCACGAAATCGGCGAATTCGCGGCTGGGCAGACGCTGCTTTTCCTGCAGCACGAAGGCCAGCAGCACTTTGCAGGCGTTCCAGGCGAATTTCTCGCTGTTCTGGCTGAAATCGTCCAGACGCCTGAAGGCGCGCTCCAGCGCCGGATCGATGGCCGAAAACGGCGCGCCATGACCGGGAATGACGCAGTCGATGGGCAGGCGGGCAAACTGCTCCAGGGTGCTGCGCGCGCCGGCCAGGCCGCCGCTGCCGCCCAACAGTTCCGGGAACACCAGCCCGAAACCGTTCTCCCACAGGGCGTCGCCGGAAATCAGGAGGCGTTTTTCCGGGTTGTAGTAGGCCAGCGCGTCCATGTCGTGGCCGGGCGCGGCGAGCGCCTGCCAGTTCAGGCCGCCCAGTTCGATTTCATCGCCCGCATGGAGCAGTACATCGGCCTGAAAAGGCGGCGCGCTTTGGCCAAGCGGGGTCAGCAGCAGCGCGCTTTCGTCCCAATCCGCCACCGCCTCGGCAGAACCGGCGGGTATGCCGATAGTGCAGCCGAACGCTGCTTGCAGGGCCGCATTGCCGCCCATGTGGTCGGAATGGGCGTGGGTGATGAAGAGGCGCTGCAACGAGCGGCCATCCAAAGCATGGCGCAGCAGTTGCAGAGTCTGCTCGGCGTGGCTGTGATAGCCGCTGTCGATGAGCGTGGCGCTCTCGCCCTCGTGGAACAGGATGTTGTTCGCCGAGAGCCAGCCGCGCTCGAACACCTGCATGCTGGCCGGCAGCGCAAAGCTCATGCCGGTTTGGCGCTATCGGCGGCGTTTTCCGGGGCCGGGCTGCTTTCCGGCGGGCGACCGCAGCCGAGGCAATAGCCGCTCTCCGGGTCGGTCGTGCAGATGCCGATACAGACATACACCTGTTCGGGCGGTGGGCGGGGCGTTTCGGTGGTCATGGGGGAATCTCCTTTTTCTTTCTGGCGCTGGGCGATGCGCGCCAGTGTTTCCTGTTTGGCGGCGGCGTCCATGGCGGACCAGCCGGCGATTTCGTCCAGGCTGCGGCTGCAGCCGGCGCACAAGCCCGTTGCGGCGTCCATGCGGCATTGGTTACGGCAGGGGGATGCGGGCGCAGTGCTCATCGGCCGATCAGATACCTGTCAGATCAAAACCCGCCGCGCCTGCCGGGACTGCGCGATTTCCACGGCCTGGCGCGCTTCTTCGCGGGAGATGCGAACCAGGGTGGCGAGATGCTGGCGGCGGTCGCGGGTGGATAGCTCGGGAAAACTGATCGTCTGCACGTCCGGCGCGCCCTCTTCCGGCGCGTGGATGATGCCGAGCCGGTCGATGTGAAAAATCATCGGCTTCGCGTTGAGCGCACTTTCCGGGTGGCACAGGAAATCAGCCAGTTGCTCGACCAGATTTTCAGGGGCCAGCAGCGCACCGTTCTCCCGCAGACGCTGGTCGAGCTCATCCAGATGGCGGGCGTGCCTTTCTTCCCGCAAGGGGTTCGCATCGGCCCGCTGCACGTGCAGCAGCGCGTTTTCCACGGAAATGTCGTTGCGCAATGAATCGCGCGATTGGCGCAGTTGCTCGACGTGGCTGTTGAAAGTGCGCAACAGGCTCTCCAGCGCCCGGTAACGCAGGCGGTTGCGCGTCATCGTCAGGTCGCAGTTCGGCTCGACCAGGGTCTGGCCGGAAAAATACAAGACCTTCTGCGGCACGTCGTTACGGATGATGTCGCCCTGCTGGGCCATGCCGAACTGGCGTTTCTGCTGCCGGCGCGCAGCGAGGAGCGCGTAGAACTCATGCTCGGCCCAGCTTTCGGTACGCCCGAGAAATTCGCGCACGGCTTCGCTGCGCCCGAGCATGTCGTTGATGTCGGTCGGCGTGGCGAACAGGGCGTGAATCAGGGGGTCGCGGCTGAAACTCTGGCGGTTCACCTCGATCGGCCCGGGCAGCGTATCGACGATGCCCTGGCAGTAGGTGAGCGCGTGCGCCACCGAATCGAGCAGATGCTTTTCCAGGCGCGGCGCGGCGCGCACCAGCGGGTCCACCCAGTCGAGCACGTGCTCGAAGGCTTCCTGCACCGCCGGGTCGGGCGGCGCGGGGGATTTGAAAAGCTCGTTCAGGGCGGAAAAAAAACTCAAGCGGGGCGTCCTGCACACAATGCCCGGCCAGCCTTGGCGCCGTTCGGGCGATTCAGGGCGCTGGAAATCCAGTCGCCCACTTCTGCCAGTTTAACGAGATCGATCCCGGTTTCAATGCCCAGCCCATCAAGCAGATAAACGACATCTTCCGTCGCCACATTGCCGGATGCCCCCTTGGCATAAGGGCAGCCACCCAGACCGGCCACCGAGGCATCGAAAGTCGCCAGGCCCATCTGCAGGGAAGCGTAGATGTTGGCAATCGCCATGCCGTAGGTGTCGTGGTAATGCCCGGCCAGCTTTTCCAGCGACAGCGCCCGGGCGCAGGCTTCGAGCATACGCGTGACGCTGGCCGGGGTGCCGGTGCCGATGGTGTCGCCGAGCGAGATTTCATAGCAGCCCATATCGGACAGCGCCTTTGCCACCGCCGCCACCTGTTGCGGCGCGATCGGCCCGGCGTAGGGACAGGCCACCACGCAGGACACGTAGCCCCGCACGCGGATGCCCGCCTCGGCTGCTTTCGCCATCACCGGCTCGAAACGCTGGAGGCTCTCGGCAATCGAGCAATTGATGTTTTTCTGCGAAAACGCTTCGGACGCCGCCCCGAAAATCGCCACTTCATCGGCCTGCGCGGCAATCGCCCCTTCCAGCCCTTGCAGATTCGGCGTCAGCACCGCGTAAGTCACGCCCGGCCGGCGCTGGATGCCCGCCAGAACCGCCGCGTTGTCGCCCATCTGCGGCACCCATTTGGGGGAGACGAAGGAGGTGGACTCGATGATCCCCAGCCCCGCCGCCGCCAGTTTCTCGATCAGCGCGATCTTGGTTGCGGTGGGTACGGGCTGCTTTTCATTCTGCAAGCCGTCGCGCGGGCCGACTTCGACGATTTTGACCTTGGCGGGTAATTTCATGGCGTAATTTGCGTCCCTGGTACGTGAACAAGCACTAAAAAACCTTCAAACATCATGCTGCCAGAACCCCGCTTCGCGTTGATGACGCAAGGCAAGGATCAGGATCGCCTCCTCGGCTTCACGATAACGATAAAGCGCGACATAACCGGTACGCCCGCGAGAGATGACCAATTCGCGCAACCCATGTTCCACGCTGCGGCCAATCAATGGGTGGTGAACAAGCACCTGCACGGCTTCCTCGATCAACGCCACCGTGTCGATCGCCGCCGCCGGATCGCTAGCGAGCAAAAAATCCACCAGACGCTCAAGATCCTGCAACGCCTGATGGCTGTAATTCAAGACCGCCACGACTTGGCCACCGGCGGCTCAGTTGTCCGGCCTCGGGCGCGGGCGCGAATGTACCGGTGCACATCGGTCGCCGCATAAGACAGTCCCGTTTCCAGCACCTGCGTTTCAGCCGCCAGCGCGGCCGCAATGAACGCCTGGCGCTGCTCTGCGGCGGCGGCTGCCTGTGCGATGGCTCCCACCATGAATGCATGTGGTGAAACGCCCTGCTGTTCTGCAGCCAGAATGGCGCGCTGCTTAAGCTCGTCCGGAATTTTCAGGGAGGTCGTTACCATGAGATTTTCTCCAAACACAGTGTTACCAAGGTAGCACCGGGCTTTACAAAGAACAAGCGTGTCAGGCATTGGCCTCGAATTCCACCAGCGCAGCCCCGTCGGCCACCTGCTCGCCAGCGGCGTAGCAGAAGGCTTTGAGGATGCCAGCAGCAGGGGCGGTGATGGTGTGCTCCATTTTCATCGCTTCCAGGATCAGCAGGGGCGTGCCTTTGTCCACTTTCTGGCCGGGCTGGGCAAGCAGGCTGACGACCTTGCCGGGCATCGGCGCGGTCAGGCCGCCGCCGTGGCTGTCGCCGGCATCGACGCGGTGCAGCGGATCGTCGCGCAGGAGGCTGTAGGTGCCGCCGTGCAGAAAGATGGTGCGTTTGTCATCGACGGCGACCACCGAGGCGACCAGGCGGCGGTCGTCGAGTTCGACGGCGAAGCGGTCGTTGTCGAGTTTCTTGCCGGAAGCCAGGGCCGTTTCGCCGGCCAGGGTGATTTCCCAGTGCTGTTCGAGATAGCGGACGCGGGCCTCGACCAGCGTATCACCGTCCTTGAAGCTGATCGTGCGCGCCGCCGACAGGTTCATCCGCCAGCCGTCGCGGGCATGCCACGGCGACCAGGGATCGCCACTGCCGTGCGCGGCCTGTTTCGCCGCGTGCTGTTCCCAGAGCAGTTCGCCCACCGTGGCGACGAGCAGGGCATCGCGCGGCACCGGCTGCGCTGCCGGGAACAGGAAATCCTTCTGCTGCTCGATCAGGCCGGTATCGAGATCGGCCCTGGCGAAAGCCGGGCAGGCGACCAGGCGGGAGAGAAAATCGATGTTGGTAGTCAGCCCGGCCACCCGGTAATCGGCCAGCGCCTTGCGCATGCGCGCCAGCGCGCCATCGCGGCTTTCGTCCCAGACGATCAGCTTGGCGATCATCGGATCGTAGAAAGGCGTGATTTCATCGCCTTCCTCGACCCCGGTATCGACGCGCACATTGATCGACTCGGCAGGCGGCGCGAGACGGATCAGCTTGCCGGTAGCGGGCAGGAAACCCTTGCTGGCGTCCTCGGCATAAATGCGGGCTTCGAGGGCATGGCCGCGCAATTCGAGCTGCTCCTGACGCAGCGGCAACGGCTGGCCGGCAGCGACGCGCAATTGCCACTCGACCAGATCCTGGCCGGTAATCATCTCGGTGACAGGATGCTCGACCTGCAAGCGGGTGTTCATCTCCATGAAGTAGAAACTGCCGTCTTGGTTGGCGATGAATTCCACCGTGCCCGCACCGACGTAGCCCACGGCCTTTGCCGCCGCCACTGCCGCCTCGCCCATTTCACGCCGGCGCGCTTCGGTCATGCCGGGCGCGGGTGCTTCTTCCAGCACTTTCTGGTGGCGGCGCTGCACCGAGCAATCGCGCTCGAACAGGTAGACGCAGTTGCCCTGCGTGTCGGCGAACACCTGGATTTCGATGTGGCGCGGCTTGGTGATGTATTTTTCGATCAACACGTGATCGTCGCCGAAGCTGGAAAGCGCCTCGCGCTTGCAGGAAGCGAGCGCATCGGAGAAATCCTCGGATTTCTCGACCAGACGCATGCCCTTGCCGCCGCCGCCCGCCGCTGCCTTGATCAGCACCGGGTAGCCGATTTTTTCGGCCTCGGCGTGCAGCAGGGTCGGGCGCTGGTCGTCGCCGTGGTAGCCGGGGGTGAGCGGCACATTCGCCGCGCCCATCAGCTTCTTGGCCTCCGATTTCGATCCCATGGCGCGGATCGCCGCTGCTGGCGGGCCGATGAAAACCAGCCCGGCGGCATGCAGGGCGTCGGCAAAATCGGCGTTCTCGGACAGAAAGCCATAGCCCGGATGCACCGCCTGCGCCCCGGTACGCTGGCAGGCTTCAATGATCCTGTCCGCCACCAGATAGGATTCCCGCGCCGCCGCCGGCCCGAGCAGCACCGCTTCGTCGGCCAGCCGCACGTGACGCGCATTGGCGTCGGCCTCGGAATAGACGGCAACGGTGCGGATGCCCATGCGGCGGGCCGTCTTGATGACGCGGCAGGCGATTTCGCCACGATTGGCAATGAGGATTTTGTTAAACATGGTCATTCTCCATTCCAGGCGGGCGAACGCTTTTCGAGAAAGGCGGCGATACCCTCGCGGGCTTCCGGCGTCGCTCGCAGGTGGGCGATACGGTGGGCGGTTTCTTCGACCAGCGTGTCGTTGAGCGGCTGGTGATCGACGGCGCGGATCAGGTCCTTGGCCGCTGCTTGGGCGAGCGGGCCACCTTGCAGCAGGCTCATGGTGATTTCCTGCACCTTGGCGTCGAGCGTGTCCGGCTCGACCGCCTCATGGACGAGGCCGATTTCGCGGGCGCGGGTGGCGTCGATGCGTTCGGCGGATTGGAAGTAACGCGTCGCCTGACGCGCGCCGATGGCGCGCAGCACGTAGGGGGAAATCGCCGAGGGGATGATGCCGAATCTGACTTCGGAAGTGGCGAACACCGCTTTGTTCGAGGCAACGGCAATGTCGCACGCCGCCGCCAGCCCCATGCCGCCGCCGAGTGCCGCGCCGTGGACGCGGGCGATAGTCGGTTTCTTCATTTCGGCCAGTGTGCGCAGCATGCGTGCAAGGGCGCGGGCGTCGTTCAGGTTCTCATCGACGCCGTTGCCGGCGGCCCGCTTCATCCAATTCAGATCGGCCCCGGCGGAAAAACTCTTGCCGTGACCGGCGAGGATGACGACACGGATTTGCTGATCGGCATCGAGCGCGGCGCAGGCGGCGGTGAGTTCGGCAATCAGGGTTTCATCGAAGGCATTGTGGAGGTCGGGGCGGTTCATCCAGAGCGTGGCGACCGAGCCTGTTCGCTCTATTTCTATGGTGTTGTAATTCACGTTTTTGTCTCCTGGTTTGTGTGTTCGTATTTTCTACCGCTGTTTTCCGCGCTGCGGCGCGTCTTACTTTTTCTTGCTTCGCCAAGAAAAAGTAAGCAAAAAGAAGGCGACCCCGGGTCGGTGGCCCCTGCGGGGCTTCCCTGCGCTACTCGGGTTTCGCGGGGGCGGCGCAAACTCGGGGCTGCGCCCCTCAGACATGCTTGCCCTTTATCCGCGAAACCCTGCGTTGCTCGGCACCTTCCAAGGGGGATGGGAAAACCGGGCGGATTTTGATGGTGAGCGGTGTGCAGGCTTGTTTTTGGTATGACGTGGAGCAATGTAAAGCGCGGATTTGATAGCGCAGTTTGGGAAATTCGAGTTATTGCGAGTTTTCCCTCTGGCACAAAACACAGGTTTTTCCCCAACTCAACCCATGCGCCCGATTTGGCAAATGCTCCCAAATTCCGGGCGGTTTTCCAGGCCCCCATGTGCAGCGCCGAGCAACACAGCCGGGCCGGTGGCCTTCGGCTGGCCCTGTCTGAGCCGCGCAGCGGCGAGTTTGGCCAGCCGCCCGGCACAGCGAGTAGCGCAGGGGAGTCGGCGCAGCCGACCGCGCAACCTGGGGTGCCCTTTTCTTTGGCTACTTTCTTTTGGGTAGGCAAAAGAAAGTACGCCCGCGCCGCAGCGCGGAAAACGGCGCCGGCAAAAGGAAATGCCCCATCAGCCCGGCAAGGTCCCCCCTCTTTTTCCCCAAAGAACGTTTCCGCAAAATCCCGCCGCCCAGAGGGCGAAACTGTCCGCCGCAGCATGGCCGCCCTCACATCCGAAACACCCCGAACTTCGTCTCCTCCGCCGGCGCATTCATCGCCGCCGAAAGCCCCAGCCCCAGCACGCGGCGCGTATCCGCCGGGTCGATGATGCCGTCGTCCCACAGTCGGGCCGAGGCGTAATACGGGTGCCCCTGCGTTTCGTACTGCTCGCGGATAGGCGCCTTGAAGGCGGCTTCTTCCTCCGCCGACCACGCGCCGCCCTTGGCTTCGATGCCGTCGCGCTTCACCGTGGCGAGCACGCCGGCGGCCTGCTCGCCGCCCATCACCGAAATGCGGGCGTTCGGCCACATCCACAGAAAGCGCGGGCTGTAGGCGCGACCGCACATGCCGTAGTTGCCGGCGCCGAAGCTGCCGCCGATGACGACAGTGAATTTCGGCACTTTGGCGGTGGCCACCGCCGTGACCATCTTCGCGCCGTCGCGGGCGATGCCGCCGTTTTCGTACTTGCGCCCGACCATGAAGCCGGTGATGTTCTGCAAAAACACCAGCGGAATGCCGCGCTGGGCGCACAGTTCGATGAAATGCGCGCCTTTCTGCGCCGATTCGGAAAAGAGGATGCCGTTGTTGGCGACGATGCCGACCGGATAACCGTACAAACGGGCGAAGCCGCACACCAGCGTGCTGCCGTAGCGCGCCTTGAATTCGTCGAAATCCGAGCCATCGACCAGGCGGGCGATGATTTCGCGCACGTCGAACGGTTTTTTCGCATCGGCGGGGATCACGCCGTAAAGTTCTTCGGCGGCGTAGCGCGGATCAGCCGGAGCCGCCAGCGAAACCGGCGGTTGTTTCTGCCAGTTGAGGTTCTTGACGATGCGCCGGGCAATGGCGAGCGCGTGCGCGTCGTTTTCCGCCAGATGATCCGCCACGCCGGAAATGCGCGTGTGCACGTCGGCCCCGCCCAGGTCTTCCGCCGTCACCACTTCGCCGGTCGCCGCCTTCACCAGCGGCGGGGGGGCGCGGGGGAGGGGGGGCCCGGCGGGCCGCCGAGGAAGATGGTGCCCTGGTTCTTGACGATGATGGATTCGTCGCACATGGCCGGCACGTAAGCGCCGCCCGCCGTGCACGAACCCATGACGACGGCAATCTGCGGAATGCCTTGCGCCGACAGGTTGGCCTGATTGAAGAAGATGCGCCCGAAGTGCTCCTTGTCCGGGAAAACCTCGTCCTGCAAGGGCAGGAAAGCGCCACCAGAATCGACCAGATAGATGCAGGGCAGGCGGTTTTCGAGCGCGATTTCCTGCGCCCGCAGGTGTTTTTTCACGGTCAGCGGATAGTAGGTGCCACCCTTCACCGTCGCGTCGTTGGCGACGATCATGCACTCGACGCCATGCACCCGGCCAATGCCGGCGATCACCGAGGCCGCCGGCACTTCAAAAGGATCGCCACCGCCGTACATGCCGTAAGCGGCGAACTGACCGATTTCGAGAAACGGCGTGCCGGGATCGAGCAGCGTGCCGACCCGCTCGCGCGGCAGCAGTTTGCCGCGTGCCAGGTGTTTCTGGCGGGCGCTTTCCGGGCCGCCAAGGGCGATCTTCTCGACCTTGGCCTGCAAATCGTCGACCACGGCCCGCATGGCGCTGGCGTTGGCTTGAAAATCCGCGCTACGCGGATTCAACCGGCTTTTCAATGTACTCATGTCTCCTCGCTTGTTTTTTTGAATGCGTTAAAACCATTTTTTGCCACGGATTACGCCGATTTACGCCGATAAAAAGCAACAACCAGCGTTCATCTGCGCCTAAAACCCCTTCATAACTGCCGTTCCTCTTTCAGCCACTTGCTGACCGGCTCGGCGCGGTAGGCCGCCATCCGGGCGAGCAAATCCTCAATATCATCGGCATGCAAAGCCATGGCGCGATTCTGCTCGCGCAAAAAACCGTCCTGCACCGCGCGCTCGAACATCGCCAGCAGCGGGTCGTAAAAGCCATTGACGTTGAGCAGCCCCATCGGTTTCGCATGAAATCCCAACTGCCCCCAGGTCAGAATCTCGCAGAACTCCTCGAAAGTGCCGAAGCCGCCCGGCAGGGCGATGAACCCGTCCGCTAATTCCGCCATGCGCGCCTTGCGGGTGTGCATCGAATCGACCACTTCCAGCCGCGTCAGCGCCCGGTGATCCACCGCCCGCCCGGCCACTTCCTTGCCCATCAAGGCTTGCGGGATGACGCCGATCACCGTGCCGCCCGCGGCCAGACAGGCATCGGCCACCGCCCCCATCAGGCCGATGTTGCCGCCGCCATAGACCAGTTCGATCCCGCGCGCGGCCAGCAGCCGCCCCAGGTTTTCGGCTTCGGCGCGGTAGCTTGGGCGGGTTCCGGCGTTCGAGCCGCAAAAGACGCACAGGCTTTTCATGCAAGCTCCTTGCCGCCGAGGCGCAGCACGACGAATTCCGGCGGACAGTTGAAACGGATGGGAAGAATGCTGGTGCCGATGCCGGAACTGACCCAGGTCGGCGCGGGCGCATCGGGAATCCAGCCGTAGGCGTGCGCTCGCGGTGAGCGTCCGGGAACGAACAGCGCGCCGATGAAGGGCAGACGCACCTGGCCGCCGTGCGTATGACCGGCGAAGGCGACCAGCGTCGACGGCGGCAACTCCGGGGCATTGGCCGGGTCGTGCAGCATGGCGATGGTTTTCGCGCCTTCCGGTACGCCGGCAAAGGCAGTCTGCACCTGGGCGTGCACGGTCATGTCGTCGCCGATGCCGACCAGCCAGAGCGCGCTGCCGGGCAAGGCCACGGCTTCGTTCTCGAGCACGCGGATGTCGATGCTTTCCAGGGCGCGGCGCACGCGCGGGCCGTCGAATCCCCAATCGTGGTTGCCAAGCGTGGCATAGACGCCGAGCGGGGCGCGCAAGGCGGCCAGATCGGCGGCGATGGCTTCCGGCAGCACGGCTTCTCCGCCGATCACACCGTGAATGACAAAATCGCCGGGGAGCAGGATCAGATCGGGCTGCGCGGCATTGATCCGGTCGACCAGGCGGCGCAAGGCGTCACGCCCGATGTGCGGCGCGCCGACGTGCAGATCGCTGGCGACGGCAATGGTGAGCGCTCGCTCCTGGGTATCGGCGGCCAGCGTCAGGTCGCGTTGCTGCACCCAGCCCGGCTCGACGGCGATACTCCAGAATGCCAAGACCAGCAGCATTCCGTAAACGACGAGGCGTGCCCGCATTTTCATCCGCATGTTCAGAACCCGTCGCTTTCCAGCCAACGCTCGATCTGCGGCAGGCGGTCGGCTCCGAAGAAGGGTTCGCCGTTGATGACGACGTGCGGCGAGCCGAAAACGCCAAGGGCCAGCGCCTGATCGCAGGCGTCCTTGAGCCGGGCCTTGAGCGCCGGTTCCTGTAGCGCGCCGGCCAGCGCGGCGCGGTCGATGCCAAGGCCGGCGGCGATGTCGAGCACCGTGTCGGGCGACGAGATGTCGCGGTCGTCCACGAAGAAGGCGCGATAGACGGCGTGGGCGAATTGCCGGGCCAGCGCGTCATCCTGCTCTTGCAGCCAGTAGAAGGCGCGGGCGGCGTGCTGCGTCGGCAGCGGGAAGCGGCTCGGCGGGTTGTACGCAACGCCCATGTGCCGCGCCGAACGGTGGAAGTCGCGGAACATGTACGTCCCCCGGCTCGATGCGCCAGCGGCGGGCGGTTTTGCGCCCGTGACCTGGAAGATGATGCCGAGCAGCAGCGGGTGCCAGCGCACCTGACGGCCATGTTTCGCGGCGACGGCGTCGATTTTCTCGCTCATCAGGTAGCCGTAGGGGCTGGAAAAATCGAACCAGAAATCGATGGGTTCAGGCATGGCAGGCTCCCTTCAATCGCCGTCGATGTCGGCCAGCGAGCGGAACATCACGTAGGCATCAACGTAACCCAGCGTGTCGTGCCTGAATGCGCCGGGCAGCGTGCCAACGATGGCAAAACCGAGGCTGCGCCAGAGGTCGACCGCCGGCTGGTTGGTGCTGACGACGAAATTGAACTGCATGGCGCGAAAGCCGAGGGCGCGGGCCTGCCGCAGGCAGTCCCGGCCCATCGCCCGGCCAATCCCGCCGCCGGCGTGGCCGGGATCAACCATGAACGAGGCATTGGCGACGTGCGCCCCGCGATCGCGCTGGTTGGCGACGATCTTGTACATGCCGGCGATTTTCCCGTCCGCTTCGGCCACCCAGCTCCGCACGCCCGGCCCGAACCAGTAGGCGAAGGCATCGGCTTGCGGGGTGTCGGCGGCGAAGACGTAAGTCGTCCCGCTGGCGACGACCGACTGGAAAATCGGCCGCATGGCGGGGAAATCCGCTTCGACGGCGGGGCGCAGCGTCACTGGCATCGTTACTCGCTGGCGATGGTGCGCCCGATGACGAGGCGCTGGATATCGTTCGCGCCTTCGTAGATCTGCGAAATGCGCACGTCGCGGTAGATGCGCTCGACCGGGAAATCGCTGGTGTAGCCGACGCCGCCGTGGATCTGGATGGCGTCAGAGGCGATCTTCTCGGCGGCTTCGGAGGCGAACATCTTGGCCATCGAGGCCTCCTTGAGACAGGGTTTACCGGTATCCTTCAGGGTGGCGGCGCGCCAGACCATGAGGCGGGCGGCATCGAGCAGGGTGTTCATGTCGGCGAGTTTGAAGTTGACCGCCTGATGCTCGATGATCGGCACACCGAAGGTGATGCGCTCCTTGGCGTAGCGCACGGCGGCCTCGAACGCGGCGCGGGCCATGCCGATGCTCTGCGCGGCGATGCCGATGCGGCCCGCTTCGAGGTTGGACAGCGCGATCTTGTAGCCTTCGCCTTCCTTGCCGAGCAGGGCGGAGGCCGGCACGCGGCAGTTTTCGAGAATGATCTGCACGGTGTCGGACGCGTGCTGGCCCATCTTGTCCTCGGTGCGACCGACGATGAAGCCGGGCGTGGCGGTCGGAATCAGGAAGCAGGAAATGCCTTTCTTGCCGGCGGCCTTGTCGGTGACGGCAAAAACGATCGCCATATGCGCATGCTTGCCGGTGGTGATGAACTGCTTGACACCGTTCAGGACGAAATGGTCGCCGTCACGGTCGGCGCGGGTGGTGATGGCGGCGGCGTCCGAACCGGTGTGCGGCTCGGTGAGGCAGAAGCAGCCGAGCTTCTCGCCGCGGGCCAGCGGCTTCAGCCATTCTTCCTTCTGCGCATCGGTGCCGTACTTGAGCGTGATGCCGCAGGCCAGCGAGTTCTGCACGCTGACGATGGTCGAGGTCGCGCCGTCGCCGGCGGCGATTTCTTCCAGGGTGAGCACGAGCGACATGTAGTCCATGCCCGCGCCGTCCCATTCTTCCGGCACGGTCATGCCCATCGCCCCGAGTTCGCCCAGTTCCTTCAGGGCTTCGGCGGGGAAGGCGTGCGTCTTGTCCCATTCGGCGGCGAAGGGGGCAAGGCGTTCCTGCGCGAAAGCGCGCATGGAGTCGCGGATCATTTCCTGTTCTTGCGTGAGAATCATGCTGTTTTCTCCAAAAAAGTTCGTTTTTTCAAGGTGCTCAATAAAACGCCGGCAATCACCAGCAGGCCGCCGAACAGCACCGCCCAACTCAGACGCTCGTCGAGCAGCCAGGCGGCTTGCAGCACGGCGAAGACCGGCACCAGATTGATGAAGATCGAGGTCTTGCCGGCTCCCAGTTGGTGCACGGCGGCGGTGAACCAGGTGTAGGCGATCGCGGTGCCGCACACGGCGAGGAACAACAGGCCGCCCCAGACGCGCCACGACCAGCCGCCGATCTCGATGCCGCCTTGCAGCAGGGCGGCCAGACCGAGCAGGGCGGCGCCGGTGAAGGAGGCGTACAGGGTGGTGGCCTGCGCCGAAAAGCGGTGCGTGCTGCGCCAGCCGATGAAGGTGTAGGTTGTCCACGTCGCCACGCAACCCAGGATCAGCCACTCGCCCAGGCCGATGCCACCGTGCAGCAGCGCCAGCGGGTTGCCGTTGCCGATCACCGTCAGACAGCCGCCCAGCGCAATGGCGCAGCCGACGGCGCGGCGCGCATCCATCCTTTCCTTGCCGGTCAGCCACGAGACGAGAATGATGACCACCGGATTCAGCGCCACCACCAGCGCGCCGCGCCCGGCCGGCACGTGCTGTAGTCCGAAGAAAAAGCACATGCCGTAAAGAAAGATGCCGAAAAAACCGAGTCCCCAGACCAGCAGCCAGTCCTGCCGACCGGTCGGCAGGGGGATGGTCTGCCCGGAAGCGATCATCACCGCCCCGAGAACCAGCCCGGCGAGCAGAAAGCGCAGGGCATTGACGATCAGCGGCGCCTGCAATTCCTGGACGATCACCCGCCCAGCCACCCAGGTGCCGCCCCACAGCGCCATCGCAATCACCAGCTTGGCGTAGGTCAGGCTGCGGGACTCGGCGCGCACTTAGAGGAGTTCCACCGCCAGCGCCGTGGCTTCGCCGCCGCCGATGCACAGGGAAGCGACGCCGCGCTTTTTGCCGTATTTGCGCAGCGCGCCGAGCAGCGTCACCAGAATGCGCGCGCCGGACGCGCCGATCGGGTGGCCCAGGGCGCAAGCGCCGCCATGCACGTTGACCTTGGCCGGATCGAGCTTCAAGTCGTGCAGCGCCGCCATGGCGACCACGGCGAAGGCTTCGTTGACTTCGTAGAGGTCGACCGAGTCCGCCGTCCAGCCGGTCTTGGCAAAGAGCTTTTCGATGGAACCCACCGGGGCCGACGGGAACTTGGCCGGCACGCCAGCATGCGTGGTGTGGCCGACGATGCGGGCGAGCGGGTTCAGACCCAGCTTTTCCGCCTGCGAAGCGCGCATCAGAACGAGGGCCGCAGCGCCGTCGGAAATCGAGGACGAATTGGCCGGCGTGACCGTGCCATCCTTCTTGAAGGCGGGTTTCAGGGTCGGGATTTTCTCGATATTCACCGAGAACGGGCCTTCGTCCTTGGCGATCGTCACCTCGCCCTTGCGGCCAGCCACCGTCACCGGCGTGATTTCCCAATCGAAAGCGCCATTGTTGCTGGCCTCGATTGCGCGCTGGGTCGATTGCACGGCGTAGGCGTCCTGCGCCTCGCGGGTGAAACCGTAGGCTTCGGCGCACTCCTCGGCGAAGGTGCCCATCAGGCGACCGCGTGTTTCCTTGCTGTAGGCGTCTTCCAGGCCGTCCATGAACATGTGGTCGAACACCTGGCCGTGACCCAGGCGATAGCCGCCGCGCGCCTTGGGCAGCAGGTAGGGCGCATTGGTCATCGATTCCATGCCGCCGACCACGGCAACGCCGTAGGAACCGGCGAGAATGCCGTCGTGGCCGAGCATGGTGGCCTTCATGGCCGAGCCGCAGACCTTGTGAATGGTGGCGCAGCCAGCGGACAGCGGCAGCCCGGCCTGCAAGGCGGCCTGACGGGCCGGGGCCTGGCCCTGGCCGGCTTGCAGCACGCAGCCCATGAGCACTTCCTCGACCAGATTGGCGTCGATGCCGGCGCGGGCGACCGCCGCCTTGATGGCTTCGGCCCCGAGATTGGCGGCGGTCAGACTGGAAAAGCCGCCCTGGAAGCTGCCCATGGCGGTGCGGGCGGCGGATACGATAACGATGGGATCGCTCATGCTGTTTTACTCCTGAGATTTATTGTGGGTTGAGGGAAAGGTTTTTGTCTTCCAGGGCGCGCAGGGCGGCCTGGTAGCGCGGCGGCAGATCGCCGGCCTGATCGACGGTAATGCCCAGATCGTGCATCAACCCGTCTTTCAGACCATAAATCCAGCCGTGGATGGTGAGTTTCTGGCCACGCGCCCAGGCATCCTGCACCACCGGGGTATTGCACAGGCTGACCACCTGCTCCAGCACGTTCACTTCGCACAGGCGGTCGACGCGCTGCGCCTGCGGCGTGCCGTCGATCAGCTCCCGGTGCAGGTTGATGACCTGATGCACGTTGTGCAACCAGAAATCGGCAATGCCGACGCGCGCTTTCTGCAAGGCGGCAGTGACGCCGCCGCAGCCGTAGTGGCCGACCACCATGATGTGCTTCACCTTGAGCACGTCGATGGCGTACTGGATGACCGACAGGCAGTTGAGATCGGTATGCACCACCAGATTGGCGACGTTGCGATGCACGAACACTTCGCCCGGCAAGAGACCGACGATCTGGTTGGCCGGCACGCGCGAATCGGAACAGCCGATCCAGAGGAATTCCGGCGCTTGCAGATCGGCCAGCCGCTTGAAGTAGGTCGGATCGACTTCCTGCATCTGGCGCGCCCAGGCGCGGTTGAAATCGAACAGGTGGCAGAGGTTCTCGTTGCGGATTTCTTCTTCCGACCAGTTATCGAGGTCGAGTGCCATGAAGATGGCCCCTTCCACCGGGGTCTGGTAATAGTTGGGCGCTTCGCTGAAACCGAGTTCGCGGTAGAGCTTCACTGCCAGACGCATGTTCGGCAGGGTATCGACCAGGAGCTTGCGATAACCGATTTCCTTGGCAGCCCTGATGGCGGCCATGGCAAGCCGGCGACCGACGCCATGACCGCGCTTTTCCGGCGTGACGTAGAGGCGTTTCATCTCGCACACGCCCTCGCTGCCCGCCGCCGGGCGGATGCCGATACAGCCCGCCGGCTGGCCGTCGAGTTCGGCGAAAAACAGGCGGCCATTGGCACCGGCATAGGGCGCCGGCAGCGAGGCCATGTCTTCGTCGAAGTGCTGATAGGAAAGATCGACGCCCAACCAGGCCGCGTAATTGCGGAAATACTGGCGGACCTGCTCGAGGGCCTCGTGATCCTCCGCACTGAGGATGCGCAATCTGAAATTCATAGGGGCGACACTCCGGTATGCCCGGCCAGCGCCGGAGCGCGGCCACGGCAGGGCTGCATCTGCGCGGTTGCGCAGATACAGCATTTTACCCGGAGCGTCAGCCGGACACTCACCGCGTTTCCGCCAGCAGCTCGCGGCCAATCAGCATGCGGCGGATCTCGCTGGTGCCGGCACCGATTTCATACAGTTTGGCATCGCGCCACAAACGGCCCGCCGGGTATTCGTTGGTGTAGCCGATGCCGCCCAGGGTCTGGATCGCCTCGCCGGCCATCCAGGTTGCCTTTTCCGCCGAATAAAGAATGGCCCCGGCAGCATCCTTGCGCAGCGTGCGCGCGTGATCCGCCGTGTCGCAGGCGCGGCCCACCGCATAGACGTAAGCACGGGTGGCCTGCCAGGTGGAATACAGATCGGCCACCTTGCCCTGCATCAGCTGGAATTCACCGATGGCTTGCCCGAACTGCTTGCGCTCGTGCAGATAAGGCACCACCACGTCCATGCAGGCGGCCATGATGCCGAGCGGCCCGCCGCAGAGCACGGCGCGCTCGTAATCCAGCCCGGACATCAGCACCTTGACGCCGTTGCCGACGCCGCCCAGGACGTTTTCTTCCGGCACTTCGCAGTCGTCGAAAAAGAGCGGGAAGGTGTTGGAGCCGCGCATGCCCAGCTTGTCGAGATGGCTGCCGTGGCTGAAGCCGGCAAAGCCCTTTTCGACGAGGAAAGCGGTGATGCCTTTGGGGCCTGCGGCAGGATCGGTCTTGGCGTAGACCACCAGGGTGTCGGCGTCGCCGCCGTTGGTGATCCACATCTTCGCGCCGTTGAGAACGTAGCGATCGCCCTTTTTGTCGGCGCGCAGATTCATCGACACCACGTCGGAACCGGCATTCGGCTCGCTCATGGCCAGCGCGCCGACGTGTTCGCCGGAAATCAGCCGGGGCAGGTATTTCTGCTTCTGCGCCTCGCTGCCGTTGCGGCGGATCTGATTCACGCACAGATTGGAGTGCGCGCCGTAGGACAGGCCGACCGAGGCGGAAGCACGGGAAATTTCCTCCAGGGCCACGATGTGCGCGAGATAACCCATGCCGGTGCCGCCGTACTCTTCCGGCGCAGTCATGCCGAGCAGGCCCATGTCGCCGAACTTGCGCCAGAGATCGGCGGGGAATTCGTTGGCGCGGTCGATGTCGGCGGCGCGCGGGGCGATTTCGGCGTCGGCAAAGGCTTTGACCGCGTCGCGCAGGGCGTCGATGTCTTCGCCCAAGGCGAAGTCGAGGCTGGGAATCAACATGGTTTTGTCTCCATTATCGTTGTGGGTGAAACTTATTTTTCGGTTTTGCCGCGCATCGCCATGATCGTCTGCTGCATCAGGGCGCACAGGTTTTCCTGGCCGTTGCGGACGGCGAAAACCTCGGCCTGGGTGACGATCAGGGTACGTCCGGGCCGCACCACCTTGCCGCGCGCGATCAATTTTTCGCCATCGGCGGGGGCGACGAGATTCATCTTGTATTCGACGGTCAGCACCGACGTATCGGCAGGCGTGACGCTCATTGCCGCGTAGCCTGCCGCCGAATCGGCGATCATGCCGACAATGCCGCCGTGCACGAAACCATGCTGCTGCTCGACGCCATCCCAGTGCGGCAGGTGGATTTCGGTGCGGCCAGGCTCGACGCTGGCCAGTTCGGCGCGGATCAGCTGCATGGCGTGCTGCAAGGCGAAGCTGGCCCGGACGCGGGCAGCAAAACCGGCATCGACGGGCGCGGCGGAATCGGGCGTTTGTCTCATGGGGTTTTTATCCTTGTTATTTACGTTGACGTTAACGTAAACCAAAACCGCGAAAAAATCACGCTGAAAATCACGCTTGCTCCCGCCGCAGCAACTCTTTCCTGCATTGCGTCTCGAACTGCCCGATCTCCGCCAGCATCGCCTCGATGTCCTCACGCTGCTGCTCCAGCGCGGCGCGGCGTTTTTCCATGATGCGCAGGCATTCGACGAGTTGCGGCGTTTCGTCCTCGGTGGAGTTGTACATGCCGATCAGATCCTTGATTTCGGCCAAGCTCAGGCCCAGGCGCTTGCCGCGCAGCGCCATTTTCAGACGGGCGCGGTCGCGGCGGGTAAACACGCGCTTGCCGCCTTCGCGCTGCGGCGCGAGGATGCCCTGATCTTCCCAGAACCGGATGGTGCGCGGGGTGATGGCGAAATCACGGGCAAGATCGGAAATGCCGAACACAGCCGCCGACTGTCGCATTGTTTCTCCTTTGTTACAACGAAACGATTCCCTGAAACAGCGGTTTTTCAATCCGCCCCCGTATGGTAACTTGTTGCCGTCCCCAGGCCGAAATCTTTCCGAGTCCTTCCATGCCCTTGCGTTACCCGTTCCCTGAAATTCCTGCTGCCGGCGAAATCCGCGCAGTGGCGGACGGCATTTTCTGGCTGCGCATGCCGCTTCCCTTCCAGCTCGACCACATCAATCTGTGGCTACTGCGCGACGGCGCGGGCTGGACGCTGGTGGACACAGGGTTTCCAAACGATGACGTGCGCGCCACCTGGCGCAGCATCCTCGCCGCGCTGGACGGGCCGGTGCGGCGCATCATCGTCACCCATTTCCACCCCGATCATCTCGGTCTGGCCGACTGGCTGTTGCAGGAAACCGGGGCGCAACTGCTGATGACCAGCGGCGAATTTCTCACCGCCCACGCTGTGTGGAACGAAGTCGGCGGCCACGGCGCGCGTTTCATGGTCGAACAGTTCCGCCAGCACGGTCTGGATGCCGAACTCCTGGAAAAATTCGCTCGGCGCGGCTCCGGCTACCGTCAAGCCGTGGCGGCGCTGCCCGAGCATTACGAACGCCTCAAGGCGGGCGACAGCCTGCGCATCGATGGCCGCGACTGGCAGACCAGCATTGGCCACGGCCACGCGCCGGAGCATCTGGCGCTCCACTGCGCCGAACTCGGCCTGCTGATTTCCGGCGACATGCTGCTGCCGCGCATTTCCACCAACATCAGCGTTTTTGCTGCAACGCCCGAGGCCGACGCGCTGGGCTGGTATCTCGCTTCGCTCGCTGAAATGTCCGCGCAACAACCGGCTGATACGCTGGTGCTGCCTTCGCACGGTCTTCCCTTCGTCGGCATCCAGGAGCGCGTCGCCGATCTGGAAGCGCACCATCAGGAACGCCTGCGGGCGCTGGAGGCAAGCTGCGCCGCCGCCCCGCAGCACGCGGCGGGCCTCCTGGACGTCCTGTTTGGCCGCGCGCTGGACACGCATCAGACCATGTTCGCCATGGGCGAAGCCATCGCCCATCTCAACTACCTGGAGCGCCGGGGGCGGTTGTTGCGCCACATCGACGCCACCGGGATAATTCGCCATTCGTGCCCGAATCCATCGGGCACGACCCACTGACAGAGGAGTCAACACATGTCACAAAAAACCGAAGAAGTCGGGACCAACCTGCCCAACCCGGCCGAAATGGCCAAAACCTATGCCGAAGTCGCCCAGCGCGCCTCGCGCCTGATCGGCCAGTTCATGGAGAAAAAAGCCCAGGAAGGCGTCGATGTGCCCGCCGATGAACTCGGCGTCGCCCGCGCTTTCATGGATCTGTCGGCCCGTCTGCTCGCCAATCCCTACAAGCTGGCGCAGACCCAGATGAACATGATGTGGGATTACTTCTCGCTGTGGCAGGGCTCCATGATGAAGATGATGGGCATGCCGAACGCCACCCCCGTCGCCACGCCCAAGAAGGACGACAAGCGTTTCAAGGACGAGGAGTGGGAAGAACATTTCCTGTTCGATTTCATGAAACAGTCCTACCTCATCGCCGCCCGCCACATCCATGACACCGTGTGCTGCACCGAAGGTCTGGACGAACCGACGCAGCAGAAGGTCAATTTCTTCACCCGCCAGTACATCGACGCCCTGTCGCCGTCCAACTTCGCGCTGACCAACCCGGAAGTCTTCCGCGAAACCATGAAAAGCAACGGCCAGAACCTCATCAAAGGTCTGAACAACCTGCTGCAGGACGTCGAGGCCGGCGACGGCCAGTTGCGCATCCGCATGACCGACACCAGCGCCTTCGAGATGGGCAAGAACGTCGCCACCACGCCGGGCAAGGTGATCTTCCAGAACGACCTGTTCCAGCTGATCCAGTACGATCCGCAGACGCCGGACCAATTCAAGAAGCCGCTTTTGATCGTGCCGCCCTGGATCAACAAGTACTACATCCTCGATCTGCGCGAAAAGAACTCGCTGGTGAACTGGGCCACCAGCCAGGGCCACACCACTTTCATCATGTCCTGGGTCAACCCGGATGAGAAGCTGGCCGAGAAATCGTTCGAGAACTACCTGCTCGAAGGCTCGGTGGAAGCGATCAACCAGGTGTGCAAGCAAACCGGCGAAGACAGCGTGAACATGGCCGGTTACTGCCTCGGCGGCACGCTGCTGATGACCACGCTGGCCTACCTCACCGCCAAGAAGGACAAGCGGGTTGCCTCCGCCACCTTCTTCACCACCATGCTCGACTTCTCCGAACCGGGCGAACTCGGCGTCTTCCTCGACGAAAGCGCCGTGGCCGGGCTGGAAAAGAAAATGAACGAGCGCGGCTTCCTCGAAGGCTCGGAAATGGCCGGCACCTTCAACATGCTGCGCGCCAACGACCTGATCTGGTCGTTCGTGGTGAACAACTACCTGATGGGCAAGGACCCCTTCCCCTTCGATCTGCTCTACTGGAACTCCGACTCCACCCGCATGCCGGCGGCCATGCACAGCTACTACCTGCGCAACATGTATCTGGCCAACCTGCTGAAGGAACCGGGCGGCCTGACGCTTGGTGGCGTCAAGATCGACATCAGCAAGGTCAAGACCCCGTGCTACTTCATCTCCACCGTCGAAGACCACATCGCGCCGTGGAAGAGCACCTACATGGGCGCGCGCCTGCCCTCCGGCCCGACCAAGTTCGTGCTGGGCGGCTCCGGCCACATCGCTGGCATCGTCAATCCGCCCGCCGCCAACAAGTACGGCTACTGGATCAACGAAGCCACCGACGGCAACCTGCCGGAAAACCCGGAGGATTTCCTGGCCGGCGCGACGCAAAACGCCGGCTCGTGGTGGACGCACTGGCATGAATGGGTCACCAAGCTGCCCGGCGGCAACGCCAAGGTCAAGGCGCGGGCGGCGGATGCCGGCCCGCTCAAGGTGATCGAACCGGCCCCGGGCGCTTTCGTCAAGTTCCGCCTGGATACGCAGAAGAAGCAGTAAATCTGCGCGTTATCCAACGACAAAGCGAGCTGCGGCTCGCTTTGTTTTTGCCTCTTTGCGGCAGCGCCGGTCATTTCTGATTACGCCAGAGGCCAGCCCCCTGCCCAACTCCCTAGCCAGCCTCCATCGGCACCAAGCAAAAACGCCGGCCATCGAACAGACCGCGGTCGCTGAGTTTGAGTTCGGGAATCACCAGCAGTGCCATGAAGGAGAGCGTCATGAAAGGCGCGCTCAGCGGGCTGCCAAGGCCGTGCGCCAGGGCGTCGAGCCGGGCGTAGTCGGCAGCGACGCTCTCGCCCTCGGCATCGCTCATCAGGCCCGCAATGGGCAACGCCAGTTGCTCAATGTGGCCGGCATCCGCCACCGCAATGCCGCCGCCTGCGTCGACCAAGCTATTTACGGCAAGCAGGAGATCGTCAACATTGGTGCCGACGGCCACCAGATTATGCGAATCATGGGCAACGCTGGAAGCCAGCGCGCCACGCTGCAAACCGAAGCCGCGCACGAAGGCCAGAGCCGGGGGGGCTGGCTCATAGCGGTTCTGCACCAGGAGCAGCAACAGATCCTGATCCGGGTCGGGCTGCCAGTGACCGTCGACGATGCGCGGACTGGCCTGGATTTCCTGCGTCAGCAACTGGCCGTCGCTGGCGACGATGACGCGCACGGCTGGGCTGCTCACCGGCACACGCAGGTCAGCGGCGTCGAGGCGGCGCGGTCGCCAGCGGTTGGTTGCCGTCACCGGCACCGGCGCCAGCAGGCTGCAGCCAGCCTCGGCCACGCGCACGCCCTTGAGCCAGGTAGCCAGCGGGCGGAAATCGCAGAGATCGGCCAGCAATACCCCATCGAAAGCATCGCCCAGCCGCAACCGGCCCAGCGGCAGGCCGTAGTGCTCGATGGGGTTGAGGCAGGCAATGCGCAGCACGTCGAACAGATCATGCCCGGCAGCCAGCGCCCGGGCCACCAGGCGATCGATGTGGCCGGCAAGCAGTTCATCCGGGTGCTTGTCGTCACTACAGAACATGAGGCGGTCGGGATACTGGCCGATCAATGCGTGCAGGCTGTCGAAATTGCGGGCTGCCGAACCCTCGCGGATGAGGATTTTCATGCCAGCGGCGAGCTTGTCCCCGGCTTCTGCCAAGGTAGTGCATTCGTGGTCGGTGTGAATACCAGCCGCAGCGTAGCGGCGCGCCGCTTCACCGGAAAGGCCCGGAGCATGGCCATCCACCGGCAAACCGCGCTTTCTGGCCGCAGCGATCTTGGCGCTGACTTCCGGCTCGCCGGCGAGCACGGCGGGAAAATTCATCACCTCCGACAGATAGCCGATACGCGGGTCTTCGAGCAGGCGTTCGACTGCCGCAGCATCAAGACTGGCCCCCGCCGTTTCAAAGGCAGTAGCCGGCACGCAGGCCGGCGCGCCAAAGCAGAAGTGAAAGGGCGTGCGCGCGGCATTGTCGAGCATGAAATTGACGCCCGCTTCGCCGAGCACGTTGGCGATCTCGTGCGGGTCGCTCACCGCTGCCACCGTACCGTGACGCATCGCCAGCCGCGCAAACTCGGCAGGCACCAGCATGGAGCTTTCGACGTGAACGTGGGCATCGACGAAGCCGGGCGCAAGATAGGGCCGCCCAGGCTCCGGGCTGCCGCCTTCGGGTTCGATGGCGGTGATCCGGCCATCGTGCCAAGTGAGGGTAGCGGGGTAGATGTTGCGCGCTTCGATGTCGACGTAATTGACCTGGATGCTGCCGCTGTTCGCGCTGTTCATTGTCATGCCTTGATCTCCAAGCATAATTCCAGGCGCATATTGCGCGGATGGGCGCAAATTCTTCGGTTAGAACAATTGCTTATCAGGTGTTCCGGCACATCATTTGCGCATTGAAAACAGCCTCTCCCTGACGGTTTCCCGACTCTAGCACACCGGGGAAATCACCCCTCCGCCCCTTGCTTCCACACCTGTTTTACCGAAAACCCGCCACCAGCAAACCGGGTTTGTAAAACCGGTTTTGCCTTTTGTTACAAGGCCGCGTAGCACCGCTTGGCGGGGCAATGCTACGCTAGCGCGCACCATGGCCCCACTGGAGAAAACCATCATGAAAAAAACCATCATCACCCTGAGCGCCGCTGCCCTGGCTTTGTCCAGCGCCCTTTCCGGCTGCGCCAACATGGATGACACGCAACGCAAGACCGGCACCGGCGCGGCTATCGGGGCGGCGGCGGGTGCCGTCATCGGCGCGGCCACCGCCAGCAAGAAGGATCGCGGCAAGGGCGCGGCCATCGGCGCTGCCGCAGGCGCGGCGCTCGGCGCGGGCGGCGGTTATCTGTGGTCGAAGCGGATGCAGGAACAACAGGCGGCGATGGAGCAGGCCACCCAGGGCACCGGCATCGAAGTGTCGCAGACCCAGGATAATCGTCTGAAGATCGAGATTCCCAGCGACGTTTCCTTCGATTCCGGCAGCGCCGCGATCAAGCCCTCGCTGCGCCCGGTGCTCGACAATCTGGCCAGCAGCCTTGCCCAGCATCCGGTGACGCACGTCACTATCATCGGCCACACCGATGCTTCCGGTTCGGATGCGGTCAACAACCCGCTGTCGGTGAACCGCGCCGCCGCCGTGCGCGATTATCTGGTGCCGCGCGGCGTGGCCAGTTCGCGCATCAGCGTCGATGGCCGCGGCTCGCGCGAACCCATCGCCGACAACGCCACGCCGCAGGGCCGCGCGCAAAATCGCCGGGTGGAAATTTTCATCGCCGAACAGACCTGATCTGAACCAGCACGCAACAGAAATCCGGCAGAACGGCCCGCGCTTACGGGCCGTTTTTCATTTCACCATGACTCCAGCACCGAACTTCGCTGGACTACGCCGAAGCCCGATACAGCAGGTTTATCAATAACTTAGGCGAGTTCAACATATGCCGGTGCTTTCCGAAACCTGACCTGGCTTCCCCTCTGCTGGCCCCTACAAGGCTCCTGGGAATCGGGTCTTTCCGAGGAGTCATCATGGCGAAAATCAAGCTCACCAAGTCCGCAGTCGATGCGGCACAACCCCAAGCGCAGGCCGTCGAACTCCGGGACACGCTGGTGCCCGGCTTCCTGTGCAAGGTTACACCAGCGGGCCGCAAGGTGTTCATGCTCCAGTACCGCACGAACGCTGGCGAGCGGCGCAAGCCAGCCCTGGGCCTGTATGGGGAACTGACGGTCGAACAGGCCCGCTCGCTGGCCCAGGAATGGCTGGCCGAGGTTCGCCGAGGCGGCGACCCCAGCGCGGCCAAGGCCGCCGCCCGTTCAGCCCCCACGGTCAAGGAGCTGTGCACCAAGTTCATGGAGGACTACTCCAAACAGCGCAACAAGCCCAGCACCCAGCGCGGGTATCAGGCCGTCATCGACCGCTGCATCGTTCCGATGCTGGGCCGTTTGAAGGTTCAGGACGTGAAGCGGCCGGACGTGGCCACGGCGATGAAGAAGATGGCCCACAAGCCCGCCGAGGCCAACCGTGCTTTCAGCGTGATGCGCAAGATGTTCAACCTGGCCGAGGTGTGGGGCCACCGGCCTGATGGCACCAACCCCTGCCGCCACGTCCCGATGTACCCCAACGGCAAGGCTACCCACCTCATCAGCGACGAGGACATGGGCAAGCTGTTTCGGCGACTGGAGCACATCGAAGCCGAGGGTCTGGAGAACTACGTCATCCCGCTGGCGATCCGTCTGCAATTCGAGTTCGCTGGCCGCCGCTCCGAAATCGTGACGCTCCAATGGGATTGGGTGGACATGGACAACCGCCGCGTGGTCTGGCCGGACAGCAAGACGGGTGGCATGTCCAAGCCCATGAGCGAGGAAGCCTATCGGCTGCTCTCGACGGCGCCACGGCAGGAAGGCATTCCCTACGTGCTGCCGTCTCCAAGCCATCCGGGCAAGCATCTGACCACGGGCGAGTATTACAACGGCTGGAGCCGCGCCCTCAAGGCGGCGGGCGCCACGCACGTCGGCACGCACGGTATCCGCCACCGTTCTGCGACCGACATTGCTAACTCGGGCATCCCGGTCAAGGTCGGCATGGCGCTGACGGCGCACAAGACCGTGGCGATGTTCATGCGCTACGTCCACACCGAGGACGATCCGGTGCGCAAGGCGGCTGAACTGGTGGCGAACCGGCGCAAGACGATCACCGAGGCGCAACGTCCCGCAGAGGTGGCAGCATGACCAAGAAGACGCCTGCGGCGGCGGGGGGCGCCCCCCGCGCCTCGGCAGACCGCCGATCGGAGACTG
>URNG01000032.1 GCA_900549295.1 uncultured Rhodocyclaceae bacterium
GAGGGCGGCGAATGGCTTGGCGGCATCGGTGTCTCCGGCGCTTCGGAAGCCGAAGACGAAATCTGCGCCCAGGCCGGGCTGGCCGCCATCGGACTGGCCTGAAACGCATCCAAACCACAAGGACAAGAGCAAGAAAATGAAGCAGATCCTCAACTTCATCAATGGCGAATTCGTCGCCACCAGGCAACGATTCGAGAAACGCACGCCGGTCGACAATGCGCTGATCGCGCAAGTGCACGAGGCCGGCAGGGCCGAAGTCGACGCCGCCGTCACCGCCGCCCGCGCCGCGCTCGCAGGCCCGTGGGGCAGGATGACGGTGGCCGAGCGCACCGACATCCTGAACAAGGTCGCCGACGAAATCACCCGCCGTTTCGACGAATTTCTCGCCGCCGAATGCGCCGATACCGGCAAACCGAAAAGCTTGGCTTCGCACATCGACATCCCGCGCGGTGCCGCCAATTTCAAGATCTTCGCCGACGTAATCAAGAACGCGCCGACCGAATTCTTTGAAATGGCCACGCCGGACGGCAAGGGTGCGCTGAACTATGCCGTGCGTCGCCCGGTTGGCGTGGTCGGCGTGGTCTGCCCGTGGAATCTGCCGCTCCTGCTGATGACCTGGAAGGTCGGCCCGGCGCTCGCCTGTGGCAACACCGTCGTCGTCAAGCCGTCGGAAGAAACGCCGTCCACCGCGACCTTGTTGGGTGAGGTCATGAATGCCTGCGGCGTGCCGAAGGGCGTCTATAACGTCGTGCATGGCTTCGGGCCGGGCTCGGCGGGTGAGTTCCTGACCACCCACCAGGGTGTCAACGCCATCACTTTCACCGGCGAAACGCGCACCGGCGCGGCGATCATGAAGGCCGCCGCCGAAGGCGCCCGGCCCGTGTCGCTGGAGATGGGCGGCAAGAACCCGGCCATCGTTTTTGCCGATGCCGATCTCGATGTCGCCATCGAAGCCACCATCCGCTCCTGCTTCTCCAACTGCGGCCAGGTTTGCCTGGGTACGGAGCGCGTCTATGTCGAGCGTTCCCTGTTCGACACTTTCGTCGCCCGCCTCAAGGAAGGTGCAGAAAAACTCAAGCTGGGTGCACCGGACGATGCGAGCGCCAGCATGGGGCCGCTGGTCAGCCAGGAACACCGCGACAAGGTGTTGTCGTACTACCGCAAGGCTGCCGAGGAAGGTGCCACCATCGTGACCGGCGGCGGCGTTCCGGACATGCCGGCAGCACTGGCAAACGGTGCCTGGGTGCAACCGACCATCTGGACGGGCCTGGGCGACGACGCCACAGTAGTGCGCGAGGAAATCTTCGGGCCGTGCACCACGGTGATGCCCTTCGACAGCGAGGAAGAAGTCATCCGCCGCGCCAATGGCACCACCTATGGGCTGGCCGCCTCGGTATTCACACAGAACGTTACCCGCGCCCACCGCGTCGCCAGTCAGCTCGAAACCGGCCTGGTCTGGGTCAATAGCTGGTTCCTGCGCGATCTGCGCACGCCTTTCGGCGGTGCCAAGCAGTCCGGCATCGGGCGCGAGGGCGGCGTCCATTCGCTCGAGTTCTATACCGAACTCAAGAACGTCTGCATCAAATTGTAGGAAAACACAATGGAACAAGCACAAATCACGCAACTGGGCGACGAGCTGTACACCGCGCTGCTCGAGCGCCAGACCATCACGCCGCTGACCTCGCGCGGCCTCGAAATCAGCATCGAGGACGCCTATCACATCCAGCAGAGGATGCTGGCCCGCCGTATCGAGCAGGGTGAAAAAGTGGTCGGCAAGAAGATCGGCGTCACCAGTCAGGCGGTGATGAACGCCCTCGGCGTGCATCAGCCGGATTTCGGCTGGCTGCTCGATGGCATGGTGTACAACGAAGGCGAGTCGATTCCCTTCGACACGCTGATCCAACCCAAGGCCGAGGGCGAGATCGCCTTCCTGCTGAAAAAGGATCTGCAGGGGCCGGGTGTCACCGCCGCCGACGTGCTGGCCGCCACCGAAGGCGTCATGGCCTGCTTCGAGATCGTCGATTCGCGCATCCGCGACTGGCAGATCAGGATTCAGGACACCGTCGCCGACAACGCTTCCTGCGGCGTTTTCGTGCTCGGCGATCAACTGGTGGACATCAGGAATCTCGATCTGGCGCTGTGCGGCATGGTGCTGGAGAAGAACGGCGAAATCATCGTCACCGGGGCCGGCGCGGCCACCCTCGGCCACCCGGTCAATGCCATGGTCTGGCTGGCCAATACCCTGGGCCGCCTGGGCATCGCCCTGAAGGCCGGCGACATCGTGCTGTCCGGCGCGCTGGGCGCGATGGTGCCGGTGCAGAAGGGCGACAACCTGCGCGTGACCATCGGCGGCATCGGCGGCTGCTCGGTGCGTTTCGTCTGAGCGCGCGGCCATGAACCTGCAAATCTCTGGCAAACGCGCCCTGGTCAGCGGTTCGACCCAGGGCATCGGTTTTGCCATCGCAAGCGAACTGGCGCGCGAAGGCGTGCACGTCACCCTCAATGGCCGCCAGCAGGCCGGTGTCGATGCCGCCGTCGAACGCCTGCGGCAGATGCTGCCCAACGCCTGCATCGACGGCATCGCCGCCGATCTGGGCAGCGCCGCTGGGGTCGCCGCGTTGACCGGGCAACTGCCGGTGGTGGACATCCTGGTCAACAACCTCGGCATCTTCGACCCCGCGCCGTTTGCCGACATCGCCGACGCTGAATGGCTGCGCTTCTTCGAGATCAACGTGCTGAGCGGCGTGCGTCTCGCCCGCCATTACCTGCCGGCGATGAAAGCCGCCGGCTGGGGGCGCGTCGTTTTCATCTCCAGCGAATCGGGCATCAATACGCCGGGTGAAATGATCCACTACGGCATGAGCAAGTCGGCGCAACTCGCGGTATCGCGCGGGCTGGCCCAGGACTGCGCCGGTACCGGCGTCACCGTCAACGCGGTATTGCCCGGCCCGACACGCTCGGAAGGCGTCGCCGATTTCTTCGCCAAGCTCGCCGCCGCCGAGGGCATCGACGGCGGTGAAATGGAACGCCGCTTCTTTGCCGAGGCGCGTCCGACTTCCATCCTCAAACGCATGATCGAGCCGGCGGAAGTCGCCGCGCTCGTCGCCTACGTGTGCAGCGACCGCGCCTCGGCCACCACCGGCGCGGCGCTGCGTGTCGAGGGCGGCGTCGTCCCCACCATCTCCTGAACAGCGAAAGGTAAGCCTTCCATGAGCAAGAAAATCAAATGCGCGCTGATCGGCCCCGGCAACATCGGCACCGATCTGCTCTACAAACTCAAGCGCAGCCCCTATCTCGAACCGGCCTGGATGGTCGGCATCGACCCGGAATCGGAAGGTCTGAAACGGGCCGCCGAACTGGGCCTGAAAACCACCGCCGAGGGTGTCGACGGCCTGCTGCCGCATGTGCTGGCCGACGGCGTGCAGATCGCCTTCGATGCGACCAGCGCCTACGTCCACGCCGAGAACAGCCGCAAGCTGAACGAACTCGGCGTGCTGATGATCGACCTGACGCCCGCCGCCATCGGCCCTTACTGCGTGCCGCCGGTCAATCTGGCCGAGCACGTCGGCAAGCGCGAGATGAACGTGAACATGGTCACTTGCGGCGGCCAGGCGACGATCCCGATGGTTGCCGCCGTTTCCCGCGTGCAGCGGGTGGTTTATGGCGAGATCGTCGCCACCGTGTCGTCGAAGAGCGCCGGTCCCGGCACGCGCAAGAACATTGACGAATTCACCCGCACCACCGCCGGCGCGGTCGAGAAGGTCGGCGGCGCGGAGAAGGGCAAGGCGATCATCATCATCAACCCGGCGGAGCCGCCGCTCATCATGCGCGACACCGTGCATTGCCTGGTCGATGGCGAGCCGAACCGCGAGGCGATCACCGCCTCCATCCACGCCATGATCGGTGAAGTGCAGAAATACGTGCCGGGCTACCGCTTGGTGAACGGCCCGGTGTTCGACGGCAACCGCGTTTCGGTCTTTCTCGAAGTGCAGGGGCTGGGCGACTTCCTGCCGACCTACGCCGGCAATCTCGACATCATGACCGCCGCTGGCGCGCGCACCGCCGAGATGTTCGCCGAGGAAATCCTGGCCGGTCGCCTGACCCTCGAGGCCAAAACGGTAAACGGCAAAGCGAAGCTCGCCGGTTGCGGTTCCCACTGACAGCGGAGAAAGACAATGAGCATTCAAGGCAAGAAAATCACCGTCCACGACATGACGCTGCGCGACGGCATGCACCCCAAGCGTCACCAGATGTCGCTGGAACAGATGATCGCCATCGCCACCGGGCTGGACGAAGCCGGTATTCCGCTGATCGAAGTCACGCACGGCGACGGCCTCGGCGGCTCGTCGGTCAACTACGGTTTCCCGGCCCATACCGACGAGGAATACCTCGGCGCGGTGATCCCTCGCATGCAACAGGCCAAGGTCTCGGCGCTCCTGCTGCCGGGCATCGGCACCGTCGATCACCTCAGGATGGCACGCGATCTCGGTGTACACACCATCCGCGTCGCCACGCACTGCACCGAGGCCGACGTTTCCGAGCAGCACATCACCCTGGCCCGCAAGCTGGAAATGGACACCGTCGGCTTCCTGATGATGGCCCACATGAACAGCCCGGAGGGCCTGGTCAAGCAGGCCAAGCTGATGGAAGGCTACGGCGCGAACTGCATCTACGTCACCGATTCGGCGGGGCATCTGCTGCCGGAAACGGTCAAGTCCCGGCTGGGGGCGGTGCGCGAAGCCTTGAAACCGGAAACCGAACTGGGTTTCCACGGCCATCACAATCTGGCGATGGGCGTCGCCAACAGCATCGCTGCCGTCGAAGTCGGTGCCAACCGCATCGACGCTGCCGCCGCCGGTCTGGGCGCGGGCGCGGGCAACACGCCGATGGAAGTGTTCATCGCCGTGTGCAGCCTGATGGGCGTCGAAACCGGCGTGGACGTGGCGAAGATCACCGACGTGGCCGAGGATCTGGTGGTGCCGATCATGGACTTCCCGATCCGCATCGACCGCGACGCATTGACGCTGGGCTACGCTGGCGTCTATGGCTCCTTCCTGCTGTTCGCCAAGCGCGCGGCGGTGAAATACGGCGTGCCGGCGCGGGAAATCCTGGTCGAACTGGGCCGTCGCGGCATGGTCGGCGGGCAGGAAGACATGATCGAGGACACGGCCATCACCATGGCCCGCGCACGGGGGCTGCTGCAATGAAACTCGACCCGCAGACCATTGCCCGCCTCGCCGAGCATCTCGAAAACGCCGAGTTGCAGGCGCATGACGTGACCAAGATCACCGACGATCATCCCGACATGGATTGGGACGACGCCTACGCCATCCAGGCCGAGATCCTGCGCCGCAAGCTGGCGCGCGGCAACAAGGTGGTTGGCCTGAAATGCGGCCTGACTTCCCGCGCCAAGATGCAGCAGATGGGCGTCGAGACGCCGTGCTTCGGTTTTCTCGCCGACTATTTCACGGTCGACGACGGCGGCACGGTGAAAACCGCCGAGCTGATCCATCCCAAGGTCGAGCCGGAAATCGCCTTCGTGCTGAAAAAGGCGCTGCGCGGTCCTGGCTGCCACGTCGGCGCGGTGCTGGCAGCGACCGATTTCGTGATGCCGGGCATCGAAATCATTGATTCGCGCTACCGCGATTTCAAGTTCGATCTCAAGAGCGTCATTGCCGACAACTGTTCGTCCGCGCGCTATGTGCTCGGCGGCCAGGCCGTGCCGGTGGCCGGGCTGGATCTGCGCACGCTCGGCGTGGTCATGGAGAAAAACGGCAAGCCGGTCGCGGTTGGCGCCGGCGCTGCCGTATTGGGTCATCCGGCGGCGGCAATCGCCATGCTGGCCAATCACCTCGGGGCGCGGGGCGAGGAAATTCCCGCCGGCACCATGATTCTTTCCGGCGGCGTCACCGAAGCGGTTTCCGTGGCCGCCGGTGATCACGTCAATCTGCGCGTCCAGTCGCTGGGCAGCGTCAGCGTTCATTTCAAATAAAGCGAAGGAGGAGACAAGGTGCCATTCGCTCAAGTGTTTCTGATCGAGGGGCGTAGTGAGGCGCAAAAGAAAGCGTTGATCGAAAAGGTCAGCGCCGCGATGGCGGAAGCCGTCGGTGCCCCGCTCGAGAATACCCGCGTCTGGATTCAGGAAGTGCCAAAGGAACAATGGGGCATTGGCGGCAAGACCGCCAAAGACCTGGGCCGCTAAAAACACCATCCGCCATTTCCCGCCTGCGGGAGAGATCCGTCCTCAAAGGGCGGAGGGGGATGGTCACGCCAAAAGAGGAGAAGGTGTGATGTATCGAATTTCATCGGGACGCGCCAGGCAAGGTGCGGCCGGTTTCGGAAAAGTGCTTGCCCTGCCCCTGCTGGCGCTGCTGGCAGCGTGTTCAGCCGGGCCCGACATGAGCAAGATCGAGGCCGAACGGGCGCATGCCGTGCACCGTTACGACCTGGGGCAAAGCCTCGCGGCCAACGCGCAGGTCGTCGTCGCTGGCCTGCAAAGCGGTGCCGTCCTGGTTTCTGCCGATCTGGGCAGCACCTGGAAACGCCACGAACTCGGCCGGACTTCGCTGGTCGATATCGCGGTTTGCCACGATGGCGGCTTCATCGCCATCGACCACTATCGCAAATTGTGGTTTGCCGATGCAGGTGGCGAAAAATGGACATCAGTTGCCATCGAACAGCCCGAGACGCCCCTGAGCGTGGCCTGCGATCCGCAGGGCGGCTGGTGGATCGGTGGCACCCACGCACGCTTGGTGGTCAGCCGCGACCAGGGGCAAAGCTGGATGGCGCACGAACTGGGCGGCGATTTGCAGATCACCGCCGTGCAATTCATCGACGCGACGCACGCGGTGGCCCTGGGTGAGTTCGGTTTCATCGCCTTCTCCGAGGATGGCGGGCAGAACTGGCGCAGGGGCGAAGCCCTGCCGGACGAGTTCTACCCTTACGCCGCGCTGTTTGCCGACCGCGATCAGGGTTGGGTGGCTGGCATCGCCGGCCAGATCCTGCATACCAAGGACGGTGGCAAGCACTGGGAGAAACAGGAAAACGCAACCCAGGCATCGCTCTACCGCCTGTTCATGCATCGCGGTGTGCCGCATGGCGTGGGCGGCAGCGGTGTCATCGCCCGTCTCGACGGCGGCGTCTGGCGCAACGTGCGCTACCCCGATCCGCTGCCCGTCACCCTTGGCGCAGGCGCTTCCCTGCACGGGCAGAACGCGATCGTCGTCGGTGGTCCAGGCGGACTGCTGCGCACTGTCGGCTTTGCTGACAACACGTAATTCCGGAGATTCAGAATCATGGTCAGCAAACTGCGCCACGCCATTACCCATCGCCTGCACATCGGCGAAGAATGGATTTTCAATAACCCAAGGGTCGTCCTTGGACTGATTCTTGCCATCACCCTGATGTTCGGCATGGCGTTGCCCCAGCTGCGCGTCTTTACCGATTTCTCCGATCTGTTGCCGCAAAACCACAGCTACATCAAGGTCTACAACAAGCTGAAGGAGAATTTCGGCGGTGCCAACATGATCGTCATGGCGGTCGAAGTCGAGCGGGGCACCATCTTCAACCCGGAAACCCTGCAACTGATCCACGAAGCAACGCAAGGCGTGGACAACCTGCCCGGCGTCAATCACAACCTGGTCAACAGCCTGACTCACCGCACCTCGCGCAAGGTTTTCCTCGATGAGTTCGGGGGCTTCGCTTCGGAATCCTATTACGACCCGCAGAAAGGCCCTCCGAGTGTCGCCGAACTGGAAAAACTGAAGCAGGACGTGATCGCCAACCCGACCATCTACGGCCTGCTCGTTTCGCCGGACATGAAGGCGGCGCTAATCAAAGCCCAGTTGAACGAAGGGGAAATCGACTACCCAGCCACCTTCGCCGCCTTGCAGGAAGTACGGGCCAAGCTGGCCAAGCCAGGGCACAAGATTTTCGTCACCGGCAACCCGGTGCTGACCGGCTGGGTGTACACCTATCTGCACCAGATCATCGAGATTCTGGCGTATACGCTGGTCTTGCTGGCGACCTTGCTGATCCTCTACTTCCGCCGTTTGTACGGGGTGGCGCTGCCCTTGCTGGGCATTGCGCTTTCCACCATCTGGGGCCTGGGTTTCATGGCGGTTGCGGGCATCAACCTGGAGCCGCTGTCGCTGCCCATTCCCTTCCTGATTGCAGCCAGGGCGACCTCGCACGGGGTGCAACTGGTGGTGCGTTATTACGAAGAGCTGGCGCTCGTCAAAAATGGCCCGCAGGCGGCGCGCAACGCGCTGGATGCGCTGTTCCGTCCCGGCTCGCTGGCCATCATCGTCGATGCGGTCGGGATTGCCGTGCTCGTGCTCGGTGCCGCGCCGTTCAACCACAAACTGGGCCTGGCTGCGGGTTTCTGGGGTTTCTCGGTGATCTTCACGGTGCATTTCATGGTGCCGCTGGCGCTCTCCGTCCTGCCCTCGCCGAAACAGCACGTCGATGGCAATGCCGGCATGCGCAATTTCCTCGGCAAGTCGATGGCGCTGACCGGCGGTACCGAAGGCGGCGCGCGCTCCATCCTGATCCTGACCCTGATCGGTGCCATCGGCGCATCCTATCTGGTCGGCAAGGTGCAACTCGGCGAATCGGAGCCGGGTTCGCCGCTCCTGCACCACGATCACGATTACAACGTTTCGACCACGGCGATCAACCATCGTTTTCCGGGTTCCGAGGAATTGCACGTCGCCGCCCGCACCGACGAGCCGGGCGGCATCAAGCGTCCGGAAGTCATGGCCGCGATCGAGCGCTTCCAGGCCCACATGCTGTCCGATCCGCAACTGGGCGGCACCAAGGCCATTCCCGGCGTCATCCGTGTGGTCAACAAGCTGATCCACAACGACGATCCGCGCTGGATGCAGTTGCCGGATTCGCAGGATGAAATCGGCGGTCTGATGTTCACCTACATGGCATCCAGCCCGATCCCCGGCGCCTTGAAGGAATTCGTCAATGCCGACGATAACGAAGCCAACATGGTGTTCTATTACAAGGATCACCAGGCGGAAACGATCAATCGCGTGGTCGCGCTGGCCGAGGAAGGCATCCGCCGGATCGAGGCGGAAGTTCCCGGCCTGCACATCGAGCTGGGCGGCGGCATCATCGGTGTCACGGCGGCCGCCAACCAGGCACTGCATGCCGACCACATGGTCATCATTCCGGCCGTGATGTCGATCGCCTTCCTGCTCGTGATGGTCTATTACAGCTCCTTGCATGCCGGCTGGCTGATGGTGCTGCCGATGCTGTTCTCGACGCTCATGACCTATGCCTTCATGGCGGCGCTCAATATCGGCATCAGCGTCAATACGGTGCCGGTCATTGCCGTCGGAGTCGGGGTCGGCATCGACTACGCGGTGTATTTCATGGATCGCATCCGCGAGGAGTTTGCCCGCCTGCGCGACATGAAGCAGGCCGTCATCACCGCCGTGGCGACGACGGGTTCGGCCGTCAGCTTCACGGCCGTGACGCTGATCGCCGGGGTCGTCATGTGGATTTTCATGTCCGACCTGCGCTTCCAGTCGGATGCCGCCGTCTTGCTGTCCTTCATGCTCATCGTCAATGCCATTGCCGCCGTGCTGATCGTGCCGTCCTGGTGCGTCGTGTTCCGGCCGAAATTCGTGACGGCAGCGCATTACGACGAAGACGGCGTACTTGAGAACGACTAATAAAAATCCGGTTTGCCGGAGAACGGCCCATTTTCATCAACATCCATTGGGGACAAAAGCATGGAGACAAGGTTCACTCTATCCCGCCAACATGGCCTGCTGACTGCTGCGCTGGCCGCAGTATTCAGCGGTCCGGCGCTGGCCAGCGAGTTGCCCGCCATGGGCGAGGACGATTCGCCCTGGCAGGTCGACGTCACTTACGAAAACCACACCGTTCGCCGCGAGCACACGGGGCTGGCGAAGTTCCGTAATACCTTGCAGGCGGAATTCGACAAGCGCCTGGGCAACGGCTGGGCGGTGCACGGCATCGCGCGCGGCAGCTGGGACGGCGTTTATCGCATGAACAGCGGCGAGTACGGCAACAAGGCGGGCGGTTCCATCACGTCGCAGTCGACCGTCGCCGGCCAATTGCAGTCCGTGCCCTGGGGCAGCACCGGCGGCACCGGCTTGAGCCTTGGCCCCTCCGGCCCGGAAGGTGTGGTCGATCATTCCGCAGTTGCTGGCGCATTGGGGTTGCCCGCCAACGTTTTCGTCGATAACTACGCCAACAATCCGAACGCCGGCCTGCGCGTGCTCGGCGACCGCTGGCACGCCACTAACGGCGGCGTCGGCTTCGCCGTGCCGGTGCGCCCTTGCGACGTGGATAAGCGCGGTTGCCGCGATTTCGGCGGCTACGGCGACCGTACCCGCTCGGAACTGGAGGCACCGGAATTCAACGACCGCCTCGATTTCATCCGCGAACTGTACGCCAAGAAGACTTTCGATCTCGGCGACGGCAAGGGGCTGTTCGTCAAGGTCGGCAAGCAGCAGGTGGTGTGGGGGCGTACTGACCTGTTCCGCGTGCTCGACGTGATCAACCCGGTCGACTTCTCGCGCAACAACATCTACGACGAACTCTCCGACATCCGCATTCCGATGTGGATCGCCCAGGCCGAATACCGCATGGGTGCGAGTGACACGATGCAGGATCGCAACCTGCAATTCGTCTGGAACTTCGACAAGTTCCGCGCCAGCAACCTCGGCCAGTGCGGCTCGCCCAACGCCATTCTCGATGCGGGCTGCTTCTTCCGTGGCATGGCGAACCTGTGGGACAACGGCGGCACCGTCGCCAACTTCGCCAACCTCGCTCCCGGCACGCTGCTGGCCACCAACTTCGGCCCCGGCCAGATCGGTCTGAACAAGGTGTATCTGCCGGAATGGAGCCTGAAAAACACCCAGTTCGGCGTCAAGTATGAAGGCGTCACCATGGATGGCCTGTCCTTCTCGCTGAATGCCCTGAGCTACCGCTCGCAACTGCCCTCGCTGCACGGCGGCAAGCGGGCGACCAACTCGTTCACCGGCGCATACAGCAATGCCTGGCCCTACCTGATCTCCTTCGACATGCACTTCCCGCGCGTCAATCTGGTCGGCGGCTCGATGGACTTCCAGCTGCCATCCGCCGGCGCGGCGGTGCGCCTCGAGGCGGCCTATACCGACGGCGAGGAGTTCAGCAACACCCTGAAACCCAAGCTGTACTCGAAGAACAACGTCTTCCGCTCGGTGATCGGCATCGACCGGCCCACCTTCATCCCCTTCATCAGCGAAACCTCGGCGACGCTGATTTCCGGGCAGTTGTTCTACCAGCACATCTTCGACCACGAATGGAAGCGCACCGCGCTCGGCAAGGCCGGGATGCCGGACTGGAAGGACAGCTTCATCGGCACCCTGCTCATCAAGGGGTTCCTGAAGAACGGCATGGTCAGCCCGCAGGTCATCTTCGCGCACGATTTCCGCGCCAGGGCGACGGCGATTGCGCCGCAGGTCGAATGGAACGTCAGCAACGACCTGAAATTGACCGTCGGCGCCAACTACAAGCTCGCCAGCGGCCGTTCCAATTGGGAATTCGACGATTGCCGCTCGTGCAACCCGTTTGCGCCCTTCACCGCGCCCAACGGCGACGCCGATCCGATGACCGCCTATTCGCGCGGTCTGACCGGCATGGAACCGCTGGGCCGCTTCCGCGCCGGGCCGATCGGCGCGGCGTTCAAGGAAGACGACATCTACGTCAAGCTCAACTACAAGTTCTAACCCGAAGAGGAATCATCATGAAAAAAACAGCTTTTGCACTGACTTCCCTGCTCCCGCTCCTGCTCGCCGGTGTGATGGGTGGCGCACATGCAGCAACCGACGCCGACGTGGACAACAGCTTCAACCCCTACAAGGGCGGCTTTCCCGGTTTTGCCGGCCTCAAGGCGGGCATGACCATCAACAAGGGGAACGTGGAGCAGTTCAAGGACGTGCTCGGGGTCGGCGTCTACAAACTCATCAAGGACGGCTCGTTCGAGATGAAGGTCGGCCCGACCACCCAATTCACGATCAGCAAGGCCTACGTCGATGCCACCCGTGCCAATCTCAACAAAACCAAGCTGGGCGAGAAACCGGGCGATCTGAGCGGTTACGTGGCCGGTCGTCCCTTCCCGGAAGAACCGGATGCCAATGATCCGCGTGCCGGCGAAAAGCTGGCCTGGAACTACAAGTACGGCGTGAACTGGGGTGACGGCGCGATCATTTCGCCGTTCTACTGGAAATACCGCAACATGCAGAGCGGCAAGGTGGAAAAGACGATCAAGTACGACTTCCACTTCCTCAACTTCATGCACCGCACCAAGGACGCGCCGGTGCCGGAAATCACCCCGAATCCCTCGGGCATTTTCCGCGCCATCTACGTCAAGGCGTCCGAGCCGCAGGATCTGAAAAACACCCAACTGCTGATCCAGCGTTTTTCGGATGACCAGAAGCTCGACGACGCCTATCTCTACCTCGGCTTCCAGCGCCGGGTACGCCGTTTGGCACAAGGCCAGGTAACTGATTCCTTCCTCGGCTCCGATCTGATGATCGAAGACTTCGAGGGTTACAACGGCCGCGTTTCCGACATGAAGTGGACGTACAAGGGAACGAAGAACGTCATGCTGCCGTTGTGGAATCACGACGAGCTGCAACTTGCCGACGACATGCCGGCCGAAGCGGACGGCTACAAATACGTCAAATTCGGCGGCCAGGGCGAGTGTTTCCACGAAGGAACCTGGCAGTTGCGCAAGGTGTATGTGCTCGAGGCGGCTCCGGTCAATTCGAATCACCCGGTCAGCAAGCGCGTTTTCTACATGGATGCGCAGCTTGGCAACCTGAACGGTGCCAATGAAATCTACGACCGCAAAGGCGAATTGTGGAAGGTGTTCATGGTCGGCAAGTCGCATGCCGATCACCACCTGCCGATCAACAAGGGGGCCGGCATCGGCATCGACGATGCGTTCACCATGGTCGACGTGCAGGCCAAGCATTGCACCACCGGGCATTTCAAGGGCCAGGTCGATACCAAGCGGAATCGCCCCAACCTGTTCCAGGTGCAGAACCTGCGCGGTGGCGACTAAACGGGTAGTGACAACGATCTCTCTGCGGGGTGTGTTCCAGGATATCGGGTCACCCCTTTTCAAGGGGCTTCATGCCCCTGTTTTTTTTGGATACGGCCATGTCTGAAGACCAAGTTGTGCGCATCGTCCGGCGTCGCGTCAAACCCGGCTGCGAAAAAGCCTATGAGGCACTCGTTGGTGCCATGTTCGAGGATGCCAAACGTTTTCCCGGCTATCTGGCCGCCAGTTTGCTGCCACCCGCCTTGCATACGGATGAGTACCAGATCGTGCAACGCTTTGCGAGTGCCGCCGATCTCGAACGCTGGAATCTGTCCGGGCAGCGCCAGCAATGGATGGAGCGCCTGGCAGCGGTTGCCGAGAATGACCCGGAATACCGTGTCCTGCATGGCCTGGAAGTCTGGTTTGGCCCGGCACAGGTGCCGGTGAACAAATTGCCGCCACGCTGGAAGATGTGTTTCGTCAGTTGGCTGGGCATCTTTCCTACCGTGGCCTTGTTGCTGGCCTATCTCGGGTCTTGGATTGCCCACTGGCCTTTTCTGTTGCGCACGGCCTGCATCACAGCCATTGTGGCCCTCTTGATGCCCTACGTCATCATGCCGCGCCTGACGCGCTGGTTTTCAAACTGGTTGCGTCGTTAATTCGTAAAAAAAAGGAGAGGGCGAGGGCCCTCTCCTGCAAAGCCATGACGAAAGGGGGTTCGTTACGCATGGCTGTCTGGAAAACGTGCTGTTACTCGGTAAAAACGGCTTCAATCTCCGGGGCGCTGGCTTTGACCAATTGCAGCAGACTGGTCTTGAGCTGATCGTAGGCAGGGCGGACTTCTCGCGGGATGAAGCTGCGCAGCACCGGAAAATCGCCTTTTTCGGCGTAGCCCTGGGCCTTCATCCAGAGTCTGCGGTAGTCCCGGTAGTCTGATGAAATGCGCTGCACCAGGTCGCCATGTTGCGCACGGGGGAGCGTACTGAGAATGCGCTGAATCGCCTGATCGATAATGCGCGCCCGGTCGATGGATGGTTGCGCCTCCTGAGAACTGACTGAATTCATGACCAGAACATTACTGGAGCGGATTTCCTCGATTCCATCGAGAATCCTTTCCAGGGGGTGAATCGTGCTGCTGCCGGCATTGGCCTGATCTTTCATGCCCTCGGCTGATTTCACCGCGCCGCGCAAAACGGTGTTGCATGCTTTCACTTCGGTGGAAAGCTGCCGATCGAGGTCGTGCGCCTGCTTTACTGCCAGTTCCAGATCCTCGCCCACGCGGGTCAGCGCAGATGAAGCCGTCGTAATCGTTTGTGTGGCTTCCAGCGTGTGACTGGCGCAATCCTCTATGCTGGAAATCAGGGTGACGGCATTTCTCGTCAAACCAACCGCTGTTTCGACTTCTGTCCGGGATACTTTCAGCAAACCATTGACGGTGTGCGTGCTGCCGACGATAGCCTGGATTTTTCCCTGGATTTCCACTGTGGCACTGGCAGTCCGTTCCGCCAGTTTGCGTACTTCGTCGGCGACGACCGCGAAGCCCCGGCCCGATTCGCCGGCGCGCGCTGCCTCGATCGCCGCATTGAGCGCCAACAAATTCGTCTGGCCCGCAATGTCCTGGATGATTCCGGCAACCGAGGCTATTTTTTCGGAGTGGCTGACCACGTCCCTGAATTGCGTTTCGGCATCTGCCACGGAGGTGGCAACACGATTGACGGCCTCTTCCGAATCCCCGATGCAGGCTCGTCCCGCGCAGGCCAGTCGGCTGGATTCGTGTGCCTGGGCGAGGACGTTTTCCGTCATCTGCGCAATAAGCTGTGTCGTGTGGCTGACTTCGTGCGCGGTGTTGCCCAGGGTGCTGACGCTGCGGCTCAGTGAGTCACCGGCGCTGGCAACCTTGGTGAATCGTGAAACCAGGGTTGCATTGTCGCTGATGAATTTTCTCGACTGCCTGAACAGGGATTGCAGGATTTGCTCGAATCCCTGCAGCTTGCCAGTGTGCGTCCGTGCCTTGTCGGCGTGCTCACGGCGGCTGCGTGCGTTGAGGAGCAGCAGACCTGTGAGGAGCGTCGAGAAGGCGCCCAGCAGAATGCAAATGAGAACCACGGTTGGCATTTCTCTCCCGAAATCTGTGTCTGAGATTTGCGCCGAGTTTACACAAAATATCGAGAAAGTAAATTAATTACGATAAATTTAGCCTGCTCTCAACACGAGGGCGCAAGTCTGACCTGCGCTCGGTCAGCGGAAACTTACAACCTGTAGCAATTCCCCCCTACCGCCTCGTGCCGGGCTGTCTTATCCTGCATCAAGGGCATACCGAGGGTTCGCCATGAAAACCATCAAACTGATTTCCTTGTTCGTTCTTGCCTTCTGCCTGGCAGGGCAAAGCGCCTGGGCACATGGGCCGCGTACGCGCGTTGGCGTCTACTACGGCATTGGCTGGAACCCTTTCTGGTACCCCTCGCCCTGGCCTTATTACCCGCCGCCGGTCATCATCGCCTCCCCGCCCGCGCCGCCGCCGGTTTATGTCGAGCAGGCAAGGCCTGCGCCGGTAGCTGCCGAGTACTGGTATTACTGCCGTTCAGCCGGCGGCTATTACCCGGCGGTCGGTGCGTGTCCGGAAGGCTGGTTGCCGGTGTTGCCTGAACCGGCCGATCCGCCCGCGCCACCTTCAAATCCACAATGACGAAAGGGATTCCGATGCGCTCACCTCGACTCTCCCGCTTTTATCTCGCCGTGCCGGCTGCGTTGCTGCTGGCGGCCTGTTCGACCGTGCCGACCGGGCCTTCCGTGATGGTGCTGCCGGGCACCGGCATGAGTCTCGAACGTTTTCGTGCCGATGAAACCTGGTGCCGCGATGATGCTTCGCGCATGATCGGCGGGCAGACGGCGGCCGATAATCAGCGTCAGTCGGCCATCAATTCCGCCGCTATCGGCACGGCCGTCGGCAGCGTGGCCGGGCTGGCCATCGGTGGCAGCGGACGCGGTGCGGCGGTCGGCGCGGGCGTGGGTTTGATCGCCGGCAGCGCTTCCGGCAGCGAGGCCGGGCGCCAATCTGCCGTGGGTACGCAGCGCCAGTACGACAATGCTTATATCCAGTGCATGTACGCCAAAGGCCATCGCGTGCCGGTTTCCGGCAATATGAGCCAGGTTGCGCCGATGCGCAGTACCGATGCCAGCGTTCCGCCGCCGCCGCCCGGCAAACCGCCCGCGCCGCCGCCGGGAGTGCGTTGAGGTGCAGACCCGAAGCGCATAGTAGAATGCGTGCATGCCGCTTCTGAATGCCATGTTGCTCAAAGAACGCCTCGGCCCCCTGGCCGGGCGTTTTGACGTTGACGCCCTGGATGAGTGCGATTCGACCAGCAGCGAGTTGCTGCGACGGGCCGCCGCCGGCGCGCCTTCCGGCAGCGTCGTGGTTGCTGACCGGCAGCTTGCCGGCCGTGGTCGGCGCGGGCGCAACTGGGCTTCGCAGCCGCAGGACAGCCTGACTTTTTCCCTGCTCTGGCGCTTGCCGCCCGGCTGCCAGCCCAGCGGCCTTTCGCTCGCGGTGGGCTTGGCGCTGGTGGAAGCCTTGCAAGCCGTGGGGGGGCGGCAGCTTGCCCTGAAATGGCCGAATGACGTGTTGCTCGTGCGGGAGGCGGATTTTGCCAAACTGGCCGGCATCCTTATCGAATTGTCGAGCGACCGGCGCGGCATGCTTGCCTGCATCGGCATCGGTCTGAATTTGCGGGCGCCCGCAGGCGAATTTGCCTTGCCGGTGGCGGGCTTGAGCGAGAGCCTGCCGGTTTTGCCGGATCGGCACACCTTGTTTGCACATATCCTGATCTCGCTCGCGCGTCGGCTGGATGTGTTCACGAGCGCCGGTTTTGCGCCCTTGCAGGCCGACTGGATGGCGCATCACGCTTGGCAGGATTGCCCGGTCGATCTGCTGACGGACGGCGTTGCCGAAGCGAGCGGCCTGTGTCGCGGCGTGGATGCCGATGGGGCGCTGCTGCTGGAAACCGTGCACGGCCCGCGCCGTATCCTGGCGGGCGACGTCAGCCTGCGTCGCGCATGATTTTGTGTCTCGACAGCGGCAACAGCCGTATCAAATATGGCTTGGCTGCCGCCCGATCCGACGACTGGCTGTGCACCGGCAGCGTCACGCACGCGGAGCTGGCCCGGTTGCCGGAATACCTAGCGGCCTACCCTAGACCGAGGCACATCCTGTGCGCAAACGTGGCGGGCGAGGCAATCGAAGCGCAGTTGCGCCAGCATTTGCATCCGCTGGGAGCGGCGTGGCACGACGTGCGCAGCACGGCACACGCTGCCGGCGTACGCAACGGCTACCGGAATCCAGCGCAATTGGGCGTGGATCGCTGGTGCGCCCTGATTGGCGCGCGCCATCTGTGTCCCGGCAATGTGCTGGTGGTCATGGCCGGCACCGCGACCACGATAGACGCGCTTGCTGCCGACGGCCGTTTTCTCGGTGGCCTCATCCTGCCCGGCCAGACCCTGATGCGTCAGGCGCTGGCCCGCGATACCGCCGCCCTGCCGCTGGCGACGGGGGCGTGTACGGTGTGGCCGCAGACGACGGTCGATGCCATTCACACCGGCACCTTGTACGCCCAGCTCGGCGCCATCGAGCGCGCCTGGGCGGCCTGTCCGGACAGCGCCTGCCTGATCTCGGGCGGTGCCGCTTCGCTGCTTGCTCCCCTGCTTTCCCGGCCGGCGCAGCAGGTGGCGAATCTTCCTCTCCTTGGCTTGCGCCATCTGGCGCGGCTGGAATTGCAACTGGTTTGAAACGCATGGAAATCATTCCCGTTGCCGAATTGAAGATAGGCATGTTCATCGTCGAACCGGACTGCCCGTGGACTGAATTCAAATTCGCGCTGCAAGGCTTCGTCATCACCACGCCCGAGCAAGTCGATACCTTTGCGCGCAAATGCCGCTTCGTGCAGATCGACCGCAGCCGTTCGGTGCGCGATCAGCACGCTGCGCCCGTAGCGACCGGTTCGGCGCACAAGCTGCGGGCGGCACCCTTGGTCGCGCCGCAGGAAGAAGCGCCTGCGCGCCATCGTCGCCTGGCGCCGCATGAGGAAAAACGCGAGGCGCAGACGGCACGGCGGCGGCATTTCCTGGACTATCTGCACAAACGGCAGGACGACCACGAAGCATTCGCCCTGGGCCGGGAAATCATGCATATCGAGCCGCGCTACGAAGCCCTGCAGAACGCCTTGCAGCAGACCTATCGGCGCGCGGCCAGCGAACAGGGTTTCGATATCGTGCAATTGCGCGAAGGCGTGCGCGATCTGACCGGCAGCCTGCGCCGCAACCCCGATGCCCTGATGTGGCTGTTGCGCCTGAAAACCGTGGATGACTACAGCTTCGATCATGCGATGGAAGTGGCCGTGCACGCCCTGCTGCTGGGCAACCACCTGGGCTGGCGCGGCGCGCCGCTGCTCGAACTGGGCGTGGCCGCCCTGCTCCAGGACGTAGGCAAGACGCAGGTTCCCGCTGCCGTCCTGAACAAGCGCGAGACGCTGAATGCCGAAGAGCAGCAGCAGATTCGCGCGCATCTTGCGGCGTCGCTGGAATTGCTGCTGCGGCAGCCGGATTTTCCGACCAAGATACTCAAAGCCATCAGCCGCCACCACGAGCGCTGGGACGGCAGCGGCTATCCCAAGGGGCTGCGTTTCGAGGAAATCGGTTTGAATGCCGAAATCCTCGGTCTGGCGGATTCCTTCTGTGCGCTGCTGAGTGAGCGCCCGTATCGCCCGGGGGTGGGGCACCAGCAGGCGCTGGAAATTCTGTTCGCCTTGCGCGGCAAGCAATTCAACCCGGTGCTGATGGAGCGCTTCGTCCAGTGCGTCGGTCTGTATCCGATTGGCTCGCTGGTGGAGCTGAGTAACGGCGAGGTCGGCGTCGTCCTCCTGCAGAACCGTGTCCAGCGCGCCCGCCCCCGCATCCTGGTCCTGTTGGCTGCGGATAAATCCGTGCTGCGCAGCTACCGTCTCATCGACTTGCGCGACGTGCAACACGAACACTTGCGCATTCAGAAAGCGCTGCCGCGCGGTGCCTACGACCTCTCCCAGCATGACTATTTCCTCGCCTGAACAAGCGCCGCATCCGGAATTTTCCGCCAGCGGTCTCGATTTGGCGGCTTTCGGCCTGCATGCAGCGGATCTCGTCTCCTTGCGCAGCCTGGGCGACATCTGGCGGCGCGCACTTGCGTCCCGCATGATGGCGGCTCGTGGCGACAGGGGTTTGCTGGAGTTTCTCGCGGTGGCCGAAAAACTCCCGTATGCGCTGGCGGACAGCCACTGGCAGCAGGAATGGGTGAGCGGGTGGCACAAGCTGATCAGCCGGGGTTACACGCAGACGGACGTTTTTCGCCTCTTTTTCGAAATTCTCATGCAGTGTGAAAATGACCTGCTGGGCGAGAGCGGCAGCGTCAGCCGGGTCATCATCGACCTTTTCACCTGCCTGCGCAGGGCCGTTCTGGCGGCGGTGATCGGGATGATCGACCTGAGTGCGGCGGCGCGTGGCGAGCATGACGACATACAGGACGAACTGGCAGCGCTGCGCCAGGTGCGCGAACGTCTGGCCGGGGGTGAATTGTGCGGCCTGCTCTCGGTCAGCGCCGTCAACCGCGAGGCATTTACCAGCCTGCCGGCTGCCGATCTGCAGCAGATTCCTCATTTGCTGGCCGAACACATCGCCGCCCACCTGCGTCCGGAAGACCAGCTTTTTACCGGCCGCGACAACGAATGGCTGGTGCTGCTGGGCAAGCTGCAGACGCCCGCCCAGGTGCTGCTTGCCGCCACGCAGATCAGCCGCACTTTCGAGACGCCGCTGCCGCTGCTCAGTGGCCGCCGTGTGTCCATCCATGCAACGCTGGGCTGCGCGGCGCTTCCGGAGCACGCGGGCGACGCCGAAAACGCGCTCAAGGCGGCGCGTCTGGCGCGCTGGCAGGCGCGGCAGGAAAAGCAGTCTTGCGCCTGGTATGAACCCAGCCTGGGCGAGCGCTGGCAGCAGCGCGAGCAACTGCTTGCGCCCTTGCAGGCCGCGCTGGCGCAGGATCAGTTCGAGCTTTATCTGCAACCGCAGGTCGATCTTGCCGACGGGCGCTGCATCGATGCGGAATTGCTGCTGCGCTGGCAGCACCAGGGCCAGTTCGTTGCGCCGCCGGAAATCATCGAGCTGATCGAAAGCAACGGCTGGCGCACGCAATATACCGACTGGCTGCTGCGCACGGCCTTGCGCACCTTGAGCGAACTGGATGCGGCGGGTATCGACATCGGCGTGTCGATCAATCTCACCGCTGCCGACCTGCTCGACGCCGACCTGCCCGAGTTGCTGGCGCAGCGCTTGTCCACTTGGCGCTTGCCGGGCAGCCGCCTGACCCTGGAATTGACCGAATCGGCTTTCCTGCACGAGCGCAGCATCGGGCTGGCCAACATGGAACGTCTGCGTGCCCTGGGTTGCCGCCTGGCGCTCGACGATTTCGGCACGGGATATTCGTCGCTGAGCTATCTGGTGACTTTGCCGGTGCAGGAAATCAAGATCGACCGCTCTTTCGTCGTCGCCATGGAAAAAAGCGCGGATGCCCGCCGCGTCGTGCGCACCATCGTCGATCTCGCAAGCGATCTGGGCATGCTGCCGATTGCCGAAGGCGTCGAGCACGACGCCGCCCACGCCGCCGTCAGCGCGCTCGGCTGCCAGGTCGGGCAGGGTTACCTCTACGGCAAACCCATGCCGCTGGACGATTTCATCGCTTGGTACCGCGCGCGCTGACAGCGGCGCGGTAGCCCGTCATGCTCAAGCGCCCACGTCCAGGCACAGGTATTTCACTTCCAGATACTCCTCAATGCCGTACTTCGCGCCTTCGCGGCCGATGCCCGACTGCTTGACGCCGCCGAAGGGCGCGACTTCGTTGGAAATCAGCCCGGTATTGACGCCGACCATACCGTATTCCAGCGCCTCGCCCACCCGCCAGGCTCGGCCCAGGTCGCGGGTGTAAAGGTAGGCGGCCAGCCCGAATTCGGTGTCATTGGCAAATTTGATCGCCTCCGCCTCCCCGGAAAAACGAAACAGCGGCGCCAGCGGCCCGAAGCTCTCCTCGCGCGCCACTCGCATGGCGCTCGTCACCTCGCTCAACACCGTCGGCTGATAGAACTTGCCGCCGCGCGCATGGCGCGCGCCGCCGCAGCGCACCCGCGCGCCCTTCGCCAGCGCGTCCGCCACGTGCGCCTCGACCTTGGCCAGCCCCGCCGCGTTGATGAGCGGCCCCTGCTGCACGCCTGCCTCATCACCCGCGCCCACCTGCAAGGCCTGGACGCGGGCGGCGAATTGCTCGGCAAAGGCTTCGTAAATGCCGTCCTCCACCAGAAAGCGGTTGGCACAGACGCAGGTTTGCCCGGTATTGCGATACTTCGCCGCCAGCGCGCCTTCGACGGCGGCATCGAGATCGGCGTCGGCGAACACGATGAAAGGCGCGTTGCCGCCCAGTTCCAGCGACAGTTTCTTGATGCTCGGCGCGCACTGCGCCATCAACTGCCGACCCACGGCGGTGGAGCCGGTAAAGGAAAGCTTGCGCACCGTCGGATTGGCGCACAGTTCGCCGCCAATCGCCTGCGGATCGCCGCTGATGACGTTGAACACCCCTGCTGGCAAACCGGCTTCCTCGGCCAGCACGGCCAGCGCCAGGGCGGTGAGCGGCGTGGCTTCCGCCGGTTTCACCACCACCGTGCAACCCGCCGCCAGGGCTGGCGCAACTTTGCGGGTAATCATCGCCAGCGGAAAATTCCACGGCGTGATGGCCGCGCAGACGCCGACCGCCTGTTTGATCGTCAACAGCCGCGTGTGCGCCAGCGGACTGGGGATGGTTTCGCCGTAAGTGCGCTTGCCTTCCTCGGCGAACCACTCGACGAAGGAGGCGCCATAGGCCACTTCGCCACGCGCCTCGGTGAGCGGCTTGCCGCATTCGGCGGTAATCAGGCGGGCCAGATCCTCGGCGTTGGCGGTAATCAAGCGAAACCACTGCTGCAACACCTGCGCCCGCGCCTTGGCCGGACGGGCACGCCAATCGGCCAGCACATCCGCCGCTGCGGCAATGGCGCGGCGGGTTTCAGACGCGCCGCAACGCGGCACTTGCGCCAGCACAGCGCCGGTGGCTGGATTGAGTACCTCCAGCAAATCGCCCGCATCGGCGGCGATCCACTGCCCGCCGAGATAGTTTTTTTCACGCCACAAAGCCTGATTCTGCAACTCGATCATTTTGAAAAATCCTGAAAAAACGTTAAGTTACGGTGAGTTCCCAGAAACCGGATGAATAATGCGCCACGCTTCTCTTCTGCTTTCCCTGGCCGCCGCGCTCCTGCTCGCCGCCTGCGGCACGCCCGCGCCGCGCCCGTCTGACAAAGGGGAAACTATAACCCAGAGCCGCCGCCCGGCCAGCCCGGCCGGTGCCGACGTCGCCCTCTACGCGCTGACCCTGATCGACACCGGCTACCGCTTCGGCGGCAAGAACCCGCAAGCCGGCCTCGATTGCAGCGGCATGGTCAGTTACGTTTTCGGTCAGGCCGCCAATCTGAAAATCAGCGGCAGCGCCGCCGACATCGCCCGCCGTGGCCGCCCCATCAACCGCCACGACCTGCGCGCTGGCGACCTGGTGTTCTTCAACACCCAGAACCGCCCCTTCTCGCACGTCGGCATCTACATCGGCGACAACCGCTTCATCCACGCTCCTTCCAGCAACGGCGCGGTGCGCGTCGAACAGATGGACAACCGCTACTTCGCCCAACGCTACGAGGCGGCGCGCAGTTTGCTGGATTGAGTTTGGGGGTTTTGGCTGCTGCGTTTGCTGGAGTAAGCTGTTGGCGTCACTGAGGTACGACAACCCGGTTACGCGGAAGGGCAGGCAAATTCCCTTTAGTAATAACGCTGTTCAAATTCGAAACTTTCGTTGATCCAGCCTGTAGGCGGTATAAATTCTGCGCAATCAAATCCGTTCAGGGGTATGAGGGGAGCTTTAGGTAAGGTTTTCTTGATTTCTTTGCTTTGGTTTGTGTCATACCGCCAATAAACCACTTGCCGCGTAAGATAATTTACGCTCATGCCGGAAGCGGTATCTTGACCATCCGGGCTATAAGATTCCTGGTCAAACCCGCTTAACAGCAACTCATTTTTTCTAAAAATGAATCTGTAGATGCTATCGCTGGGAGCCATCGAATGCAAGGCTTGTATTAACAGCGACTGACCTTCGATGCCAAAATTGACGCCAATGCGAGCGTCGCAGAGCGCCTTCGAGATGGCCCCAAGCTTGTATTCACCATACGCTTTTCCGTAGAGAACTGCCAAATTAGGAGTAACCCTTAGGTTTGGTGGCGATTCTTCGTAAAGAAAGAAAACGAGATCTTCATAACCATCCCCGTTTAGATCTGATTTTGTAAGTTTTGCGATGTTTTCAGGCGGGTACTGTTTCCCCATTGTCGTTGAAATGGCAGCAACATCTTTTAGAAACTGGTCTGTGTAAGTAGCTTTTTCCAGTGGCTCCGCCACAACGGCTCCACAAGACAATAGCAGCATCGGAATTGAAAAAACCATTTGAAAGGCTGGTGATCGCATAGTTTCTCCTGCGGCAGTTGCTTGTATGTCAAATCACGCAGAAAAACAACACGAGGCCAAATGAAAATCTGGTGGCTTACTTGTCGATTGCTGCCTCAGCTTGCTGAATTTCCACAGAGTTTACGGATGTCGTTGCGATATGTCCAATGGGCAAAGCAACTCAGGCAAAGCAACATGGATGTCCCAAAGTGCGCGCCTCTGCCACGGCCATCAGTCCGAATGGCTGTTGCTGCGCCTCCATGAAAACCCCTATCGGTAAATTTCACGCCGGTTGCCCACTTGCACCACCAGCACGCGCAAAGCGCCGTCCTGAATGTCGCAAATCACCCGGCAGTCGCCCACGCGGTAACGCCAGAAACTGCCAAGTGGGCCGCTCAGTGCTTTGCCGGTGCTGCGCGGATTTTCCAGACCTGCGACGCGTTCATCCATGAAGTCGACGATGCGCCGCGCAACCTGCCTGTCGAGCTTGCGAAGCTGCCCTTTGGCCGTGTCGGTGTAATCAATCGTCCAAGCCAAGGTCTTTCCTCACGTCAGCGGCTGAATACACCTGTTCATGCCCTTTGCGAACGCGCTCCAACACGTCGGCGGCAAGGTAGTAGTCCTCCATCTCTTCGATGCCCCGCTCGATGATTTCCCGCAGGTAGTATGCCTTTGTGCGCCCGGTATGAGAGGCCAGAGCATCAAGCCTTTGCTCGGTCTCGGGGGCCAAGCGAATCGAAGTAACCATGTCAAAACCTCCGCTTAGATATGTGTATTCACTGTATCACAAAGGCTTATCTTGCCCCGCCGGGGGCCGCCCTTGTCGCACCCGCGCTTGGGCTGCTGCCACTCCTAAATGACTAGCTGAAAACGAAGTCAGTCGCCAAGCCAAGGGATTGCTGACTCCACGCCAGGGTTAATCTGGCGCATTGCTTTGTCGCATCCTTCTCCCCTATCATCCTGCGCTTCTTTAGCTTGGGTTGCCGCATGTTTGCCCTCCCTCATTTTTCAGCGCGCACTGGTCTTCTTGGTGTGCTTCTTGGCGTGCTTCTCACCGCTTGCCAGCCCGCGCCCGAAACGAGTGCGGCGCGGCGTGGCGTGCTGGTGCAGGCGGCGGTGGCGGCGCCGGCGAGCGGGGGCGTGCTGACGGGGGAGATACGGGCGCGGCACGAGGTCGATCTGGCGTTTCGCGTCGGCGGGAAAATCCTGCGGCGGCTGGTCGATACGGGTAGCGAGATTCGCTCCGGGCAGACGCTGGCCGAACTCGATCCGGCCGATCTGCAACTGGCCGCCCATGCGGCGGCGGCTCAACTGGCGGCGGCGGAGAGTGATCTGGCGACGGCCAGCGCCGAGCGGCAGCGTTATGCCGAACTGCTGGCCAGGAAATTCGTCAGCCAGGCCGCTTTCGACAGCCGCGACAATGCTTTCAACGCCGCCCGCGCCCGCGTGACGCAGGCGCGTTCGCAGAACCAGTTGAGCGCCAATCAGGCGGCTTATGGCAGTTTGACGAGCAGTTTCCCCGCTGTGGTCAGCGCCGTTCTGGCCGATGCCGGGCAGGTGGTGGCCGCCGGGCAGCCGGTGCTGCGCGTGGCGCGGCCGGAGGAAAAGGAAGCGCTGGTGGCGGTGCCGGAAAGCCGTCTGGCCGAAGTGCGCGCCACGCCGGAGTTCGTCGTGCAGCTATGGATTGCGCCGCAAACCAGCATCCGCGGCGAATTGCGCGAACTGGCGAGCGTCGCCGATCCGCAGACCCGCACTTACGCTGCGCGCATCCGCCTCATCGACCCGCCGCCTGCCGTCAGCCTCGGCATGACCGCCCGCGTCACTTCGGCGGGGACTGCCGACAGCGGCGTGCTGGTGCCGCTGGCCGCCGTGGGCGACAGCGGCCAGGGGAATTTCGTCTGGGTGGAGAAGGAGGGCAAACTCAGCCGCCGCGCGGTGCGGGTTGCGGCTTTCCGCGACGATGGTGCTCTGCTCGGCGAAGGGCTGGCGGCGGGCGAAAACGTGGTGATCGCCGGCATCAACCTGTTGAGCGACGGGCTGGAAGTCGATGCGCGCACCGCACCGCCGCCGGCCGCGCAGCGCTGAACCCGCCAGAATCATGAATTCGCGCTTCAATCTGTCCGACTGGACGCTGCACCACCGTACCCTGGTCGGCTATTTCATGTTCGCCATCGCGGTCATGGGCATTTTCGCCTATGGTCGTCTGGGGCAGGCGGAAGACCCGCAATTCACCTTCAAGGTGATGGTGATCCGCACCCTGTGGCCGGGGGCCAGCGCCGAGCAGGTGACGCAGCAGGTGACCGACCGCATCGAAAAGAAGCTGGAAGAAATGCCGGAACTCGACCGGGTGCAGAGCTATTCGCGTGCCGGCGAATCGACGGTGATGTTCTTCGCCCGCGAGAACCTGCGCGCCCGCGATGTGCCGGAAACCTTCTACCAAGTGCGCAAGAAGATCGGCGACATCCGCACGAGCCTGCCGCCGGACATCATTGGGCCGTTTTTCAACGATGAATTCGGCGACGTGTTCGGCAACGTCTACGCCCTGACCGGCGAGGGCCTGAGCGCGCCCTTGTTGAAAGACCAGGCCGAGCGCCTGCGCGATGAATTCCTGAAAATCCGCGACGTGGGCAAGGTGGAAATCTTTGGCGTGCAGGATGAAAAGATTTTCGTCGATCTGGACAACGCCAAGCTCGCCACCCTGGGCATCCCGCCCAGCCTGATCGCGCAGACGCTGGCGCAGCAGAACGCCGTTGCCGCTGCCGGGTTTTTCGAGATGCCGACCGAACGCATCCAGATCCGCCCCTCCGGCGCGCTGGCGGGCGAGGAAGCCGTTGCCGCAACCTTGATCCGCCACAACGGGCAAAGTTACCGCCTGGGCGACATTGCCCGCGTGTATCGCGGGCTGAACGATCCGCCCGCGCCGCTGGTGCATTACAACGGTCGCCCCGGACTGGCGATCGGCGTGGCCATGGCTCCCGGCGGCGACATCATCGCCCTTGGCCGCGCGCTCGCCGGACGGGTGGGCGAACTGCGCCAGCAATTGCCGGTCGGCGTCGAAATCGAGGAAGCCATCAGCCAGCCGGTGGCCGTCAGCCGTTCCATCGACGCTTTCGTCAAGGCGCTGGCGGAGGCGGTCATCGTCGTGCTGGCCGTGACCTTCCTCAGTCTGGGCATGCGCACCGGCATGGTGGTGGCGATTTCCATCCCGCTGGTGCTGGCGGCCACTTTTCTCAGTATGTACTGGTTCAACGTGGGGCTGCACAAGGTGTCGCTCGGCGCGCTGGTGCTGGCGCTGGGTTTGCTGGTCGATGATGCAATCATCGCCGTGGAAATGATGTGGGTGAAGATGGAGCAGGGTTGGGAACGCACGCGGGCGGCGTCTTTTGCCTATATCAGCACGGCGGGGCCGATGCTTTCCGGAACGCTCGTCACCGTGGCCGGTTTTTTGCCCATTGCCATCGCCCAATCGGCTACTGGCGAATATGCGTTTTCCTTTTTCCAGATCAACGCCATTGCCCTCCTGCTTTCCTGGCTGGCGGCGGTGGTGGCGATTCCCTGGCTGGGTTACAAGCTGTTGCCCGATCCGCGCGCCCCGCGCGCGCCCAGCCGCTTTCCGCGCTTGAGCCGTCTGGCGCAGCGCCTGGGGCTGGGCATGCCCAGCCACGGCGAGGATCACGATGTGTACGGCACGCCCTTTTACCTGCGCTTTCGCCGCCTGGTTGCGTGGTGCGTGGATCATCGCTGGCTGGTGGTCGGCGCAACGCTCTTTCTGTTTGCGCTCTCCATCGTTGGCATGGGCAAGGTGCAAAAGCAGTTTTTCCCCAATTCCACCCGGCTCGAATTGAACGTCGAATTGCGCTTGCAGGAAGGCGCTTCGCTGGAGGCGACGGCAGCGGCGGTGGCGGAACTGGAAAACTGGTTGCGCGAAGATCAGGAACAACACGCCGATTTCACGCATTTCATCAGTTGGACGGGCAGCGGCGCGCCGCGCTATTTTCTGAGTCTGGATCAGCAACTGCCGGCAACCAATGTGGCCCAGTTCGTCATCGTCACTACTGAAATCGAGGCGCGCGAAGCCTTGCGCGGCCGCCTGATCGCGCACTATGCCCAGGCTCCGGCCGGCGTGCGGGCCAATATCGGGCGCATCGAAAACGGCCCGCCGGTGGGTTATCCGGTGCAATACCGGGTGGCCGGGGAAGACCCGGCGGTGCTGCGCGGCATTGCCGAGCGCATCGCTGATGTCATGCGTGCCGATACGCGCCTGTCCGACATCAATTATGACTGGCACGAACTGAGCAAGGCCTTGTCGGTGGATATCGATCAGGACAAGGCCCGTTTGCTGGGTATTTCCAGCCAGGACATCGCGCAGTTGATCGGCATGAGCCAGCAGGGCTATACCACCACCACGCTGCGCGAAGGCAGCAAACGCATCGACGTGGTGCTGCGTGCCGGCAGCGACAGCCGCCTGCAACCGCAGGCGCTGGCGAGCTTGATGCTGCCGGTGGCGGGCGGCAAGAGCGTGCCGCTGTCACAGGTGGCGCGGGTGACGCCGGTGTTCGAGCCCGGCCTGATCTGGCGGCGCGACCGGCTCCCGACCATGACCGTGCGCAGCAGCCTCTACGGCGAAACGCAACCGGCAACGGTGGTCGATGCTCTGCAACCGGCTATTGAGCAGATTCGCGCCAGATTGCCGGCGGGTTACAGCATCGCCATCGGTGGCAGCGTCGAGGAATCGGCCAAGGGCGGCGGTTCGGTCGCGGCGGGGCTGGCGATCTTCATCCCCTTCTACATGACCGCCGGCATCAAGGTGGCCT
>URNG01000033.1 GCA_900549295.1 uncultured Rhodocyclaceae bacterium
CCCTGACGCTCAACGTCAAGGTCAAGCTGGTTCCCAACGACAAGGGCGACAACGAGAAAGCCCCTGACTTCCGCGTCCAGGCCGCCAGCCACGACATCGGCGCAGCGTGGAAGAAGACCAGCGAGGCCGGGCGGGAATACCTGTCCGTGGCCCTCGACGACCCTTCGTTCGCGGCAACGGTCTATGCCCGCCTGATCGAAGGAGAGAACGGCACGCACGACCTGATCTGGTCGCGCAGCAAGCCCCAGGCGGCGTAACCGCCGCAGCGCCCCGCCCGTTGTGGCGGAGCGCGAGGCCCCGCCCTACGTCCTCGTAGCCGCGAGCTGGCCTTCCGTCGCGGCCATCAGCACCGCGGTACTGCATTCAAGCGCGCCGGCGATCTTGAAGATGATCGCCAGCGTGGGCATGTGTTCGCCGCGCTCGACCTTGCCCATGTGGGAGCGCTCGATGCCGGCGAGGTGCGCCAGCGATTCCTGCGCGATGCCGCGCTCCGTCCGCAGCGCGCGCACCGCCGCGCCGAAGGCTTGCGCCAGCTCGGCATCGTAGGTGGTGGCGCCCGCTGGTCGGCCGCGCTGGATGGATCGCCTCTGCATAGACAGAAGCGTCAATTCGCAGCACAATTAAAACCACGTTATCTTTAACTCATTCATGCTTTTGGCCCTTATTCGTGCTTTTACGGAAATCCGCTTCTGCGGATTCCGGCAGAACCGGAAAACCGCCAACGTTCCTTTGCAGATTTCTACAATTGAGCCTTTGCGCTTTCGTGTTTCCACGCTTTGGCGTGGATGTGCAAAACCGACTTTCCGCGTTGGAACAGGAGCACCACGATGAATGCTCCCCTCGACACCGATGCGCAGCGTGCCGCGCTGCTGGAGAACGGGCGGCGGGCCGCCGCCGGTGAACCGTACGACCCGTTGCCGGTTGTGCGGCTGTTCACTCCCGACGCGCACGCCACCTGGCTGCTGACCTCGCTCGATCCCGTCGATGGTGACACGGCCTACGGCCTGATCGACCTGGGAATCAGCATGCCCGAGCTGGGGACGGTGAAACTTTCCGACCTGGCTTCCATCGTCGGGCCGAACAAGCTGCCCGTGACGCGAGATTTGTATTTCCAGGCGATGCGCCCGCTGTCGGAATATCTGCGCCTGGCGCAGGAAAACGGTTCCGTCGTCGATTGAACCGCTCGCGCTACGACCAAGCCGGGCGCATTCAGACTATTTCGGTCTTGCTCCAGACCTTTCCAGTCTGAATCAGCACTCTTGCACCAAACCTGTGCGTGCGTGGCGGAATCAGCCACGATCTCTCATGCGGCTTGCGGCACGGTGTCAGTACCGCATGACGTTTTTGGTGCCATGCGGCCGTCGCATTCGGACGGATTACGCAATATGCCGGAGCCAACCAGTCTTGACACCAACCGTTACAGCTTAACCGGATTTTCACCTTGATTTAATGCTCCCGCATGTTTGACGCCGTGGCGACGTTCCTGCTGTTCGACGGGAGCTTTGGTCATGGTCAATCCTCATCATGTCGCGCACTGGTATCCCACTGCGGCTTACCTCTATGTCCTCTGGCTGGATGCGCTTGCGCTGGCTTGGGAGTACCTGCGCAGGCACCCCGAATACCGGCTCGACTGGCTGCGCCGTGCACGCCGCCCCGATGCGGCGCATCGCTGGGGCTTGCGCGTGCTGGAAGACCCGGCGCTGGATGCGCGCGACGCGCATCCGGCATGGCAGCCCCGCCAAGCTGATGTGGTGCAGCTCTACCCCGATGCCGATCCGCCTGTGGATGCCGAGCCCTTCACGTTCTGGCGTATCCCCGGCCACAAGCAACTTCTCCACGATGGCAAGGGACTGGCGCTGATCGCGTGCAGCCCCGGCCAGTGCCTGCGCTTCGCGCTCGCGGCTGGCCTCGAAGATGGCATGGCCGTGGCCTATGCCCAGCGGAGCGGCACTGCCGTGCCTGTGCGCGCTCATGCACGCGGCGCGACCTTCGCCGCTACCACACCCAGACCAGCACCTTCCGCGCTGCTGGAGCTGCACACCTTGCAGGCGCTCGACGCGACCCTGGCGGGCGCATCCTTGCGCGACGTGGCCGAAGGCTTGTTCGGCGTGGACGCCGCAGCCGGTTGGTACAGCGATGGCGGCTTGCGCTCCAAGGTGCGCCGCCTGGCGCGGCGCGGCGATGCGCTGATGCGCGGCGGCTATCACCGCTTAGCACAGCTTGCGCCGCTTGAGAAGGGTCGTTTTGATGAGGATGCAAAACGACCCTGAGCAGAAGGGCCTCGTTTTCTGAGACTGCCTCCATCCGGTTGCGCTGTGTGGCCGGAGCTTTGAAAGCTATGGAGGTACACACCATGCGTCCCGCTCCCTTGCGGCCTGCCGCCGCTTCCGCCACTGCCTCGACCACCGCTGCGCAGCCGCAGCGTTACCTCACCAACGACGAAGCCGCCGACTACCTGCGCCTGTCGCCGCGAACGCTGGAGAAACAGCGCGTGCTGGGTGGTGGCCCCAAGTTCCGCAAATTCGGCCGCCGCGTCATGTACGCCGTGGCCGACCTCGATGCCTGGGCTTCAGAGCGCAGTTTCGAGAGCACATCCGATCCCGAATACGCCGAGCAGCATTCGGCGGACAGCCGTGCGCGCTGATCGCTTGCGCGCGGATGGCCTTCGCCATGTCCAGCCCTGCGCTGCCGTCCCGGCAGCGGCCCGTGCCAGAGCGCGAACAGCTCGACCTGTTCCGCGCCTTGCCGGGCGACATGGCGCCGCGCGACAGCCAGGACTTGATGGCCTTTCCGTTCTTCTCGCTAGCGAAGTCGCGGCGCGTGGCGCCGATCGACTTCCGCGCCAGCGGCATCACGATCCGCGTGGAGGGCACGCAGGAGCACGGCATCGCCACCATTTGGGATGCGGACGTGCTCATTTGGGCAGCTTCGCAGATCGTGGAAGCACGCGACGCGGGCTTGCGCCCGTCGCGGCTGATGCAGGCCACGCCCTACGAGATCCTGCGCTTCATCGGGCGCGGTACGTCGCTGCGCGACTACCAACGCCTCAAGGCGGCCTTGGATCGCCTCCAATCCACCACGGTGGCCACGTCCATCCGGGAGACCACGGGAAGACGGCTGCACCGCTTCTCGTGGATCAACGAGTGGAAGGAACTAGCCGATGCCAAGGGCACGCCCTTGGGGCTGGAGCTGATCCTGCCGGACTGGTTTTACGCGGGCGTCATGGATGCCGCACTGGTGCTGTCCATCGACCCAGCGTATTTCCGGCTCACGGGCGGGATCGAGCGCTGGCTGTACCGGCTGGTGCGCAAACACGGCGGGCGCCAGCCGGGCGGCTGGCAATTCGATTTCCGGCACCTGTATCGGAAATCGGGCAGCGCCACGCGCTTCTCGGATTTCGCCTACGACCTGCGCGCGCTGGTCGCGCGGCAGTCGATGCCCGGCTACGTCCTGGGCATCGAGCGAATGCCGGACAACGGCGCCGAGCTGCTGACCTTTCGGCCCGTGCCGTTCATGGCACGGGGATAAACGGTGCGTTGCCTGTGGACAGACTCGTGCTATCAGGAGTACGGGGTATCGTGCTATCGGGAGTACGACTCTCGTGCTATCAGGAGTACGAATCGCCCGCAAACCCAATAACGGCGCGGGTTTGCGGCCCTTCTAACTTCCCTAACTTAAAACCTCTAACTGGTAGTAGAAGCGCCGCGCGCCGGTGGAAAACCGCTGAGCGGCACCACGCACAGCAGCAACAGCCGGGCTTTCCAACACGGAGGGCCAGGCCATGATCGTCGCGCTGCTCAACCAGAAAGGCGGCGTGGGCAAGACCACGCTCGCCACCCACATCGCCGGTGAGCTGGCGATGCGCGACCAGCACGTCGTTCTGCTGGACGCCGACCCGCAGGGTTCATCGCTGGACTGGACACAGCGCAGAAGCCAGCAAGGCTTGCCACGGCTGTTCAGCACCGTGGGCCTCGCACGCGAAACGCTGCACCAGGAAGCGCCAGAACTGGCCCGTCGCGCCGATCACGTCGTCATCGACGGCCCGCCACGCATCGCGGCGCTGGCGCGCTCCGCGCTGCTGGCGGCCGAGCGCGTGCTGATCCCCGTGCAGCCCAGCCCCTACGACCTGTGGGCCAGCGCCGAGATGGTGGCGCTGATCCGCGAAGCGCAGGTGTTCCGGCCTGCGCTACGCGCGGCCTTCGTCATCAACCGGCGCGTGAGCACCACCGTGATCGGACGCGAAGCGCGCCAGGCGCTCGCCGACCAGCCGCTTCCTGCGCTGCGCTCGGAAGTGCATCAGCGCATCGTGTTCGCCGACAGCGTGGCCGCTGGTCGGCTTGCCCGCGAGACGGCGCCCGACAGTACCGCCGCGCGAGAAATCACCGCGCTGGTGGACGAACTTCTGCGGTGGCCGACATGACTGCGAAGCCGCCACCCAGCAGCAAACGCACGGCCAAGCATGTCTGCATCGGCGCGCGTCCGCCTGCGAATCCGCACGCCGAGGCGTGGATTCGCCAAGGCGATGCCGATGCGCTGGGTAAGGGCGACCTCTACACGGCCCGCCTGACCCTCGACATCACGCCCGCGATGCGGGCGCGCATCAAGGTATCGGCCTTCACGCAAGGCGTGACAGTGGCCGACTTGCTGCGCGCGCTGCTGGAGCGGGAGTTTCCAGAACACCGCAGGGAGAACACACCATGATCGCATCCGCTTTGCCTGCCGCTGACGCGGCCACGGCTGCAACGTCGCCATCACTCCCAGCACGTGCGGCGCGGCCTATCTCAACGCCGCTGACGCGCGTTTCGCTGGCCTTCCTGGAGCACCGTTTCAAGCTCTATCTGCGCTTTGGCGAACCGGCGCGCACGCTGCGGCTCGATCGCTGGCGCAGTCTCGCCGTGTTCATGCCCAACGCCGTGTTCTGCCGCATTCGCTGGCAGGCCAACGACTACGGCACCGTGCGCTGGCAGCTCATGGTCATGCAGGCGTGCACGCCGCTCGATGCAGCGCAGCGCATCCCCGGCGTGCAGCCGGGCGCGCGCCTGGTGCTGCACGCCGAGGGCGAGAACCAGGTGCGCGCCGTGCTGGAACGCATCGACGCCATCGAGGCGCTGGGCATCACGCCCGCTGCCGCTTCGCCCGCGTACTGGCGCACGCTCGCCAACCGGCTCGCTGCGCGCCTGCCGCTGCCCGAATACACCGCCGAGCGGCACTCCGCTTGGCTCGCCGGGAGGGCACTGCCATGACCGCCGTTTCCACTTCCGGCACCACGCCGCATCCTCGCTCGCACCGCGCACGTTTGCGCGCTCGCCTCGTGTTGGCGGGCCTGTCCGCCTGCGGCCTCGCTGCGCTGGCCTGGGCGTCCTTCGTGCATCCACTGCCGCGCCTGACCTACAACCCGTCCGACAGCGTGGCGGTCGGCTGGTATCGCGTCGATCCGCTCGACCCTCGCGCCAGCTCGCCGCCACGTCCGTTGTCCGTGGGCAGCATCGTGCTGGTGCCGCTGCCCGCCGAGGCTGCCGCGCTCGCTGCGCAGCGCGGCTACCTACCAACGCGCATCTCGCTGCTCAAGCGCGTAGGTGCGGTGGCGCCGCAAGAGGTGTGCATCGCTGACGGCAGCGTCCGCATCAACGGCGTGCCTTCGGCCGCCGTGCTGCCTGCCGACCGCTGGGGCCGCCCGCTGCCATCCTGGCAGCAGTGCCGCCGCCTTCGGCCTGGCGAGCTGTTCCTGCTCAGTGTCACCAATCCGGCGTCGTTCGACAGCCGGTATTTCGGGCCGGTCAGCGCATCCGCCGTGATCGGCGTCGCGCATCCGGTCTGGCTGGAATCCCGCCCATGATGGCCGTCGATTCGCTGCACGTTGCCGTGCATCTCATCGTGCCATCGGGCGTGTCGTCCTGCTGGTCGTCGCCGTGTCGTCGCGCGTGCAGTGCGGGTGCCAATCCTGCGCATTGGGCACCGCACTTCGCGCTGCCTTCGGCGCAGCCGTCCAACGTGCAGGCGTCTTGCCTCGAACGCGCCCGGCCTGCGGCCGTGTCCGCGTTCGCCGGCGCGCTGGCTGCTCGCGCAGCAGCGCCGCCGGGCCGCCGCTGCTCCGAGCGACAGCGAGGGGCAAAGGCGGAAGGCAAGACAAAAGGACGCGGCACCGGGCCGCGTGGAAAGCCAGTCTGCACGTGGGGGTGGCGCAGCACGGAGCGGCTTCGCCGCCGTGCCGCTTGTGGCGCGAGGCCCGCGCCAATGCAGTCATGTCCGCGTGCTTCGCACGACCGGATACGCCGGAGCTTGCAGGGAGCGCAGCCATGACCAACCGCCGCGATGACGATTTCCGCATCCGCCCGAGCGCCCCAAAGAGCCAGGGCCAGGGCTTCGTCTCCAAGGTGCTCAAGCAGGCGGGCAAGGCCAACAGCGGCAAGTCATCCGTGCGCCGTCCAGCATCGGCGCGTGGCACCGGCCAGCGGCCCGGTTCGCGCCTCGGGCGCGGCCACACGGCGGCGCGCTTCGCCGGCGCGAAGCTGACGCCCATGTCGCGGCGCGTGATCATCAAGACGCTGCTGGTGAATCAGCGCCAGGCCAGCCCGCAGTCGCTCGCCAAGCACCTGCGCTACATCGAGCGCGACGGCGTGGGCCGTGATGGCGAGCCGGGCCAAGCCTACGGACCGCAGGCGGATGCCGCCGACCTCGACGCCTTCAAGGAACGCTGCGCCGATGACCGGCACCATTTCCGCTTCATCGTCTCGCCCGAGGACGGTGCGGAGCTGGAAGACCTGCGCACCTACACACGGCACCTGATGAACCGCATGGAGGCTGATCTTGGTACGCGGCTGGAGTGGGTGGCGGTGGATCACTGGAACACCGACAACCCGCACACCCACCTGATCGTGCGCGGGCGCGACGACACCGGCAAAGACCTCATCATCGCGGGCGACTATATCGCCGATGGCTTCCGTCATCGCGCCGCCGAGCTGGTGACCGAATGGCTGGGGCCGCGCACCGAGCTGGAGATCCAGCAGACCTTGCAGCGCGAGGTGGAGCAAGAGCGGTGGACGAGCCTGGATCGCACCCTGCAACGCGAGGACGGCGAGGACGGCCGGGTGCGGATCGAACGCTTCAACGAACCGCGGCTGCAACGCCAGCGCCTGCTGCTGATCGGCCGCCTGCAACGCTTGCAGCGCATGGGCCTTGCCGACGAAATGCAGCCGGGAACCTGGGCCGTCCATGCCGATGCGGAAAAGACCCTGCGCACCCTGGGCGAGCGTGGCGATATCATCCGTACCATGCAGCGAGCCATGCGCGGCGAGCCGCGCGAGCTGGCGGTGTTCGAGCCGGGCCAGGATGCCGATGGAAGCGGCCGCACCATTCTCGGCCGCGTGGCCGCGAAGGGGCTGGCCGACGAACTGCGCGATCGGGGCTATCTGGTCATCGACGGCGTGGACGGCAAAGCCCACTACGTGGCGCTCAACGCCCGCGACGAGCTGGCGAACTATCCGACCGGCGCCGTGGTGGAGGTGAAGGGATCGGCCGACGTGTGCGCGGCCGACAAGAACATCGCTGCGCTGGCGAGCGATGGGCTGTACCGCACCGATCATCATCTGGCCGTCGCGCAGAGTCAGGCCGTGCCGGGCGGCGATCCACGGGAAGTCGTCGCGGCCCACGTCCGCCGCCTCGAAGCCCTGCGCCGTGCCGGTATCGTGGAGCGCGTGGCCGAAGGGCTATGGAAGGTGCCGGACGACCTGCCAGAGCAGGGCCGCCGCTACGACGCGCAGCGCCTGGGCGGCGTGGCCGTGGAGCTGATATCGCACCTACCCATCGAGCGGCAGGCGCGCGTGATCGGGGCCACCTGGCTCGACCAGCAGTTGATTGGTGGTGGTAAGGGGCTGGGCGACCTGGGCTTTGGCAGTGAAGCCAAACAAGCGATACAGCAGCGCGCCGACTTCCTGGCCGAACAGGGGCTGGCCGAGCGGCGCGGCCAGCGCGTGATCCTCGCGCGCAATCTATTGGGCACGCTACGCAACCGGGAGCTGGCGCAGGCTACGAAGGACATTGCGGCGAAAACCGGACTGGAGCATCGCCCGGTGGCCGATGGGCAGCGCGTGGCCGGCATCTACCGGCGCTCCGTCATGCTGGCCAGCGGGCGCTACGCGATGCTCGATGACGGCATGGGGTTCAGCCTGGTGCCATGGAAACCGGTGATCGAGCAGCGAATGGGGCAGCAGCTTGCCGCGACGGTGCGCGGCGGCGCGGTGTCATGGGAGATTGGGCGGCATCGGGGGCCAACCATTTCTTGAGTCAAGGTAATGCCACAAGCCGGTGGGAAAAATTAGATCCTATTTATTGATGGTTGATCAATCCAAAGGATTACCAAAGGTTGGGATGCCAGAATTAAAATTTTCTGTAATTTCGGATACATGGCCACATTCAAAGGCACGCTATCGCGTATCTGGATTGATGGTTTCCGACCAGTACCGCATGCGCCTTCCGCAGAATTTGGGGCAAATCCACGATGAAGAGAATAATTTGGACGTTCTGGTTTTTTGCGCTGGCATTGAGCGCTCTATGGCTTTTTACCGATACGCTCTGGCCTGCACAGTCCAACTACTTCGCCCTGCGAACGGTATGGATTCAATACAGCGGCGTACTGGCCATCGGCGCGATGTCCGTGGCGATGGTGCTGGCCACGCGCCCTGCGTGGCTGGAGCCCAGCTTGAACGGACTGGACAAGATGTACCGCCTGCACAAGTGGCTCGGCATCGCCACTCTGGCCGCTGCAACAGTACACTGGCTGTGGGCGCAGGGTACCAAGTGGGCCGTAGGCTGGGGCTGGCTGACGCGCCCGGCGCGCAAGCCCCGCGCAGCGGCTGATTCAATGGGCTCCATTGAATCGGCGCTGCGTGGCTGGCGCGGACTGGCCGAGGACTTGGGCGAATGGGCCTTCTACGCCGTCGCGGTGCTACTGGTGCTGGCTTTGGTTAAGCGCTTCCCCTACCGGCCGTTCGCCAAGACGCACCACTGGATGGCAGCGATCTACCTAGTGCTGGCCTTCCACACCTTGGTGCTTGTGCAGTTCTCCTACTGGGCGCAGCCCGTGGGCTGGGCTTTGGCTATGCTGCTGGCGAGCGGCACGGTATCGGCGGTGTGGGTGCTACTGGGCCGGGTCGGTGCGCAGCGCACCGCGCACGGTGTCATCGAATCGCTGCAGACCTACCCTGCGCTGAACGTGCTGGAAACCACCCTGCGGATGGACCCGGGCTGGCCCGGCCACCGGCCCGGGCAGTTTGCCTTCGCCATGTCCAACCCGAAAGAAGGCCCGCATCCCTACACGCTGGCCTCAGCCTGGGTGCCGGAAGACCGGCGCATCACCTTCATCACCAAGGCGCTGGGCGACCACACCCGCCGGCTGCCGGAACGCCTACAAGTTGGCGACCGGGTGACGGTCGAGGGGCCTTACGGCTGCTTCACTTTCGACGACGGGCGTGCCCGCCAGATCTGGATCGGCGCCGGCATCGGCATCACCCCATTCATTGCGCGCATGAAGTATCTGGCGCAGCACAAAGGCCGAGACGCACGCCCCGTCGATTTGTTCCATCCGACGAGCGACGCTGATCCGCAGGCCATCGAGAAGCTGCGCGCTGACAGCCAGGCGGCCGGCGTTGCGCTACACCTGTTCATCGACAAGAAAGACGGTCGCCTGACGGGTGAGCGCCTGCGTGCCATGGTGCCGGGTTGGAAAGACGCCAGCGTCTGGTTCTGCGGCCCCACGGCCTTCGGCCGCGCGTTGCGCGCCGATCTGCTGGCCCAGGGGTTGGAGCCGGAAGCGTTCCACCAAGAGCTTTTCGAGATGCGCTGAATGGAAGAAAGCATATGCGCATATTGATCGTGGAAGACTCGCAAACGCTGGCCGAAGCCCTGAGCCAGAGCCTTCAGTCGGAAGGCTATGCCTGCGATACAGCAGCCGATGGCGTGTCCGCGCTGGAGTTTCTTGCCAGCTACCGGTACGACGCCATCATTCTGGACTTGATGCTACCCCGGCTGGACGGCTTTGGCGTGTTGCGCGCATTGAGCCGGGAGGCCCATGCCGCACCGGTGTTGGTGCTCTCCGCGCGCGAACTGCTCGATGACCGGGTGCGGGCCTTGGATGCGGGTGCCGATGACTACCTGACAAAACCCTTCGAGCTGGCCGAGCTGCTGGCTCGCCTGCGGGCGCTGGTGCGGCGTCCGCCGCAACGGGACGTTCCAGTTCTGCGCCACGGCGATCTGGAGGTCGATCCGCGCTCGCGCACCGCGAGGTTCAAGGGCATGGATCTTGGGCTCACACCGAAGGAATATGGACTGCTCGACTTGCTGCTGCGTCGGCGCGGCGCCACGCTGTCGCGCCCGCAGATTTTTGAACATTTGTACGACAGCCGCAGCGATGCATCGGACAAGGTGGTAGAGGTGATCGTCAGCACCTTGCGAACCAAGCTTGCCCAGTGCGGCCTGGATGAACTGATCGTGACACGCCGTGGCTTCGGCTACATCCTGCCCTAAACGATGGTACGTCCCGATTCCGAAGCCCTTTCTGATGCGAGTCAAGGCGGATCCTGGTCCTTGCAGCGGCGGCTGGCTGCCAGCCTGGTGATTTGCATTGGAGGAACCTTCGCGATCCTGTTTCCCGTCCTCGACTACTGGATTGACCACGAAATCTACCGACGGATGGATACCACCCTGATGCAACGATCAGCGGCGGTGGGGCGCGTGCTGCAGGAGTTGGATGCGAGAAAGCTCGAAAGCCTCATGCCGGAATACGAGCCTGGCGGGCATACCGAGTTCTTCACGGTCTTTGATTCGCAGACCCACCGGACCTTGCTGCGTTCGCCCAGCAGTGCTGGGGCCGAGCTTGCACTTGGGCCACTGGAGCAAGGCACCCCGCGCTATTACGACGTGACACTCCCGGATGGCCACGCGGGCCGCGCGCTGGCGACGCGCATATCCGTGGCTGGCGAAAAGTCCCGGCTGCTGGTCGTGGCGACAGAACGCAGGGATTGGGATCAAACCGAGCGGCGCATCCACTTCGCACTCCTGGGCGGCATCGTGCTGGCGACGTTCCTGGCCACAGGCCTAGCGCTTCTCATGGTTCGGCGCATCGTAGTCATGCTGGAGCGCGTCGGCGTGCAACTGGCCGACCTGCGTTCGGATCGGCCGATTGCGCGGATCGGAGCGGACTTTCCCCGCGAACTGCGTCCGTTTGCCGAAGCCTTCAATCAGGGCTTGCATCACCTGTATGCGGCCATTGTCCGCGAGCGTCGCTTCTCCCGCGATGTGGCCCACGAGTTGCGCACGCCCCTGGCGGAAATCCGCATCAGCGCAGAAAGCGCTTTGATCGATGCCGACCCGGCCCGAATCCAGCGCGCCCTAAATGCAACGATCCAGGCCAGTTCACGCATGCAGCGCAGTGTGGACACACTACTGTTGTTGGCGCGGCTTGAGTCCGGCCAACACACACTGGCGCTGGATCCTCTGGATCTAACAGCTTTGCTGCAAGAGTTGCTGGCGGGACTCAACGTCCAGCAAATGGCACCCAAGTCACCCATCCGCGTGACTTTACCTGAATCGGCATGGGTGCAAAGTGATCAGGGCGTGATCGAACGCATCGTCTCCAACCTCTTGCGCAATGCCATCGAATACGCGCCCGAAGGCGACGACATTCAATGTAGGTTGGAGCGCGAGGCTTCCGGCTGGATGTTGACCATCGTCAACACAGCTCCCAATTTGCAGGCATCCGATCTGGATCAATTCGGCCTTCGCTTCTGGCGCAAGGATTCCGAAGGTGGCACGGCGCACCACGCCGGGCTGGGACTTGCACTGGCCCTGGCGCTCGCGCATGCCATAGACCTGCCGCTGGCGTTCTCACTGGACAACGGTCGGCTGTCCGCGCGGCTTGGCCCTTGGCCACCGCTGCTCTGAGATTGACGCAGATCTACACCGCAGTGCCGAACATGGCTCCCACGCCCGCTGTCACCGCCATGGCAAATGTGCCCCAGAACGCGACGCGCAGCGCACTTTTGAAGAGCGGCGTACCACCCACGGCAGCAGCCGCAGCGCCGAGCAGGGCCAGGAAGACAATCGCCGTCGCGACGATCCAATAGAGCAGGCTCTGCTCCGGCGCCAACAGAACCACGGCCAGTGGCATGGCCGCACCCACGGCGAAGCTTCCAGCAGACGCCATGGCGGCTTGCAGCGGGCGAGCGCTCAAGGTTTCAGAGATGCCTAATTCATCGCGCGCGTGCGCGCCTAGCGCATCATGCGCCATCAATTGCGTGGCGACCTGATCCGCGAGTCGATGATCCAAGCCACGCCGAACATAGATGGCCGTGAGTTCGCGATGTTCGGCTTCCGGACTGTTCTTCAGTTCATCACGTTCCCGCGCCAGATCTGCCTTCTCCGTATCAGCTTGTGAATAGACCGACACGAACTCGCCTGCAGCCATGGACATGGCGCCGGCTACCAACCCCGCGATGGCCGTGGTCATGATGCTGGCATGGCTTGCATGGGCAGCAGCCACGCCTGCAACTAGGCTGGCCGTGGAAATGATGCCGTCATTGGCACCCAGAACAGCGGCGCGCAGCCATCCGATATGTTCAGTGCGATGACTTTCAGGGTGGGCGCGATGACGAAATTTTGTCATTGAAAAAATCAAATCTATGTGAAACAGCCTAAGGCCAGCAGTTCAGGGGCGATGACCGGGGAGCATGCGAACCAGGGTGGTGTCACGCATGACGTAGTGATGCAACAGCGCCGCCATCGCATGCAATCCGATCAAGACGTAGCCCAATGTCGCCAGCGCCTCATGGACATCCTTTAGTTGGCGCGACAGAGCAACGTCGGTTCCGATCAGAGAGGGAATGGGCAAGCCAAACAGAACAATCGGCTTGCCCGCCGCACTCAAGGTGAGCCATCCAAGCAGCGGCATGGCGAGCATGAAGCTGTAGAGCGCATAGTGCATGACATCGGCGAGCGTGGCCTGCCAGCGTGGCATGGGTGGTTGGATCGCGGGCTTCACGCCCGCCTGGATGCGCACCCCGATACGGATCACCACGATCACCAGAACGCTGAGGCCCAGCAGGTAGTGCAAGGACTTCATGGCGTCTCTCAAGGCGCCCTTGGGTGCCAGTCCGCGCAGCTCCATGCTCGCATAGACCGCGATGATGAGAAGCACGGTCAGCCAATGCAGTCCTATGACCAAAGGACTGAAACGGTATTCGGAATTCCTGACATTCATGGTGTATGGCTCCGATGTTTGAGGTAGCAAAGGCGCACCGCTGGCATATCAGAGCAAGTTACTGAAAATCAGTTTATCGATTGCTTGCTGCTCAAAGCAGGCGTTTCGCCGAAATACATCGTACTGAGCAAATTTCGCTTTCTCCAAAGCTTTCTCAAAGCTTCACCGAAGAACATGAGCCGATCTTTTACAAGAGATCGACCGCATGTTTCGCCTCATTAACCTCGCGCACCGCTTCATATGCGACGGATTTTCAATCCGCGCTATGTGCTCTCTACTCTGCTCTACGTCGTTTGGGGCGGCACAAGCATGAGCTTCCCGACCTTGAAAGCGGCGGGCACCGCCAGCCGAACCAAGACCTTGGCCCTGTCCGCCGTCAGTGTGGCAGTTCTGGCTGCCGTAGGGTACGGCTGGTGGGCTTGGACAACGCAGCAGACAACCGTAGCCGATAGAGACGCGAGCGAGGCTGTCGCCCAACCGAACGCTGGCGGCGTTCACCTCAACGCCGCTCAGCTTCGCGCGCAGGGTGTGGAAACCGCACTCGTCAAGGATGCCGCAGTGATACCGCTGGATGGCTTACCCGCGCAGACGGTGGCACCACTCTCGGCCAGCGCGCAGGTCGTGGCGCCATATGGCGGTGTGGTGACGCGCGTTCTGGTCGATGAAGGCGCCGCAGTGCGCCAAGGACAGGCACTGGCGCGCATCCAGAGCAAGGACGTTCTGGCGTCGCAGGCTGATCTGGCGCGTGCCCGCACCGAAGCGGCGGTGGCCGCGGCGCAGGCCCGGCGCGATGCCACGCTCTTGGCCGAGGGCATCATCCCAGCCACGCGCAACGAGCAAACCCAGGCGCGCGCGGCGGCTGCGCAAAGTACGTTGCAAGAGGCCAATGGCGCCCTCGCACGGCTTCGACCCGTTAGCGGCGGGCAGGCCGGCGAGTATGAATTGCTTGCGCCTTTGTCCGGGCGGGTGATGCGTCGTCACCTGAGCCTCGGGCAAGCGGTCGCGCCGCTCGACATCGCCTTCATAGTGGCTCAGCCTGGCCCGCTGGATGTCAGCGTCGCGGTTCCGCTGCGCTGGCGCTCGGATCTCCACCCAGGCTTGGAAGTGCGTCTTCCCGATGGCACGATCGCTCGCGTGACGGCTGTTGGTGGCGACACTGACCTCAGTAGTCAGAGCCTGCGGGTACGTGCCCGCGTCGATGCAGATCAGGCAGGGGCAGACCGCTATGCGGCCGGGCAGCAGATCAGTGTCGCGCTGTTGCTGCCAGCACCGCAGGGCACCTTGAGCGTGCCATCGTCCGCGCTGCTGCCAGCGGGCAGCGCCCACGTGCTCTACGTTGCTGAGCCGTCATCGCAAGACAAGCAAGGCGACCTACGCGTCCGCGCTGTTCCGGTGCAACTGCTGGGGCAAGACGAATCAGAGGCGTCAAGCGCCGTGCGCGCCGTCTCGCCAGACACTGCGCCGCTTGCGGCAGGCATGCAGGTCGTCGTGCGCGGTACGGCACTGCTCAAATCCATGATTCCATTGCAATGAGGGGCGACCACGCATGTTGTCCCGTCTGATTGAATTTTCCCTGCGCCAACGTGCGCTGGTACTGCTTGGCGTGCTGGCTTTGGCGGGTGCGGGCCTGGCGGCCTTCCTGCAACTGCCGATCGACGCCTATCCGGATATTTCCCCCACGCAGGTCAAGCTGATTATCAAGGCCCCTGGCATGACGCCCGAGGAGGTGGAGTCGCGCGTGATCACGCCGCTGGAGATGGAGTTGCTCGGCGTGCCGCGGGGCGTGATGCTGCGCTCCACGGCCAAGTACGCCATCGCCGACATCACGCTGGACTTCGCCGAAGGCAGCGACATCTACTGGGCACGCCAACAGGTGGCCGAACGCTATGCAGGTGTTTCGGGCAGTCTGCCCGACGGCGTCAGCGGCGGGCTGGCACCGATTTCGACGCCGCTGTCAGACGTGTTCATGTTCACCATCGAAGGCGGCAGCCTCACGCTGAGCGAGCGGCGCGCCCTGCTGGACTGGACGCTGCGCCCGGCCCTGCGCACGCTGCCCGGCGTTGCCGATGTCAACGTGCTGGGCGGCGAAGCCAAGAGCTTTGCCGTGGTGCCTGACCGCGCGCGGCTTTCCGCTGCGGGCCTCGGCTTCTCGGACGTCATCACGGCGATCAGTCGTAACAACCGCAACGACGGCGCAGGCCGCCTGGATGCGGGCGAGGACACGCTGATCGTGCGCGCTGAAGGCGCGATCCACACTTTGGACGATTTATCCCGTCTGATCCTGCGCGCGGGGGCCAATGGCACGGCCCCAGTTCGCCTGGGCGACGTGGCCCAGGTGCGCATCGAAGGCGTGACTCGCTATGGCGCCGTCACCCGGGACGGCGCGGGCGAAGCGGTGGAAGGCATCGTGGTGGCGCTGCGCGGGGCCGATGCTTCGGCGCTCGTGAAGGCCATCCGCGCCCGGCTGGACGAGGTGGCTCCCAGCCTGCCGCCCGGCGTCAAGGTGGTGCCGTTCTATGACCGCAGCACGCTGATTGAGCGCGCCGTGGGCACGGTGGAAAGCGCCTTGCTGGAAGCGACGGTACTGGTCGTCATCCTGCTGCTTCTGTTCCTCGGCGAGCTTCGCGCCGCGCTGGTGGTGGCGGTGATGGTGCCTTTGGCGGCGCTGGGTACCTTCTTGCTGATGCGCCTTGTCGGCATGAGCGCCAACCTGATGAGCCTGGGTGGGCTCGCAATCGCCATCGGCATGCTGGTGGATGCTGCCGTGGTGGTGGTGGAAAACGCCGTCAGTCGGCTCGACCCGCACGCGCCCAGTGCGCACCAGCCGCGCCTGCACCGCATATTCGCCGCGGCGCGCGAGGTCGCCATGCCTGTGGCCTCGGGCATCCTCATCATCTGTCTGACCTTCATGCCCCTGCTCACGCTGCAAGGGTTGGAAGGCAAACTGTTTGTGCCGGTGGCGCTGACCATCGTGTTCGCCCTGGGCGTCTCGCTGCTGCTGTCGCTCACGCTGGTGCCGGTGCTGGCCTCGCTGCTGCTCAAGGAACACACGCACACCGAGCCGTGGGTGATGCGCTGGGCCACGCGCCTGTACCAACCGCTGCTGGAGGCTGCGCTTCACCACCCGCTACGCGCATCGGCGGTCGCCATCGCGGCCCTGGCATTGGGTGTGGTGGCCTACCTCGGCACGGGCAAGGCGTTCATGCCGACGATGGACGAGGGCGATATCCTGCTGCAACTGCAAAAGCCGCCGTCCATTGGGTTGCAGCGCTCGCTGGAGATTGACCTGGCGGTGCAGAAGGCCATCGGTGCGGCGGTGCCCGAGGTGCGGCACAGCATCGGGCGGGTGGGCTCCGACGAACTGGGGCTCGACCCGATGGGCCTGAACGAAACCGACCTGTTCATGCAGCTCGCACCGCGCAAGGATTGGCATGCAGCCGACAAGGACGCGTTGAGTGCCGAGATACGCAAGGTGATGGATGCCTTCCCCGGCCTGGAATTCGGCTTTACCCAGCCCATCGAGATGCGCATCTCGGAAATGCTCACCGGCAGCCGGGGCGACGTGGCCGTCAAGCTGTTCGGCCCTGATCTGCAAACGCTGGGCGATCTGGCGCAGCGCATGGCCGCTCGCATCGAGAAAGTGCCCGGTGCGCGCGACGTGCTCACCCAGGCCAGCGACAGCGTGGAATACCTGCAGGTGAAGGTGGATGCGCAGGCGGCCGGTCGCGCCGGACTGGCCGTGACGCAGGTTCAGGACGAGCTGCGTGCGCAGCTCGAAGGCGTGCCGGCCGGGCTGGTGATCGAGCCGGACAGGCGCACGCCCATCGTGGTGCGCGGGGATGCCCGGCTGCGCGGATCGGCCGAGCGGTTCAAGGACTTGCAGCTCGCCCGAGGCGATCAGGGCGAGATCCCCCTGGCCTCGCTGGCGCGCATCGCCACCACCGATGGCCCCGTGCTGGTGCGGCGCGAGAACGGTTCGCGCTTCGCGCTGATCCAGTCCAGCGTGAGCGGGCGCGATCTGGTCGGCTTCGTAGATGAAGCGCGCGAAGCCGTGGCGCGCGACGTGCCGCTGCCGCCCGGCTACCGCGTCGAATGGGGCGGGCAGTTTGAGAACCAGCAACGTGCAGCGGCCCGCCTAGGCATGGTGGTGCCGGTGGCCCTGGGGCTGATTTTCTTCGTGCTGTTCATGACCTTCGGCTCGGTGCGGCAGGCCGCGCTCATCCTCGGCAACGTGCCGTTTGCCATGGTCGGCGGCGTGGCGGCGCTGTGGCTGTCGGGGCAGTACCTGTCGGTGCCTGCTTCGGTCGGCTTCATCGCGCTGCTGGGCATCGCCGTGCTCAACGGATTGGTGCTGGTGACGCACTTCAACCACCTGCACGCGCTAGGCCTGCCCATGGAACAGGTGGTGCGCGAAGGTTCGCTGCGACGGCTGCGCCCCGTGCTGATGACGGCTTCCATCACCGCCTTTGGCCTGGTGCCCCTGCTGCTGGCCAGTGGCCCTGGCTCTGAGATCCAGCGCCCACTCGCCATCGTGGTGATTGGCGGACTGGTCAGTTCCACGGCGCTGACCCTGGTCCTGCTGCCGGTGCTGTACCGGCGATTCGGCCAGGCCATCTCCTCACAACAAGGAGTCCACGCATGAACGGATTGAAAGAAGCGCAACTGGTGCGCCTGAATCTGGTGTTTCCACCCACGCTCGAAGACGCCGTCACCGATGCCCTGATGGCCGACCCGGTGCTGCCAGGGTTCACCCTGTTGCACGCCGAAGGGCATACCGGCGACTTCGCGCGCGCGTCCATTCGCGAGAAGGTTCGCGGCCGTGTGGATCGGCGCGTCATCTGGGTGTTGATCGAATACGAACAACTGGAACAGGTCCTGGCGCATCTGCGCCAGCGCATCGCGTCTAGCGATGTCCGCTGGTGGGTGGAGTCGGTGTTGGCAAGTGGAAGACTGGTATGACGAGTAAAAACAAAGGATGCAGCCTGGTACTACCGGCTGGTGCCGTCATGGTGGCTATCGCGGTTTTGACATTTCATCCCGCGCAAGCGCGCGCCGATGATCTCTCCTGGCTACCTGCGCAGGTGCAAGTCGAAGCAGCGATGAAAACCCAGCCGGTCGTGAATGCCGCAGCCGCTCGCTTGGACGCGGCTGCTGCCACGCAAAGCGCCCTTGAAGCCGGTAGCCACGAGTTTGAACTCAGTAGCGGCCTACAACGTCGCAACGTGACCAACGAAGCGCGTCGCTACAACGAATGGGAAATCCAGCTCAGCCGTGCTGTTCGCTTGCCAAACAAGGCGCGTCTGGATCGGGAGATCGGCAGGGGGCGGCCGCGCCGGGGCCCGCGGCCGTTCTGCACGGGATCAGGGCGCGTGGGGAGGGGGAGCCGGCCAGCCGCACCCGCGGCGTGGCCGGTATGCGCCTTGAAGATGCCGAGCACCAGATGGCAAGGCGACTGCTGGAAGTCTGGGCCGGATGGCTGCGCAGTTTCATCGTGGCTGACGAGATGCAAGCGCAGGAAAAGTTGCTTATTCGTGAGCAGGAAGCAATGGCCCGGCGCGTGGCCCTGGGCGATGCCGCGCGGCGGGACAGCGACGTTTTGCAAGCCGAACGCGCACTGCTTGCGGCCCAGGTTAGCGCCGCGCGCGATGCAGAACGGGAAGCACGACAGACGTTGGTGATTGAGTTCCCCGGCATTGAGATTCCCGCACGGCCATCCACCCTGCCAGATCCCGATCCCTTGCCGGGCGGGGTACAGGAGTGGCTGGCGCGAATTGTGCGACAAAGCGTCGAAATCGGCATTGCCGATGGAGAGGCGGCTCGCCTTGCCAAGGTGGCCGAGCGCGCTCGCGCCAACCGCACGCCCGACCCCACCGTCGGGGTACGCATGATGTCTGAACGCGGCGGGGCGGAACGTGTCATTGGCGTTGTCTTGACGGTGCCATTTGGCACGGACTATCGCAGTGCAATGGCCGCCACGGAAAGCGCCAACGCGGCGGCCGCAGAGGCCGAGGCGCTCGGCGTGCGGCGCGCGGTGGAGCAAGGTGCGTGGGTCGCCGTGCAAGCAGCGGATAGTAAGCGCACGCAGTGGCAATCATTCACGCAGGCGCTGGCCGCGCAGACCACGGCCAGCAACCGCACGCGGCGGGCTTGGGAATTGGGAGAGGCCCCCTTGGCCGAATACCTTTTGACGCTGCGCAACCTGCGCCAGACACGACTAGCCGAGGCACAGGTTCGCGTCGATGCGCTGCAAGCATCGGCACTGGTGCGTATCGATGCGCATGCGCTGTGGCATTCGAAGGAGGCACATGCCGATGCCCCCCAATGAATTCCGACTACTGGGCAACGCCCCACTATCCAACGCACTATTCGCACCTCGATTCTTAATCACTCATTTAGCGCTACCAGCGGGTGCGGCGCTGATCATCAGCAGTCTATTGATGGATGGCGGTGGGGACTTCTGGGTCGCCGATCATCTCTATCGCTTGCAGGGCAGCCGATGGGCTTTGCGGGATGCCTGGCTAACCAACAACCTGCTGCATCGGGGTGGGAAGAATCTTTCCACCTTGCTGGCAATTGTGGTTGCAGCAACGTGCATCTGGGCTTGGAGAAAAAAACGTAGCAACAATTGCACAGCACACCTACGCTGGCCGCTACTGTATCTTTTTTGTGCGTACGTGATCGCGGCACTGACGGTTTCGGCGCTGAAATCGTTCACTAACATGGATTGCCCCTGGAACTTGGTGCGCTATGGCGGAGCGCGAGTGTTTGTGGGCCTGTTTGAAACACGCCCGCCCGGTATGCCGCGCGGTGTGTGCTTTCCCGCAGGGCATGCAAGTGCCGGATATGCATGGGTCAGCCTCTATTTCTTTACCTTGATGGTTCGTCCTGCCTGGCGTTGGATGGCCTTGGCCGCAGGTTTGATGATAGGTGCCATCTTTGGATGGACCCAGCAGGTGCGCGGAGCCCATTTCCTTTCTCATGACTTGTGGACACTCCTGATTTGTTGGGTCGTTGCCTTGGGTCTTTTCATGGTCTGGCAACGCTGGTTTGTTGGTGGCTCAGGCGATGTCCATTCATCGGGGTTCCAAGCATGAGAACTTTCAAACAGGCTCTCGGTCTGGTGCCGCGATTCAGAACTGCAAACCTCAAGAACCTAAGCCATTGGCGACCACAATGCAGCGTCGAGTGGCTGATCTTGATGACCAGTATTTTCTTTGCACTGGCCTGCAATGGTCTATTTTGGAGTAGCGCCTTAGGCGTCCAGTCCAGTCTACGCATGGGCACATCCGTACTGCTGTTTCTGGTGGGAATTCACAGTCTGCTGTTGAGTTTGGTTGTATGGCGCTGGAATGCCAGGGTTTTACTTGCGGTGCTGTTTGTTGCCTCTGCCCTCGCAACACACTACATGCGCAGCTTTCATATCTACCTCGATTCGAGCATGTTGCGCAATGTTCTAGCCACAGACTTCAAGGAAAGTCGCGAGCTACTGACGCCTGCATTGATTGCTCCACTAAGCCAACTGGCAGTAGTGCCGATTATTTTGCTTTGGCGAATCCGATTGGTCGGGCGTACTTGGCTGAAAGCAACCGTGTGGCGTATGGGATTAATGCTGTTTTCGGCACTGATGATTTCGGTCGGTGTCATGCTGTCATTTCAGGACATGTCCGCACTGATGAGAAATCATCGCGAAGTTCGATACTTGATTACACCGGGAAACTATCTGGTGGGCTTACCGAAGGCACTAAAAGGTTCCTCTATCACGCAGTCCGCCGAAAAGAAAACCATTGGAGCTGATGCCGTTGCAACAGTCAGGCCCGAAGGCAGTCGGCCACGTTTATTAGTCTTTGTCGTAGGCGAGACGGCTCGCGCCCAAAACTGGGGATTGAACGGCTATGCACGCGAAACAACGCCTCAATTGGCTCAGATAGGTGTGATCAATTTCTCCGACATGCACTCCTGTGGAACTAACACCGAGGTTTCTGTGCCTTGCATGTTCTCGTCCTTTGGTCGCCGAAACTACGATGAGGACAAGATTCGTTCACACCAATCCTTACTGCATGTTCTGGAGCGTGCTGGTATTACCACCTTATGGAGGGATAACCAGTCAGGTTGCAAAGGGGTGTGCGATGGTCTCGAAAATCAACGTCTAGGGAACGCACAAAGTCCCTCTTTATGCGTTGATGGTCGGTGTTTCGATGAGATTTTGCTTGAAGACTTACCAGCTCAGGCTCGCAAAATTCCCGGTGATCGTGTGATTTTTTTGCACCAGATTGGAAATCATGGCCCCAGCTACTTTCAACGATACCCAGCAGCGTATCGCAAATTCATCCCAACATGCGACACACCGGAAATGGGGAAATGCACCCGCGAACAGATCGTGAATAGCTACGACAACGCTATTCTCTACACAGATCATTTCCTAAGCCGAGCCATCAAACAATTGCAGGGGCTTTCCGACTACGACACAGCTATGATATTCGTCTCGGATCACGGCGAATCCCTGGGCGAGAAGGGTCTTTTTCTGCACGGCATGCCTTATGCGATTGCTCCACAAGAGCAGACTCGTGTTCCTTTGGTTATGTGGTTCTCTTCAACGTTTACGCAAAGTCGCGGGCTGAATATTGGCTGTTTGAGTGAGCGAGCCCGCTCTTATGCGGATCACGACGCATTGTTTTCGTCTGTCTTGGGGTTAATGCGGGTTAAAACAAGTGAGTACGACAGGAATTACGATTTTTTCTTTGGCTGCGATGATAAGAATATATAAGAGTTGTTCTCATGAAAGATGAAAAACACATAATCGAAACTGAGCCCTTTTCTTCATTCGAGAATGAACAAAAATCTCGCCAAGGAATATTGAGAATTTGGCATGCCTCCCATTACTCAATTCAGGGATTGCGCGCTGGATGGAATGAGCCGGCCTTTAGACTTGAGTCAGTATTTTCCTTTGTGTTGGTCCCATTGGCTTTCTGGTTGGGGCAGGGCTGGGTGGAAGTCGCTCTACTCTCAGGAAGTATCCTTATTTTGATGATTGTGGAGCTACTCAATACTGCTGTGGAATCGGCGATTGATCGTATTGGCCCTCAATGGCATGAGCTATCAAAGCGTGCAAAGGACATGGGAAGCGCTGCTGTGCTGTTAGCCACTTTGTTGACCGGGGGGGTTTGGCTGTCAGCACTCTGGCAAAGGCTGATTAATTAGCCGCGCAAATGAAATTAGACGAATTAAAGTGGAGTGAGCACAATGGAGCTTCGACATCTTCGCTGCTTTCTCATCGTTGCAGAGGAGCTTCATTTCGCTCGCGCCGCTGAACGACTACATATCGACCAATCTCCACTTTCACGCACTATCAAAGAATTGGAAGAGGAACTTGGTGCTCGTTTATTCCTTCGTACTACCCGAAGCACTCAACTAACCCGTGCCGGACGACAGCTTCTAGAGCATGTCCCGCGCATTTTTACCGCGTTAGAACAGGCCCGCGATAGCGTTAAATCAGCTGCCAACGGATTTTTCGGCCAGTTGCGGATTGCCTTGTCTGATGGAGTGACGCCATCACGGCTACCAGCTTTGCTCGCGCAATGTCGTGAAGAAGACCCAGAAATAGAAATACGGTTGTTCGAGGTGCCGCTCGGACAACAGATCAAGGGTTTACACGAAGACTTGTATGACGCAGGCTTTTCAATGGCAGAGGATGGAGGCGATGGCATCTTGGTCACACCTGTTTGGGAAGATGAACTGATGGTGGCAGTGCCTGCTCGCCATTCGCTACTTGCCCATAAGCGTGTTCCGCTGCAGGAAGTTCTACGTCATCCGTTGGTACTCGGCGACCCCGCAGTGTGCGAAGGCCATGCTCGGCAAGTCGATCGCTTTCTCCGCAAGCTCAACCAGGAGCCGTTGATAGTCCAGCGCGTAGCGACCTTTGACGTGATGATGACTTTGGTGTCCGCCGGTCTGGCTTTGGGCCTCGCAGGCTCGGCGCATATAGCATCCTGCCGAGAATCAGGCATCGTGGGCCGTCCTTTGGCGGGCAAGCCGCCAATGCTGAGTACCTATCTGCTGCGCCGCGATGCGGAACCTTCCGAGATGCTGGCCCGGTTCATCGAACGAGTGACCTTCATTGATTCGGGGGATGACCTGAACACCGGCGAAGAATCTCCCCCTACCCGATGAAAGGATTGGAACCATGAACAAAGTGCTGCCGCTGATGATGATGGCCGCTACGCTGACCGCATGTGGCCAGTCGCAACCTTCGGAAACCGTGGACTACCTTGTGGCTCACCCCGACCGCATCAAGGAACTCCAGCGCCAATGCAAGGAGGATCGCGCAAAGGTCGGCGATGAACACTGCATGCGTGCGGCCGAGGCCGCCAATCGGCGCTTCTTCGGTGATCGGCCGGAGCAAAAGACGAAGTAGCGTCCGCCGCTGTTGCTTCGCTACGACGAAGCTCTCGCTACTACATCCATACGCCGCAACGCGCCCGCGCTCGCGGCGTTTTTATTGTCTTCGCCATTGCAAGAAATCTGGTTTTTTTTGCCTGAATCCCCGCCATAACGGCCTTTGACCGGCACTCCCCACGGAACTGATCCTGATGCCTGCGGCACGTCTATGTGCCGTGCTTGGAGGCTGGGATGCAAGGGACGAACGTGCTGTTCGGTCAGATCGCTGTGGTATTAGGCATCGTGATCGCCGGAGTGTGGGGCGCCACACAATGGACAGCAGCAGCCCTTGGCTACCAGCTACGCCTTGGCTCACCCTGGTTCGACTTCCTCGGCACGCCGATCTATCACCCGTGGCGGCTGTTCGAGTGGTGGTTCTTCTTCGACGCCTACGCGCCGCGTGTGTTCGACACAGGCGGCGCCATCGCGGGCGGCAGCGGTCTTGTCGCCGTGCTGGTGGCGATTGGCATGTCGATCTGGCGCTCGCGCCAATCGCGCCTGGTCACGACCTACGGTTCGGCCCGCTGGGCGAACGCGGATGACATTCGCAAGGCAGGCCTCACACAGCCGGCCGGCGTGTTCCTCGGCCAGCACGACCGCCAGTACCTGCGCCATCAAGGGCCAGAGCATGTCCTGACGTTCGCGCCCACGCGCTCGGGCAAAGGCGTCGGCCTCGTGGTGCCGACGCTGCTGTCCTGGCCCGCATCCGCCGTCATCCACGACATCAAGGGCGAGAACTGGCAGATCACCGCCGGCTGGCGCTCGCGCTTCTCGCATTGCCTGCTGTTCAACCCCACCGATGCGAATTCTGCCGCCTACAACCCGCTGCTGGAAGTGCGGCGCGGCGCGCATGAAGTGCGCGACGTTCAGAACATCGCGGACATTTTGGTCGATCCAGAAGGCGCGCTGGAGAAACGCAACCATTGGGAGAAGACCAGTCATGCGCTGTTGGTCGGCGCCATCCTGCATGTGCTCTATGCCGGCGAGGACAAGACACTGCGTGGCGTGGCGAACTTCCTCAGTGATCCGGCCAGCCCCTTCGAGCTGACCTTGCACCGGATGATGACCACGCCGCACCTGGGCGATGGGCCGCATCCTGTCGTCGCTTCGGCGGCGCGCGAAGTGCTCAACAAGTCGGACAACGAGCGCTCCGGCGTGTTGAGTACCGCCATGTCGTTCCTCGGCCTGTACCGCGATCCCACGGTGGCCGAAGTCACTTCGCGCTGCGACTGGCGCATCGCCGACCTGATCGCGGCCGAACATCCGGTGTCGCTGTATCTGGTGGTGCCGCCTTCGGACATTTCGCGGACGAAGCCACTCATCCGCCTGATCCTCAACCAGATCGGACGGCGCCTCACCGAATCACTTGACGGCTCCGACGGCATCGAGCGCCGCCACAAGCTGCTGCTGATGCTCGACGAGTTTCCGGCGCTGGGGCGCCTGGACTTCTTCGAGACGGCTTTGGCCTTCATGGCCGGCTACGGCATCCGCAGCTTCCTGATTGCGCAGTCGCTCAACCAGATCGACAAAGCCTACGGTCAGAACCATTCGATTCTGGACAACTGCCATGTGCGCGTGACGTTCGCCACGAACGACGAGCGCACGGCCAAACGGATCTCCGAAACGCTGGGCACGGCCACCGAGCTGCGCGCGCAGCGCAACTACGCGGGCCACCGGCTCGCGCCGTGGCTGGGGCACCTGATGGTGTCGCGCCAGGAAACCGCACGCCCGCTGCTGACGCCGGGCGAAGTGATGCAGCTGCCGCCCGATGAAGCCGTGGTGATGGTGTCCAGCGTGGCGCCGATCAAGGCCAAGAAGCTGCGCTACTACGCGGACGCCAATTTCAAGCGCCGCGTGCTGCCGCCGCCCGCGCTGGCGGACGGCCAGTACGCCGACGTGCCGCCGCTGCGCCCCGACGACTGGAGTGGCCTGGCGATCCCTGCCGTACCCACCGCACCTGCGGTCGAGGTCGCCGAAGGCTTCGGCGCCGCAACCGACGACGGTGGCCCACGCCGTCAGCCCGAACTAATTGAGGCCGTCGCCTACGACCCCGAGCTGGCCGTGCCCGCGGCCGACTTGGCGTTGCTCGATGACGACGACGACCTGCCGCTTTCCCTTCCTCGCCAGCTTGATCCGGCCATGCAGCGCACGGCCCGGCTGGCTTCCCTCGACCCTAACGACGGAATCGAGCTATGAGCCACTACCGCCTCAACCTGTTCATCCAGCCGGAGCACGCCAAGCGCCTGGACGAGCTGGCCGCCAAGAAAGGCGTGTCCAAGTCGTCCATCGTCGCGGCGGCGCTCGCATCGTGGCTGTCGCCCGATGCCGCTGACCAGCGCGAGGCGGCCGTTGCCAAGCGGCTTGATCGCCTGTCGCGCCAGGCCGAGCGCATGGAGCGCGACCAGAACATCGCCATCGAAACGCTGGCGCTGTTCATCCGCTACTACCTCACGGTCAGCACGCCAGTCCCCGAGGCGCACCAAGACGCGGCACGCGCGCAGGGCAAAGCGCGCTTCGAGCAGTTCGTTGAACAGTTGGGCCGCCACCTGCTGCGGGGCCGCAGCCTGCTGCGCGACGTGGTGGAGGAACTGCATCCCGATCCGATGCGGATGGAGGACGCGGCGGCAGCCGCCCAAGCGCGGGAGCGTGCGTCATGAGCGCCGTTCCCCAATCCATGACCGCCACGTCGCTCGACCGCCGCATCCAGATGCTGCGCACGGCGATGGGGCCGCTGATCGCCGCCGCGCTCGAAGACCCGGACGTGGTGGAGGTGATGCTGAATCCCGATCGCACCCTTTGGGTGGATCGGCTTTCCAGTGGACGCGCGCCGATGGGCGTGGAACTGCCCGAGGCGGACGGCGAGCGAATCATCCGCCTGGTCGCGGCCCATGTCGGCGCGGAAGTCCATCGCGGCCAGCCGCTGTTGTCCGCCGAGTTGCCCGAAACGGGCGAACGCTTCGAGGGCATCTTGCCACCGGCAGCGCCGGGGCCGGCCTTCGCGTTGCGCAAGCGCGCCGTCGGCGTGATTCCGCTGGAGCGCTACGTCGTGGAGGGGATGATGACCAGCGCCCAGGCGGGCTTTCTCGTTCGCGCCGTGCGCGAGCGGCAGAACGTCTTGATCGCCGGCGCCACCAGCAGCGGCAAGACAACCTTGGCCAACGCGCTGCTGGCCGAGATTGCCGCCACGGGCGACCGCGTGCTGGTGCTCGAAGACACGGTGGAGCTGCAATGCGCGGCCCGCGACCACGTTCCGCTGCGCACGCGCGCAGGCGTGGTGTCCATGACGGAGCTGGTGCGCTCGTCCATGCGTCTACGCCCGGATCGCGTCGTCGTCGGCGAGGTGCGCGGCGCCGAGGCGCTGGATCTCATCAAGGTGTGGGGCACGGGCCACCCCGGCGGCATCGCCACGATCCATGCCGGCTCCGCGTTGGGCGCGCTGCTGCGACTGGAGCAACTGATTCTCGAAGTGGCGGTGAATCCTCCCCGTGCGCTGATCGCCGAGGCGGTCAACGTGGTGATCCACATCGCCGGGCGCGGGCGCAAACGCCGCATCGAGAGCATCGCCCGCATCGTCGGCTTCGACGGCGTGGGCTACCAATTGGCGGATTGGGAGGCGGACGCGATGGACGCGCCGTTTCCCGAGCTGCCGCCGGCTCCCTTCGCAGCCGAAATCGCTGCGCCTTCCCTGTCCCCTGACCAACCTGGAGAACTGCCATGACGCAGATGATCGTTCCTGCTTTCCGTTTTTCTGTAGATCCGCTTTCGTGCCTGTCCAACCCGGCACGGCTGCGCAGCCTGGCCCGCCCTGCGTGGCAAGGACTGCTGCTGGCTGCATTGCTGCTGTTCCTCGCCGGAACGGCACAGGCCGCCGGTTCCTCGATGCCGTGGGAAGGCCCGCTGCAATCCATCCTCGAATCCATCCAGGGGCCGGTGGCGCGCATCGTCGCGGTCATCATCATCATCGCCACGGGCCTCGCGCTGGCCTTCGGCGACACGTCGGGCGGTTTCCGCAAGCTGATCCAGATCGTGTTCGGCCTGTCCATCGCGTTCGCGGCGTCCTCGTTCTTCCTGTCGTTCTTCAGCTTCTCCGGTGGAGCTGTCGTATGAGCGGCCCGGACACCTTCGCGGACGGTTTCGAGATGCCGCTGCATCGCTCGCTGACCGAGCCGATTCTGTTGGGCGGCGCGCCGCGCACCTTGGCGATCGCCAACGGCACGCTGGCCGCTGCCGTCGGGCTGGGCCTGCAACTGTGGATTCCGGGCGTCGTGCTTTGGATCGTCGGCCATGCGCTGGCGGTGTGGGGAGCGCGCGTCGATCCGCACTTCATGGCCGTGTTCGCCCGGCACATCAAGCACCGCCCGCTGCTTGACGTGTGAGGGGACGCCGCCATGCTGAACCTCGCCGAATACCGCCAGCGCCCGGCCTTGCTCGCCGACTGGCTGCCGTGGGCCGGGCTGGTCGCGCCGGGTGTCGTCTTGAACAAGGACGGCTCCTTCCAGCGCACCGCCCGGTTTCGCGGGCCTGACCTCGACAGCGCGACGCAAGGCGAGTTGATCGCCACGTCGGCGCGCTTGAACAACGCATTGCGCCGCATGGGTTCGGGCTGGGCGCTGTTCATCGAAGCCGAGCGCCGGCCCGCTGCCGACTATCCGCACTCGGAGTTTCCCGAGCCGCTGTCGTGGCTGGGGGGGGGGGGGACGGCCGGCCCCCTCCCGGGGGCGGTAGCGC
>URNG01000034.1 GCA_900549295.1 uncultured Rhodocyclaceae bacterium
CTTCGTCGTTGGCGGCGCCCCCGTCCCCGTTTTTCCCCCCCAGCCGCTGCGGCGGCTGCCCCACCCGCAGATCGACCCAATACACGCAGTCGTGTTCTGCCACATTGAGAAAATCGAAGGCACCCAGGAAATGACTGACGAAACATTCTGCCAAATCGATTTCCATGGGTTGCAGACTGTCCATCGAAGCCGCCTGAAAGACCACGGCCTTGCGGTATTCCGTCAATGCCGAGGTGTTGCCCAGCAAGGTGCCGGTTGCCACCGGTTGCGCACTCAAGCCCACGGCTTCCGTTGCCAGCAAGGCCTGCCCCAGGCGACGCCAGACTTCCCTGGGCGGCGGCCCGTAGCGGAACTGCTCCCATTTGATGAGGGTGCGCAAGGCGCCGATCAGGTAGGTGCACAAGGCGGGCAGCATCGCGCGCGCCTGTTCTGCCGTGGGTTTACGGGAAATGAAATTGATCAGCGCACGCTCCAGCACGTCCGCGAAAGACGACCAGAAACCGCCATGAATGGACCACAGCCGGTTTTCCTCTGCCCTGGAAAGGCGCGGCGTATGCAGGTATTCGCGCTCCAGGCGGCGCAGATGTGGCGCAGCGGCATCCGCCAGCTGGCGCGCCACGTCGAAAGTGCGGTCGGCCGGCATGTCCCCGCCGGCCAGCAGGGAATCGAGCCAGATGCCGATCTCGTCCAGCGCCTTGAAGGCGTTATCGGCCGGCAACTCGCCGATGATGCGCTGCAACTCGCGCTTGTCCGCCAAAGGATGCCCGCTCTGCTTGTCAAACAACCCGCTCATGCTCTCTCACGACTCCTCTTGATTTTCCTGTCCGCAACGAGCCAGGCAGGCAGCCAGCGCGCCGCATTCCCCTGCCAGCCCGCCAGCATGAACCGGCGATTCTACATTTGCTTCGATTAGAATGCTGCCATTTCCCAATTTTTAATCCGCCATGCAGCCCTATCTCGACCTCATGCGTCACGTTCTGGAACACGGCCACGACAAGGCCGACCGCACCGGCACCGGCACGCGCTCCATTTTCGGCTGGCAGATGCGCTTCGACCTTGCCGCGGGTTTTCCGGCGCTGACCACCAAGAAACTGCACCTGCGCTCCATCATCCATGAACTGCTGTGGTTCCTGCAGGGCGACACCAACATCGGCTACCTGCACGCCAACGGCGTGCGCATCTGGGACGAATGGGCGGATGCCAGCGGCGATCTCGGCCCGGTGTATGGCAAGCAATGGCGCAGTTGGCAGACCACGGACGGGCGCAGCATCGACCAGATCGGCCAGTTGCTCGCCAGCCTGAAAAACAACCCGGATTCGCGCCGCCACATCGTTTCCGCCTGGAACCCCGGCGACGTCGACGCCATGGCCTTGCCGCCCTGCCATTGTCTCTTCCAGTTCTACGTTGCCGACAACAAGCTCTCCTGCCAGCTCTACCAGCGCAGCGCCGACATCTTCCTCGGCGTGCCTTTCAACATTGCCTCTTATGCGCTGCTCACGCTGATGCTGGCGCAAGTGTGCGGTTACCAACCCGGCGAATTCGTGCATACCCTGGGCGACGCCCACCTCTACAGCAACCACTTCGAGCAGGCCCGCCTGCAACTCACGCGCCGCCCGCGCGCGCTGCCGCGCATGTGGATCAACCCGGAAGTGCGCGACCTGTTCGCCTTCCGTTTCGAGGATTTCCGCCTCGAAGACTACGACCCGGAACCGCATATCGCCGCGCCGGTCGCGGTGTGATGCCGACAGCCCAAAACAGCCACAAGCGACGATGACGCAACGCACCCGACTCCCCGCCTGGCAGGCGCTCGAAGCGCACGCTGCGACCATCGCCCCGCTGCATCTGCGCGAGTTGTTTGCCGCCGACCCGCAGCGCTTTGCCGCGCTTTCGTTACGCCTGGGCGACTGGTTGCTCGATTTTTCCAAGCAACGCCTGACGCCGCAGACGCTCACACACCTGCGCGCCCTGGCCGATGCCTGCGCCTGGCGCGAATGGCGCACGCGCATGCAAGCGGGCGAAGCGATCAACCACACCGAAGGGCGCGCCGTCAGCCACATGGCCCTGCGCGCAGGCACCGACGCACCGGCAGAAGTGCAGGCCAGCTTGGCGCGCATGGCGGATTTCTGCGAGCGCATCCACGACGGCAACTGGCGCGGCCATACGGGAGAGCGCATCACCGATGTCGTCAATCTCGGCATCGGCGGCTCCGACCTCGGCCCGCGCATGGCCACGCAGGCGCTCGCCGCCTTCCAGCAGGCCGATCTGCGGGTGCATTTCGTCGCCAACCTCGACGGTGCCGACCTCGCCGGCACCTTGAGCCGCCTGAACCCGCGTTCCACGCTCTTCATCGTTGCCAGCAAAAGCTTTTCCACCCTGGAAACCCTGCGCAACGCCCACAGCGCCCGCGACTGGCTGCTCGCTGCGCTGCACGATACGAGCGCAGTCAGCAGACACTTCGTCGCCACCTCCAGCAATCTCGCTGCGGCTGCGCAATTCGGCATTCCGGAAGAGAACGTCTTTGCCTTCGCCGATTCCGTCGGCGGCCGTTTTTCATTGTGGTCGCCCGTTGGCCTGTCGCTGGCGCTGGCCATCGGCTTCAAGCATTTCACGCAGTTTCTGGCCGGTGCCCAGGCCATGGACACTCACTTCTTCGATGCGCCCGACGCCGAAAACCTGCCGCTGACGCTGGCCCTGATTGCCGTCTGGAACACCAATTTTCTCGCTGCCACCAGCCGGGGCGTATTCCCCTACAGCCATTCCCTGGCGCTGCTGCCGGACTACCTGCAGCAACTGGAAATGGAAAGTAACGGCAAATCGGTGGATCGCGACGGCCAGATGCTCGATTACGCCAGCGCGCCCATCGTCTGGGGCAGTGCCGGCAGCAACTGCCAGCACTCCTTCTTTCAGTTGCTGCACCAGGGCCGCATGCGCCTGAGTTGCGATTTCATCGCGCTCGCCCGCGCCGATTTCCCGCTGCCCGAGCACCACGACGGCCTGCTCGCCAACTGCCTGGCGCAAAGCGCCGCGCTCGCCTTCGGGCAAAGCGCCGCCGAAGCGCGCAGCGCTGGCATCGGCGCAGCCCTCATCCCCTACCGCACCTTCCCCGGCAACGTGGCTTCGACCACCCTCATCCTGCCGGAACTCAGCCCCTGCACCCTGGGCCAGTTGCTGGCCTTGTACGAACACAAGACTTTCTGCCTGGGCGTGCTGTGGAACCTCAATTCCTTCGACCAATGGGGCGTCGAACTCGGCAAGCAACTCGCCGGACAACTCGCGCCCGCACTGCGCGGCACGCCGGTTGCCGGGCTGGATACTTCGACCCAGGGCCTGATCGCGCACCTGCGCCATTTGCAGAGATAAGCATGCCTGAACTCATCCTCATTGCCGCCGTGGCGACCAACCGCGCCATCGGCAAGGACAACCGCCTGCTGTGGCAGATTCCGGAAGACATGGCGCATTTCAAATCGCTCACCGGCGGCCACACGGTGTTGATGGGGCGCAAGACCTGGGAGTCCCTGCCGGAGCGCTTCCGCCCCCTGCCCGGACGGCGCAATCTGGTGGTCAGCCGGCAAGCCGGCTACACCGCGCCGGGCGCGGAACTGGCGAATTCCGTGGATGCCGCGCTGGCGCTCGCCGCCGATGCTGAGAAAATCTTCGTGATCGGCGGCGAAGAAATCTATCGCCAGACGCTGGCGCTGGCGCAGCGCCTGGAAATCACCGAAGTCGCCCAGACACCGGATGCCGACGCCTGGTTTCCTGAAATTTCCGCCGCCGACTGGCAGGAAACCCGGCGCGACACGCGCGATGGCTACGCCTTCGTCAGCTACCGGCGGCGCTGAATCCGCTCGCATGCCGCGCCTCCTCTACAGCCTCATCCTTTATCTGGCGACGCCGCTGATCCTGCTGCGTCTCTTGTGGCGCGCGCGCAGGCAGGCCGCCTATCGTGAGCATCTGGGCGAGCGTTTCGGCTTTTATCCGGCGCTCGCAGATGAAAAGAAACTATCAGCAAAAAACCCGCCTGACCAGAAACCGCTGATCTGGCTGCACGCCGTCTCCGTCGGCGAAACCCGCGCCGCCGAGCCGCTGGTGCATGCCCTGAGCGAACGCTGGCCGGATCACCGGATTCTCCTCACCGGCATGACGCCGACCGGCCGGGAAACGGCGCATCAGCTCTATGGCGAGCGCGTCCTGCAAGCCTACCTGCCTTACGATTTTCCGGATGCCGTGGCCCGTTTTTTCCGCCATTTCCAGCCGCGCTTCGGCGTCTTGATGGAAACCGAAATCTGGCCCAATCTGCTGGCCGCTGCGGCGGATCGATCCATTCCCATCGCGCTGACCAATGCCCGTTTGTCGGAACGCTCGGCCCGAGGCTATCAGCGCTTTTCCTGGCTCACCGGCCCAGCCTTTGCCCGGCTGGCCGGCGTGGCCGCACAAACTGCGGCCGATGCCGAGCGTCTGTGCCAGTTGGGCGCCAGGCAGGTCACCATCTGCGGCAACCTGAAATTCGATGTGCGCCCCCAACCCGCCTTGCTCTCCCTGGGCGAAAGCTGGCGGCGGGAACGCCGGGGCCGCCCCGCCTGGCTGGCCGCCAGCACCCGCGAAGGCGAGGAAAGCCTGATTCTCGATGCCTGGCAGCAAGCCCCCGGAGCGGCGCTCCTCATCCTGGTGCCGCGTCACCCGCAGCGCTTTGCCGAAATCGCCGCCCTGCTCAGTACACGCGGCATCCGCTGGCGAGCGCGCAGCCAGGATTTGCCGGATGCCGCAACGGAAGTCTGGCTGGGTGACAGCATGGGGGAAATGGCCGCTTACTACGCCAGCGCCGATCTCGCCTTCGTCGGCGGCAGTTTGCTGCCGCTGGGCGGGCAGAACCTGATCGAGGCGGCGGCTTGCGCCTGCCCGGTTCTGATCGGCCCGAGCACCTTCAATTTCTTGCAGGCCACCGACGATGCCATTGCCGCCGGTGCCGCGCGGCGCATCGATGACGCGCACGAACTGGTCGCAACAGCCCGGGCATTACTCGCTGATCCATCGGCCCTGGAAACGATGCGCGCCGCCAGCTTGGCTTTTGCCGCCGCGCATCAGGGAGCGACCGAGCGCACCCTGGACATGCTGGCAACACTCAGCGCGTGCGCACCGGGTCCAGCAGCGCATTGACGCGCACCACGTCTTCTTCGCCCAGGTTGCCCACCGCCGCCTTGAGCCGCAGTTGCGCGAGGAAGGTGTCGAAGGTGGCTTTCGCCAGATCGCGCCGGGTGACGTAGACCTGATTTTCCGCGTTCAGCACATCGATGTTGATGCGCACGCCCACCTCATAACCGAGCTTGTTCGATTCCAGCGCCGACTGCGAAGAGCGCAGCGCCGCCTTCAGCGCCCGAACCTGGGACAGACCGCTGGTCACCCCCAGATAATACTGGCGCGTCGCCAGCGCAACTGCCCGCCGCCCCGTTCCCCCCCGGGCTGGCCCCCCCTGCCGGTTGGCCACGGCTTCCCGCTGACGCGAGGCCACCAGCCCGCCCTGAAAGAGCGGAATATTGACCTGCACCCCGACATTGGCCACATCCGAGTCCACCGTGCCGGTATTGGCGGCAAAACTCTTGCTCTTGCCCCGGTTGGCGACCAGATCGAGCGTCGGATAGTGGCCGGCGCGCTGTTTATCGACCTCACGGCTGGCGATTTCGGCCTGCAGACGCTGCACCTGCACGGTGAGCGCATCCTGCTCGGCCGCCCCCAGCCAGTCCTGCAGCCGATCGGGCATCGGCGTTTCCAGCACCAGATCGCCGCGCGGCGGCGCGAGCGGGCCCGCCGCCTGGCCGATCAGGGTTTGCAAGGCCGCCTGGCGCACTTCCAGTTCGCTCTCGGCGGCAAGCTCCTGGGCAATCACCAGATCGTGGCGCGCCTGGGCTTCGTGGGTGTCGGTAATGGTGCTGGTGCCGACCTCGAAGCTTTTCTGCGCCAGTTCGAGTTGCTGGCTGATAGCTTCCTTATTGGCGCGCACCGCCGCCAGATTCTCGCTGGCGTAAAGCACGTCGAAATACGCCTGCGCCACGCGCAGGATCAGATCCTGGCGGGCAATGGCAAAGTTGGCCTCGGCCTGCCCGACCTGCAGCTTCGCCTGGTCGTAGGCCACCCAGTTCTGCCAGCGAAAGAGCGGCTGGGTCAGGCTCAACTGATAGCTGTGGGTGTTGTATTGCCGATCCGTGTTCTGCGCCGGGAAATTACGCGGCTCGGTCTGGTTGTCGTTCCACTGCGTCACGCCCGACAGGCTCAGGCTGGGCAACAGGCCGGACAAGCCTTGCGGCGCTTTTTCCTGCCCGGCTTCGAGCGTCGCGCGCGCAGCCGCATAGACGGGATCGTTTGCCTCCGCCGCCCGGTACACTTCGAGCAGATCGGCTGCCTGCGCAGGCAGCCAGCACCAGGACAGCAGCAGCGCGCAGACTGTTTTTTTCACGCAGACGCCCGGTCTGGCTGCTTAAAAGGCAAACGCTGCCGCAGGTGCCGCGCCTTCCAGGGTCGGCATCACGGTTTCAAACAGATTGACCGTATTGAACACGCCTTCTGCCGTGCAGGTGATGAGTTGCGCTTCCATCACCGGCGCTTCGCCCACGATCACCGCCAGACGCCCGCCGACGCGCAATTGCTTCAACAGGGCTGCCGGTACTTCCGGCAGCGCGCCGGAAACGAGAATTGCATCGAAAGGCGCGCGCTGCGGCCAGCCGTTCAGGCCATCGGCCACTTCGACGGTGACATTGGCGCACCCTGCCTGCTGCAAATTTTCACGGGCGGCGGCAGCCAGGGCCGGACGGCTTTCCAGACTCGTCACATGCTCGGCGCGCGCGGCCAGCAGCGCGGCCATGTAACCGCTGCCCGTACCGATCTCGAGCACACGATCCGTTTTCCTGATGCCCAGTTCCTGCAACAGACGCGCTTCGACGCGCGGCGGCAGCATGGCCTGACCTTCGCCCAAGGGGATTTCCAGGTCTGCAAACGCCAGATTGCGATAAGCGGGAGGAACGAAATTTTCCCGCTTCACCTCGGCAAGCAAAGACAGCACCGTGGGGTCCAGCACATCCCAGGGACGGATCTGCTGCTCGATCATGTTGAAGCGCGCTTGTTCGATATTCATGAAAATCTCCGCATACACAGCATTGGAACGCACGGACACCCGTGTGAAAACGGTGCCTGAAAAGGGGCAGATTATACCCGAGGCGAGCCGTGGGGTTCGCGTCACGCGTGCGGGGAAACAGGCATTGAAACGTCGCCCGGTTTCAGCGGCTTTCCTTTATCAGGCGGTCGTACAGCGGCTGCACCGGGCGCGCATTGTTGCGGTAGAGGCGGCTGAAAATGCGGATCTGCTCATCGGAAAGCTGTATCGGCTGCTGCATCACGATCCACAACACGCCTTCCGTGCAGGGCGGCGTCGTCAGCGACCCCATGAAGGTGTAATAGCCGGGAGATCCGGGCAGAAGCTGCTTGGGTTCGATCACCGTCTTTGGCGGCGCAACGGGCGTATTCTTCTCCAACGGCAGATTGTTCCACAGCGCCTGAATCAGCGGATGCTCACCACCGGCTTCGACCGGCAGCGCGACGATGGCCTGCGCGCCATCGCTGGCTCGATGCAACAGATGCACATCCATGGCATAACGCTGCCCGTCGACCATGATCTCGCTCGGACGATGAAAACGGATTTCTTCCAGCTCATAGGTTTTCCCCGTCAGGCTGAAACTGCTTTCCCCCACCGCCACGCTCAGGGTCTGGCCGGTATCGACGATGCGGAAGGTGGACGGGCGGTAATCGAAGCGCAGCGGTTCGAGATCGACCCGGATGCCGTTGCGCAAATCGATGGGAGCTTGGCGTTTGCCGCTGGCGCACAAGCTGTTGCGCACATCGAGCCGGGCCCAGTTTTCCGGACTGCCCGCGCCTTCATAGCCCCAGGCCACGCGATTGTTGGCCGCCTGACTCGCGGTTTGCGCAGAAGCCGGCACTACTTCCAGCATATAGCCGCCCGCATTCTCGGGGAGCGGCGCCGAAGCAGAGGCAGCGCGCGACGCCGGGCGGTTTACTGGCACACGGGCGCCCGTCGGCATGTTCCGACGCACATATTGCGTCGCTCCCGGCACTGCCTTGACGGCAGGCAACTGCTTTTCAGCCGCCGCTTCAGGCGGCGTTTCCGATGCGGGTGACGCAGCCGGGGCAGGCGCGGGCGTAATCGGCGTCGGCGCAGCATTCTGGCCCGCCTGGGCCTGTGCTTTCAGATTCGGGCGGATCGACTCCCCCGGCGCATCGGACACTTTCTGCGCTGCGGTTTTCTGATCCGCTGCCACGGCTTTCTGGATCATCGCCGCGTTCGCCGCCTGCAGATCGCCCGTCGCCTCATTGGCCGCCTTGGCCAGCGCCAGCGGGTCGCCCTTGGGCGGGCGGCAGACTTCGCGCAACACCCGGTCATCCAGCGTGCCGCTGCGCACCGGCAACTCGGCCCCGGACACCAGTTCCTCGCGCAACACCTCCTTGTCGCTCAGGCGATAGACACGCTTGATGGTTTTGGCATTGCGTGAACCGCAGTCATAACGCGTCGTCGCCTCGATCATGCGGTACGGCGTTCCCGTATGCGCATCGAGCAATTCACGCTCCAGCGTCACCCGGCTCAGGATTTCGACGCTGTTGCCGGTACGCTTCAAGGTGGTACGGTCCAACTCGATGCGCCGCCCCGCGTCGGTGGAGATATTCTGCCAGTTCGGCGCTGCAGCGCAGAGCGCGCTTGCCAGACTCCCTGCCAGGGTAAAAGCCAGAAACAGCGGGCGCATGGAGATTCCTTTATCGAGCGGTGTAAAACGCATGGCGGACACTTTATTTCGGCCAACACGCGAATTTCTTGAGCCCCGGTCCGTACGTTGCATTTTGCCAGCCTTTCCAGTACCTTGCGCCGACACGTTAGGGGTGCCGGAAGGTTTCCGGCTGAGAGAGTCCCTTCGAACCTGTCCGGGTCATGCCGGCGTAGGGAAACGGCCCCCTTTCCGGAACCTGTTGCCTCCGCTGGCGTCTGACCCCGCTGATTTTCCGCACGGAGCCGACATGAACGCCAACGAACAATTCCTCGCCGCCAATGCCCAGGTGGACGCCGCCGCCATCGCGCCGCTGCCCAACTCGCGCAAGGTCTACATTGCCGGCTCGCGCCCCGATCTGCGGGTGCCGATGCGCGAAATCTCCCAGGACGACACGCCGACAGCGTTCGGTGGAGAGAAGAACCCGCCCATCTTTGTATACGACTGCTCCGGCCCTTATTCCGACCCGCAGGCAAAGATCGACATCCGTTCCGGCCTGCCGGCGCTGCGTGCCAAGTGGATCGAAGAACGCGGCGACACCGAGGCATTACCCGACCTCTCCTCTGAATTTGGCCGCCAGCGCGCCGCCGACAAGGCGCTCGACGAACTGCGCTTTCCCGGCCTGCACCGCAAGCCGCGCCGCGCCAGGGCGGGGGCCAACGTCAGTCAGATGCACTACGCCCGCCAAGGCATCGTCACGCCGGAAATGGAATTCGTGGCGATCCGCGAAAACCTGAACCGCGCCGCCTACGTCGAATCGCTGCAAGCCGCCGGCCCGACCGGCGCGAAAATGGCGGCGCTGCTCACCCGCCAGCATCCGGGGCAGAGCTTCGGCGCGTCGATTCCCGCCGAGATCACGCCGGAATTCGTGCGCGCCGAAATCGCCCGTGGCCGCGCCATTATCCCCAACAACATCAACCACCCGGAAAGCGAGCCGATGATCATCGGCCGCAACTTCCTGACCAAGATCAACGCCAACATCGGCAACTCGGCGCTCGGTTCCAGCATCCAGGAAGAAGTGGAAAAAATGACCTGGTCGATCCGCTGGGGCGGCGACACGGTGATGGATCTCTCCACCGGCAAGAACATCCACGAAACGCGCGAATGGATCATCCGCAACTCGCCGGTGCCGATCGGCACGGTGCCGATCTATCAGGCGCTGGAAAAGGTGAACGGCAAGGCCGAGGAACTGACTTGGGAAATCTTCCGCGACACGCTGATCGAGCAGGCCGAGCAGGGCGTCGACTACTTCACCATCCACGCCGGTGTCTTGCTGCGCTACGTGCCGCTGACGGCCAACCGCATGACCGGCATCGTCAGCCGCGGCGGCTCGATCATGGCCAAATGGTGCCTGGCGCACCACAAGGAGAGCTTCCTCTACACGCACTTCGAGGACATCTGCGAGATCATGAAAGCCTATGACGTGGCTTTCTCGCTCGGCGACGGCCTGCGCCCCGGCTCGATCTACGATGCCAACGACGAAGCGCAACTGGGCGAACTGAAAACCCTCGGCGAACTCACCGAAATCGCCTGGAAGCACGACGTGCAGACCATCATCGAAGGGCCGGGCCACGTCCCCATGCATCTCATCAAGGAGAACATGGACTTGCAGCTCGAATACTGCAAGGAAGCGCCGTTCTACACCCTCGGCCCGCTCACCACCGACATCGCACCGGGCTACGACCACATCACCAGCGGCATCGGCGCGGCGATGATCGGCTGGTACGGCACGGCCATGCTCTGCTACGTGACGCCCAAGGAACACCTCGGCCTGCCGGACAAGGACGACGTCAAGGAAGGCATCATCACCTACAAGCTGGCCGCGCACGCCGCCGACCTCGCCAAGGGCCATCCGGGCGCGCAGATCCGCGACAACGCGCTGTCGAAGGCGCGCTACGAATTCCGCTGGGAGGATCAGTTCAATCTCGGCCTCGATCCGGACAAGGCGCGCGAATTCCACGACGAGACGCTACCCAAGGAATCGGCCAAGGTGGCGCATTTCTGCTCCATGTGCGGGCCGCATTTCTGCTCCATGAAGATCACCCAGGAAGTGCGCGAGTTCGCCGCCACCCAGGGTATCGCCGAGGGGGAGGCGCTGGAGAAGGGCATGGAAGCCAAGGCGGTGGAATTCGTCAAGACCGGGGCGGAGATCTACCACAAGCTGTAAGGTCGCCGCTGCTTGGAAAACACCCAAACGCGCACGCCCAGCGCGCAAAAAACGATGGCCCCGGAAGGGGCCACGTTTTTACCGCGTTTACGACATCCTCAACCCTGTGCGGCTCATTCCTCTTTCTCGTAAACGATGTCGGCGCGGCGGTTTTCCGCCCAGGCTTCCTCGTTGCGGCCAGGCAGCTTCGGCTTGGCCTTGCCCCAGCTCTTGACGCTGATCTGCGCCGCCTGCACGCCATGCCCAAGCAGGGTGGCGCGCACGTTTTGCGCCCGCTTCAGGCCGAGCCGCTGGTTGTACGCGGCGCTGCCGCGCTCGTCGGCATGGCCTTCGACGCGCACCCGGCTCTGCGGATTGCGCGCCAGATACTGGCCGTGCGCGGCCAGCACGCTGGCGTAATCGGCCTTGATGTCCGCCTGATCCAGATCGAAGTAGATGCTGCGCTGGGCGCGCAGACCCTGCGCATCCATCCGCATCGGCGGCTCGTCCGCCTTCGCCTCCACGCCCGCCTCCGGCACGGCGGAGGCCGCGGCCAGCGCCTGCAACTCCGCCGGCACGGGCTGACCGAGCAGACCCGGATGCACGCGCAGCGTTCCTTCCTGGGCGATCTGGCGAATCCGCGAGGGATCTTCCTTGGAGGCGCAGGCGCTGAGCAGGGCGACGAAAGCGAGAGCGAGGAGTGAGCGCATGGTGTCGGGGCATAAACGAAAGTGCGGATTATAGCCGTCCCGCCCGCGTTCGCGCGCGCCGCATCGCCGCAGGCGGCCCGGCAGCAGCAACCCGGCAGTGCTATAATCGCGTCCCGCATTTGCTTCTGATCTGGCCCTCCGTGCTTTTTACCCTCGGCATCAATCATCACTCCGCCCCGCTTGCCATCCGCGAGCGCGTCGCTTTCGGTGCCGACAAGCTGCAACAGGCGCTGGCCGCGCTGGCCGCGGCCGAGGGCGTAGGCGAGGCGGCCATCCTATCGACCTGCAACCGCACCGAAATCTACTGCGCGGCTGAATCCCCAGCCGCCATCGTCGATTGGCTCGGGCGCTATCACCAGATCAGCCAGGAAGAACTCGCCCCCTACCTCTACGTGCACGACCAGCCCGCTGCCATCCGCCACGCTTTCCGCGTGGCCTGCGGGCTGGATTCCATGGTCATCGGCGAGCCGCAGATTCTGGGGCAGGTCAAGGACGCCATGCGCGCCGCGGAAGAAGTCGGCACCCTGGGCGTGCGCCTGCACAAGCTCTTTCAGCGCGCCTTCTCGGTCGCCAAGGAAGTGCGCAGCACCACCGCCATCGGCGCCAACATCGTTTCCATGGCCGCCGCCGGCGTGCATCTGGCCGAGCGCATCTTCGATTCCGTGGCCGAGCAGCGCGTGTTGTTCATCGGCGCGGGCGAAATGATCGAGTTGTGCGCCGCGCATTTTTGCGCCGAACAGCCGCGCCAGGTCACCGTCGCCAACCGCACAGTCGAGCGCGGAATCGAATTGGCCAACCGCTTCGGCGGCACCGCCATCCGCCTGGATCAGCTCCCGGAACACCTGCCGGAACACGACATCATTGTTTCCTGCACCGCCAGCCCTCTGCCCATCATCGGCCTGGGCATGGTCGAACGCGCCGTCAAGGCCCGCCGCCACCGCCCGATATTCATCGTCGACCTCGCCGTGCCGCGCGACGTGGAGCAGGAAGTCGGCGATCTGGACGACGTGTTCCTCTACACCGTCGACGATCTGGCGCAGATCGTCGAAAGCGGCGTCGAATCGCGGCAGGCGGCCGTGGTCGAAGCCGAGGGCATCATCGGCCACCGGGTGCATGAATTTCTCGGCTGGCTGCAGGCGCGCGACACCGTGCCGGTCATCCGCGCCCTGCGCGATGCGGCCGAACGCAGCCGGCAACTGGAAGTGGAGCGCGCGCTCAAGCTGCTGGCGCGCGGCGCGGCGCCGGAAGATGTCGTCAGGCAGTTGTCGCTGCGCCTGAGCAACAAGTTGCTGCACGCACCGAGCAGCACGCTGAACTCAGCCGATGGCAGCGAGCGCGCCTTCCTGCAAGCCGGTGCCGAACGGCTGTTTCACCTGCACGAAGCGCAAAACCAGAGCCAGAAGCTCAAGCGGCGGCGTTAAGGAAACGCTGAACCCATCAAAACCGTTCGGGCTGAGCCTGCCGAAGCCCTTGATGTTGCAGGTAATGCCCTTCGACAAGCTCAGGGCGAACATTGGTTCAGGGCGGCGTCAAGCGGGTCGCCGCTGCCGCGTCCGCACCGCTCACCACCACCCGGTTACGCCCGCTGCGCTTGGCGTCGAGCAGGGCTTCATCGGCCGCTGCAATGAGGGCAGCGCCGGTTTCCTGAGCCGACCACAGCGCGATCCCGCAACTGAAGCTTGCCGTCAGCATGCCGGTGGCGTGGCCGTGCGGCAGGCGGGAAAAATCCTCGCGCACTTGGTCGAGCAGACGGAAAGCCTGCGCTGCCGCCACGCCGGGCAGGGCCACGATGAATTCTTCTCCGCCGTAGCGCCCGATCAGGTCACTGCTGCGCAAACGCCCGCGCAGCAGCCAGCCCAGACTGCGTATTACCTGGTCGCCCACCGGATGCCCATAAGTGTCGTTGATCGACTTGAAGCGGTCGATATCCAGCATGGCCACGGCCAACAGACCGCTGTGCGCGGCATCCAACGCCAGGCGCTCGACCTGGGTTTTCGCAGCGATATGGTTCAGCAAGCCCGTCAGGCTGTCGTGCTGGCTGGTGTGCAGCATTTCCCGATAGCGCTCGATCTTGGTCTTGACGACGGAAGCCAGGATGATCGGATTCGCCGGTTTGGTCAGGAACTGGTCGCCGCCCAGGCGCAAGGCTTCCACCTGCTGCGCGATATCGGTTTCGCTGGACAGGTAGATCACCGGCAAGGCCCGGTATTCCGGCACCTGGCGCAAGGCGCTGGTGGCTTCGACGCCGGTGCAGAAGGGCATGTACATGTCCATCAGGATGGCGTCCGGTCGGTACTGCGCAGCCGCTTCCAGCAGTTGCCGCGGATCGTTGATGGCGTGACTGTCGATGGCATGCTGCGTCAGCGCCCGGCGCACGTGCGCGGTGGCCGTGGCGGAATCCTCGACGATCAGGACGCGGTAGGCTTCCTGCTCGTTGCGCCCGATCAGGTCGAGCACGTGCGAGATCAGCTCGCAACTGCTGCGCCCGGCAGCCAGACAGGTATCCGCCCCGGCCCGCTGCAGGAGGATGATGCTCTGCAGGTTGAGCGGCGCGCCGAGACAGTAGATGTAAGTACCGGGGAAAACGCTGCGCAGTTTGACGATGGCCTTGATCGCCTCCGGCGGATAGGCGCGTCCTTCGACGTCGGGGATAAAGACCGCCGCCAGCGGCGACTCGTCGTCCACGGAAAAAGCAGTACGCCAGTCAGCCTGCTCTGCCTGGAAACCAAAAAACTCAAGACGCTCCGCCAGGGCACGCGCACGCTCTGAACCCGCCAGAGAAACCAGCAACAAACGGCGCTGCCCCCGGATTTTCGGCGGCTCGCCCGGGCGAGCGTCGCAACGGCGCCCCCCCTGGCCCGGCGGCGCATCCTGCTGGCGTAGGCCGCCCAGAATGACCGACAACTTGCGCTCGATCGCCAGCGCCTGATCCAGCGGCACCGGGTGTAGGCCTGGGTCGGCAAACAGCGTCAGGGCGGTGTTCTCCAGTTCCTGGCAATGGCGCACCAGGCCCGGCAGGTGGCGGCGATGCAATTGCTCCGCCAAGCCGTTGAGCAAAACAACAAATTCAACAAACAAATCAAAATCGCCGCGCACACGATAAGCCGCCCAGCCCTGCTCCAGGGCTTCGGCAAGCTTATGTATCGGTTTTTGCGCGTCGATCATGGCGGAATGCGAGATGATTAACCTCGAATTATGGGCGTCTCACCCGCGCAAGGCAATGCAGATTTGTTATTTATTCCAGTTTATATCAGGCGTTCTGCACGACAATGTTCGGGAATTTCGACGTCATGTCCTTGGCTTTTTCTGCCACCTTCACCGCCACCCGGCGCGCAATCGCACGGTAGATTTCCGCCGCTTTGGAATCCGGCGCGCCCACCACGGTCGGTTTGCCGCCATCGGCCATTTGCCGGATGCTCATTTCCAGCGGCAGCGCGCCCAGAAATTCCACGCCGTAATCGGCGCACATCTTTTCGCCGCCGCCTTCCCCGAACACATGCTCGGCATGGCCGCAATTCGAGCAGACGTGGATGCTCATGTTTTCCACCAGACCGAGAATGGGCACATTCACTTTTTCGAACATCTTCAATCCCTTGCGCGCATCGATCAGGGCAATGTCCTGCGGCGTGGTGACGATCACCGCGCCCGTCACCGGCACCTTCTGGGCGAGCGACAACTGCGTGTCGCCAGTGCCGGGCGGCATGTCGACGATGAGGTAGTCGACGTCCTGCCAGCGGGTCTGATGCAGCATCTGATCGAGCGCCTGCACCACCATCGGGCCGCGCCAGATCATCGGCGTTTCGACGTCGACCATGAAGCCGATGGACATGGCCTGCACGCCGTAAGCGGTGAGCGGCTCCATGTTTTCCCCATCGCGCGACTCCGGCTGCTGCCCGGCCAAGCCGAGCATTTGCGGCTGCGAAGGGCCGTAGATGTCGGCGTCCAGGATGCCTACCGCCGCCCCTTCCTGGGCCAGCGCCAGCGCCAGATTCACCGCCGTGGTGCTCTTGCCGACGCCACCTTTGCCGGAGGCCACGGCAACCACGTTCTTCACGCCGGGCAGCAGCTTGACGCCCATCTGCACCGCGTGCGCCAGAATCTTGCTGTATACGTTGGCCGAAACGTTGCCGACGCCGGGCAGCGCCTTGACGGCGGCGATCACCTGCTTGCGGATGAGATCGATCTGGCTCCTGGCGGGGTAACCCAGCTCGATATCGAAGGCGACGTCGGCCCCATCGATGCGGATATTCTTTACCGCCTTACCGGCCACATAGCTCTTCCCGGTATTGGGGTCGATCGCCTCATTCAGGGCGTACGTGATGTCTTGTGCAACGAGGCTCATGGGTTACTCCAGGAAAACGTGGGACGAAGGTGGCGGGCCGAAGCTGGTAACAAATACCCGACTAATTTCCTGGAGTATAGCGCAAAGCCCTCTCAGCGGCTCACCGCATCCAGCCGGTAGCCCTGACCATAGACCGACATCAGCATCAGCCCGCTTTCGCCCGCCAGCCCCAGTTTCTTGCGCAGGCGGCTGGCGTGGGTATCGACCGTGCGGGTATCGACATCCGCTTCGCGCACCCACACGGAAGCCAGCAACTCATCGCGCCCGAGCACGCGGCCGATGTTGTTGAGCAAGACCACTGCCAGATCGAATTCGCGCTGGGTCAGTTCGATTTCCTGTCCGCTGAGGCGGATGCGCCGCCCCTCCATGTCCAGTTCGATGCTGCCAAAGCGCAGCAGCGAAGGCGTCCTGCCCTGCACACGGCGCAGCAGGACATTCACCCGCGCCAGAAATTCCATATAGCGCACCGGTTTGGGAATGTAGTCATCCGCTCCCTGGCGCAGGATGTCGGAAGCAAAATCCTCCTCGGTACGCGCAGTGCACACCACGACCGGCACATCCCAGCCACATTGTTCACGAATCTTGCCGACCAGGATGTCGCCGCTGATGTCGGGCAGTGCCCAATCGACCACATAAAAGTCGAAACGCCTGCCGGGCAAGGCTGCAAGAAAGCTCTCGCCATCAGAAAAAACCTCTACCTGATAGCCCTCACTTTTCAGCAAGGCCTTCAAAACCTCGGCCTGACTGCGGCTGTCTTCGACTACGGCAAAAATCATAACCCCTCCCAGAGAATGCTGATTTTTACCTGGAATCCGGTATTCTGCCAAGCAACAAACGCCTGATTTTACAATCTTTCACTTTAATCCACAGTGTGGCCAAAGCCGCATCGGACCGCAAGCGCGATAGAATCGAAAGTCCGCTCCTGCAACGAGCAAACCCCACCCCATGCAGCCCAGAATGCGCAACACCTCCACTTGGCCATGAATCATCGCAAGACCGGCATTGCGCCCTACTGGACCCGTTTTGGCAGCTTTTTCCTGTATCCGATGCAGGTCGAGCACGTTCTGGCCTGCCTCGGCCTGGGCGTGCTCACCGGCCTTGCGAACTGGCTGTACGCGCCCCTGGAAATTCTCCTGCTCATCGTCGTCAGCGTCGTCACATTGCGCTACGCCTACCGCATTCTGGAACGCACGGCCCGCGGCTACCTCGATGACACGATGGTTTTCGTCGATTCCCGCCACGGCGGCCAGTATCTGCCGTACAAACAATTCGTCGTCCTCGCCATCGGCCTGACGCTATGCGCCTACATCGCCAGAGCCATCAGTCCGCATCTGGCCGCGGTGGTCGGCGTTCTGCTCGCGCTGATGCTGCCCGCCAATATCATGATTCTCGCCATGACCAACGATCTGAGCGAGTCGATCAAGCCCCGGCAGCTATGGGCGATCATGCACGGCATCGGCGTGCCGTATCTCGGGTTGTGCGCCTGCCTGCTGATGCTTTCTTCGAGCAGCGCCTTTTTCGTGCACCTGCTGGCCCCCGCGCTCCCCGGCGCCCTGCTCGCCGTGCTGAGCGGCTTCACCGGCACATGGTTCACGATCGTCATGTTCCGCCTGATGGGTTACACCCTGTACCAGTACCATGACGCCCTCGATTTCGACATTGGCGTCGATGTCGATTTCGCGCGCCAGCCGGGTGCCATCGACAGCGCCGACCCCGCGCCGCAGCGCCCGGAGAAAATCGCGGCGCTGCTCAAGGCGGGCGACTACGCCGCCGCCATCGGGCTGGCGCGCGAGGAAGTGCAGAGCGATCCAGGCAATTTCTCCGCCCGCCAGCGCCTGCACCGCCTGCTGCTGGCCGTCCCCGGACAGGAAACGGCGGCGCTGGAACATGCCCAGGAGTGGCTGCGCTCGCTCCTGCACGGCAGGAAATTCGTGCCGGCCGTCGAAATCGCCGCTTACGTCCTGCCCCGCAACCCCGATTTCCGCATCGCCCCCGCCGCCTCGATCCTGCCGCTGGCCCAGGCCTGCTTCGAGGCGCGCCGCTTTGCCGAGGCGATGCAGTTGATCCAGCGCTTCGATCAGCGCTTTCCGGGACATGCCGACATACCGGCCATCTATGTGCTTGGCGCCCGCCTGCTCATCGAGCACCAGCGCGACCAAGCCCAGGCGCGGCGCGTCCTCGCCGCCGTCCGCCAGCATTTTCCCGGTTCCCAGGCGGCGGCGGAGGCCGCGCAGCTCGAACGACTACTCGACCGCCTGCAAGGCGTTCAGGCCGCGACGGACGCCTGAACGCCGGCCAGACGCCACAGCGGTTCGGCACGCTCCGGCTGCCCGGCCTGCCGGAAGGCTTCGCCCAGTTTGCGCGCCACCTTGCGCAACGCGGGCCGCAGCGCCCGGTCCTTGCCCGTCTGCATGTAGAGCCGCAGCAGCAGCGTTTCGGCGGCATCCAGTTGGCGGCCGTCGATGATGCGCGAAAACAGCGCCTGCCACTGGGCGACGTCGAGCGCGGGCGGATGCTCTTCCAGCAGCGCCTTGGCAAGCTGATCGGGCGCGAAAGCGGACGGTTCCGCCGCGGCGGCCGTCACGAGACGGCGGCTGGCATCCGCCGTGAATTCAGGCTGCCGGCTCAGATGGGCAATCCGCAGATATTCGCTCAGCGTCGTCGGGTCGTTGCCGGCAAAGCGCGCACACAAGGCCCGGTAATGCAGGGCCGCCTTGTCGAATTGCAGGGCGGCGACCTGCTGTTCCGCCTGCTTGCGCAGCGCCGCCATGGCCTCGGCGCGATCCTGCGCATGCACCAGGGCGGCGCTGCGACCGCGCCGGCGCCAGCGGTACAGGCCAACGAGCAGCGCGCCGCTGACGAAACCGGCGAAGTGCGCCAGATAATTGACGTTGCCATCCACATCCAGAACGTAGCGCTGGAGCAATTCGTTCGCCAGCCAGAACGGCAGGATGGCCAGCGCGGGCAGGCGCACCGTGCCGAAGAAAAAGAACAGCCAGTAAAAAAAGTTGATGCGCCGCCGCCCGAAAAGCACGAGATACGCCGCCATCACGGCGGAAATCGCCCCCGAAGCCCCGAGCGCCAGCCGCAATTCCGGCCCCGTGTGGAACAATTCCGGCACGGCGGAACCCAGCCCGCCAAGCAGATAAAGCCCCAGGAAGGCGCGGCGGCCGAGCGCCGCCTCGACGGTGTAGCCGACGACGAACAGCACCGCCATGTTGCCGGCCAGATGCATGATTCCGGCGTGCAGGAACATGTGCGAGAACAGTGTCGCCAGACTGGGGTTCTTGCCCTGCAAGGCGTACTGCTCGGTAAAGACGCGCGCCCGCAATTGCTCGTATTGCTTGCGATCGCGCTGCCAGCGGGCATGTTCCGGATGCTCCGGGAGAATGACACGGCTGCCGCGCAGACGCGCCATGAAATCGGCATCGCTCTCCATCTGCTGCACGCGGGCGACGAACGGCTGCCTGTCGAACCGTTCGAGCGCCTGCCCCCCGTCATTTTGCTGCGCCAGCGCGGCCCGGTAAGCAGCGCTTTCCAGCTTCCCCAGGCTGGATTTCTGATAAAACTCAAGGGCCGCGCCATAGCGCCGGTCATCGGCTCCCTGCACGAAATAGACCAGCAGGCAAAGCGCCATGATGGCAAGCGTGACGACGGGCGGACGACTCCAGTCGGGACGGGCGGGCAGGGGAAGGATGAGCATCGTTCGGGGCGCTTTGCGGAAGCGCGGATTATACGGCGATCATGCTTGCCGCCGGGTGAGGGGGAGGGCAGGCGATGCCATGACGGCATAAATCCGGCACAATCCGAAAATACCGTTTTCAACTCCCTGCCATGACACAACGATTCAGAGTCCTGATCTCCGGCCGCAGCCTTTCCGGCGCGCCGCTCGCCACCCTCAAGGAAGCCGTTGCGCGCACTTTCCGGTTGGACGATGCGGCGGCGGACAAAATGCTGTGCGGTCAGCCCGTCGTCGTTTCACGCAACGCCACGGCGGAAGCCGCCGAAAAACTCCTCGCCCGCCTGCGCGCGCTCGATCTCGAAGCGCGCAGCGAACCGCTCCCGCCGCCCGCCGTTGCAGCGCCCGCCGCCGCTCCCACGAATGCTCCGGCTCCTCCTGCGGCGCGCCCCGCAAGCGCCGCGCCGCCGGCAGGCAACGACTTGTTCGCGCTCAATCCGGTCATGCAGGCCGCGCCGCCGCAAGCGCAAGCCACGGAAAAACCCGCCGCACCCGGCACGGCGCAACCGCTGGCTCTGGTTGATGCCGCAAGCGCCGGGCCGGGCGCGGATGACACGAGTTGCCCCCGCTGCGGGGAAATACAGCCGCCGCGCACCCTGTGCCGCAAATGCGGCCTCGACATGCCGCGCTATCACACCGCCCAACAGGCAGCGGCGCGCGAAGCGCGGGCCGAACGCGAACTGGCGGCAAGCACGCAGCAGACCGCCCGGCGCACCTCGCCAGCGGATTCTGGCGATCGGGCGCGTCTGCTCGGACTCGGCTGGTCTGGCCGCATCGGCCGCCTGGATTATCTGGCCGGCTCCTGCCTCTGCATCGCGATTCTGGGGATATGCGCCCTACTGGCGCTCAAAACCGGCAAAACCGCCTTCTTCGGGCTGGGCATCCTGTTATCCACGGTCTATGGCTTTCGCGTCATCGCCCTGCGCCTGCACGACACCAACCGCACCGGCTGGCTCTCCCTGGCTGCCCTCGTGCCGATACTCGGCGGCCTGATGAGCCTGGCCCTGCTCTTCGTCCCGGGCGACGACGGCGATAACGATTACGGCGATACCCCGGGCAACAGCGGCGCGCGCGTATTCAGCAGCCTGCTGGTCATGTTCGTCATCGGCAGCATGACCGTGCGCGGCATCGAAAAAGACCCCGAGCAGGCGGCGCGCCTGCTTGCCGCCGCCAGATTCGGGCCGGCCCAGCCGCAGGAAGAGGATTTCGCGGAGGATGACCTGCCGGCGGCGCATTACGCCAGCAACAACCGCATCGACATCTATGTCGCCACGGGATGCACCCAGTGCGGCGACATGCTCGCTTGGCTGCGCGCCAACCAATTGCGCTACACCCTCTACGTCGTAGACCGCGACCAGGCGGCGGCCGAGCGCCTGCATTCGATCGTGGGCAGCGGGCGGGTGATGTTGCCCGTGCTCGAAGTCAACGGTCGCGTCCTGCCGGGCGATCCCGGCGTGGCGCAGGTTCACCACGCCTTGCGGCAGGCATCGCCTTAACGCGCCGCTTTCCGGAATCACTTCGCCGGCAAGCGCGGTAGAATCGCAGGTTCGATTTCCAACAAGAACCGCCCATCGCCATGCCGCGCAAAATTCTCGTCACCTCCGCCCTGCCTTATGCCAATGGCGCCATCCACCTCGGTCATCTGGTGGAATACATCCAGACCGACATCTGGGTGCGTTTCCAGAAAATGTCCGGGCAGGAATGCTGGTACGTGTGCGCCGACGACACCCACGGCACGCCCATCATGCTGCGCGCCGAGAAGGAAGGCCTCACGCCGGAACAACTGATCGAGCGCGTGCACGGCGAGCACGCCCGCGATTTTGCCGGTTTCCTGGTCGGTTTCGACAATTACCACACCACTCACTCGCCGGAAACCCGCGACTACGCCAACCACATCTACGGCAAGCTCAAGGCCACCGGGCTGATCGAAGTGCGCAGCATCGAGCAGTATTACGACCCGCAGAAGCAGATGTTCCTGCCGGATCGCTTCATCAAGGGCGAATGTCCGAAATGCCACGCCAAGGATCAATACGGCGACAACTGCGAAGCCTGCGGCGCGGCCTACGCGCCGACCGAACTGATTGACCCTTATTCCGCCGTGTCCGGGGCCAAGCCGGAACTGCGCCACTCCGACCACTATTTCTTCAAGCTCTCCGACCCGCGCTGCGAAAGCTTCCTGCGCCAATACACCGCCAGCGGCGTGTTGCAGCCGGAGGCCGCCAACAAGATGCAGGAATGGCTGGGCGAACCGGGCGACAGCAAGCTCTCCGACTGGGACATTTCGCGCGACGCGCCCTATTTCGGTTTTGAAATCCCGGATGCGCCGGGCAAATATTTCTATGTCTGGCTCGATGCGCCCATCGGCTACATGGGCGCCTTCAAGAATCTGTGCGCGCAGAAGGGGCTGAATTTCGACGACTATTTCGCCAGGGATTCGAACGCCGAGCTGTACCACTTCATCGGCAAGGACATCCTCTATTTCCACGCCCTGTTCTGGCCGGCCGAGCTGGAACACGCCGGTTTCCGCACGCCGAGCAAGATCTTCGCGCACGGTTTCCTGACCGTCGACGGGGCCAAGATGTCGAAGTCGCGCGGCACCTTCATCACCGCCGAAAGCTATCTCGCCGGCGGCCTCAACCCGGAATGGCTGCGCTACTACTTCGCGGCCAAGCTCTCCAGCACCATGGAGGACATCGACCTCAGCTTCGAGGACTTCGTGGCGCGGGTCAATGCCGATCTGGTCGGCAAATACGTCAACATCGCCAGCCGCGCCGCCGGTTTCATCGAGAAGCGCTTTGCCGGCAAGCTGGCCGCTGCCGACGCCAGCCTGCCCGCCCTGCGCGCCATTCACGCCGCCGCCCCGCGCATCGCCGAACTCTACGAAGCGCGCGAATTCGGCAAGGCCATCCGCGAAATCATGGCCCTCACCGATGGCGCGAACCAGTACGTCGACAGCGTCAAACCGTGGGAACTCGCCAAGCAGGAAGGCAAGGAAAGCGAGCTGCACGCCGCGTGCAGCAATGCCCTCAACCTGTTCCGCCTGCTCACCGTCCTGCTCAAGCCGGTGCTGCCGGGTCTGGCGGCGCAGGTCGAAGCCTTCATGAACCTGCCTCCGCTGACCTGGGCCGACAGCGCCACGCTGCTCGCCGACGGCCACGCCATCAACGCCTACCGCCACCTGCTGACCCGCGTCGATCCCAAGCTGATCGACGCGCTGATCGCTGCCAACAAAACTTCGCTTGCTCCCGCCGAGAACAAAACCGTGACGAAAAACGACAGTCCCGCCAAGGAAAGCCCCCAGGAAAGCAGCAGCGCCGACAGCGCGCTGTGCACCATCGACGATTTCATGAAAGTCGATTTGCGCATCGTCCGCATCGCCAACGCCGAGCACGTCGAAGGCGCCGACAAGCTGGTGCGCCTGACGCTCGACATCGGCGAGGACAAGCCGCGCAACGTCTTTGCCGGCATCAAGTCCGCCTACGATCCGGCCCAACTCGTCGGCCGCCTGACGGTCATGGTCGCCAACCTCGCCCCGCGCAAGATGAAATTCGGCCTCTCCGAAGGCATGGTGCTCGCCGCCTCCGACGGCAGCGGCGCGACGCCCGGCATCTTCCTCCTCAGCCCGGACAGCGGCGCGCAGCCGGGCATGCGGGTGAAGTGATCCGCCGTCTCGCCTAGCCGCCGTCAGGTGGCGCGGGCGCTTTCGCCGGTTCGGGATTTTTCCTGCGAAAACTTGCCAGGTCGGCAATCCGCAATGCTTCGGGCGCGGCGCGCCGGTGCTTGCCCTGACCGATACGCTGGGCGTGATAGATGCCGGTGTGGCCCGAAAACAGATAGGCCGTGATGCAGCCGATCGCGGCCAGCGGGCCGATTTGCGCCCCGAACAGCTCCATCGCCATCAGCGTCGTGGCAATCGGCGTATTGGCCGCGCCCGCGAACACCGCGACGAATCCAATGCCGGCCAGCATGGGAAAAGGCAGATGCAGCAGCGGCGCAAGGGCATTGCCGAGCGTTGCTCCGATGTAAAACAACGGCGTGACTTCGCCGCCCTTGAACCCCGTTCCGAGCGACACGACGGTGAACACCAGCTTGCCGAGAAAATCCCACGGCTGCATCGGCTCCAGGAACGAACGCGCGATGTCGGGAATGCCCAGGCCGATGTAGTTGTAGGCATCGAGCGCCCACACGGCAGTGGCGATCACCACGCCGCCCGCAAAGGGGCGCAGGGGCGCGTAGGCGATCCACCGCTTCATCAGCGCGCCAAGCTTGTGGGCGGCAGTGGCGAACAGCGCGCCAATCAGGCCAAAGACGATGCCGGCCAGCACCACCGCCAGCACGCTCCACACGCCGATGGGAAGCACTTCGGGAATGGCGTAATGCGTGTGCTGGATGCCCCAGGCCAGACACACCCGATCCGCCACGATGGCGGCAACCACACACGGAAACAGCGCGTCATACCGCATGCGGCCGATCGCCAGCACTTCCAGGCCGAAGACCGCTCCGGCCAGCGGCGTGCCGAACACCGAGGCAAACCCGGCGCTGATGCCGCTCATCAGCACGATTCGCCGGTCCTCGCGCCGCAGACGGAACACGCGGGTCAACTGATCGGCCAGCGCGCCGCCCATCTGCACCGCGGTCCCCTCGCGGCCGACCGACGCGCCGAACAGGTGCGACACCACCGTCCCACCGAACACCAGCGGCGCCATGCGCAGCGGCACGACCTTTCCGGGATCGTGAATCTCGTCGATGATGAGGTTGTTCCCCCCATCCACCGGCTTGCCCAGCCAGTGATACACCAGCCCGACGCCCATGCCCGCCAGAGGCAGCAGCCAGACGATCCAGCGGTGGCTCTCGCGCCACCCGGTCGCCCAATCCAGTGACAGAAGAAACACCGCCGAGGCGCTGCCGGCCAGCACGGCAACCGCGCTGGCGATGAAAAGCCATTTCCCCAGCCAGGGCAACAGCTCGATTTGTTCAGGACGATACAGATATTTGCGCATGGGTCACTCCCTCGAATCAATCGGGCTGACCAGCGGCAGGGAGTGTATGCGAACGCCTGCAGCCCCGACCGCAGTCAGGTGTCTGTAGGCGTCATCGGCAGCCGGCAAGGCTGCGGTTGGGGCAGGAGGAACGCCATCTCCCGGCGCGTATCTTACATGATTCCGATCAAACAGCCCCGGCTCATAAACGCCGGAGGGTTGAAAAACGGTATTTCAGGCAAGAAAAAACCCAACCGGCGCAGGTTGGGTTTCTGAAATTGGTGGACCGAAGGAGGATCGAACTCCCGACCTCCGCATTGCGAACGCGGCGCTCTCCCAGCTGAGCTATCGGCCCGTGAGGGCGGATTATAGCGTATTGCCTGCGGGTGGCGGCAAGTGGTGCGCGGCGGCGCGTTGCAGGCGATCGGCGACGGCGCTCCAGGCGGGGTCCGCCGGCAGGGCTTCGACGAGGATTTCGTCCAGCCGCTGCGTATCGAGTTGACGCAGCGCCGCGTAGAAATCGTGGGCGTAGGCCGCACTGGTCCGGGGCATGTGGATGCAGACGTGGACATTCCCGGCATCGGGCCGCAGGCTATGGGTCAGCACGCCGCAGCGTTTGCCCGCGCCTTGCTGCGTTGCCAGGACAGCGGGAATTTCCGCAGCGGGCAACACCCGCAACCGCGTGGCGGGCGCGTAGTGCGCGGCCAGCGAGCCGGAAGCACGCGGGGCGCTTTCCCGCGCCGGGTTGGCGACTGCGGCTCCCGCTGTATTCCCTTCTTCCGCCAGAACCGCCGCAATCTGCACCGGGGTGATGTGGCCCGGACGCAGAACGACCGGCGCGCCGCGCGAGCAATCGACGATCGTCGATTCGATGCCGACCGGGCAAGGGCCGCCGTCCAGAATACAGGTGACGGCATCCGCCAGTTCATCGCGCACGTGCGCCGCCGTGGTCGGGCTGATGCGGCCGAAGCGGTTGGCCGAAGGGGCGGCGATGCCGGCGGGCCGACCGGCCCTCGACGCCGCAAAGCGCCGGAGCAGTTCCTGCGCGACGGGGTGCGACGGCACGCGCAGGCCGACACTATCCTGTCCGCCCGTCACTGCATCGGGTACCCAGGCCTGTTTTGGCAGAATCAGCGTCAGCGGACCGGGCCAGAAGGCGGCGGCCAGCCGTTGCGCGAATTCCGGAATGTCCCGCGCCCAATCGGCCATGTCCTGCGCATCGGCAAGGTGGACGATCAGCGGATGATCCGCCGGACGCCCCTTGGCGGCGAAAATCCGGGCAACCGCCGCGGGATTGCCGGCATCGGCCCCCAGACCGTAAACCGTTTCCGTAGGCAGGGCGACCAGCTCACCTGCGTTCAGCAGGGCCAGCGCGCGCGCATAGTCTTCCGGGGCCGGCTGCTGCATTTACGCTTCGATGCCGATCGCGGCACGCGCCTGCAAGGCCAGCGCAAGCGCCGCCTGCGGGTCGCTGTCGAGCACCGTGAAATGCCCCATTTTCCGCCCCGGACGGGCGTGGTGCTTGCCGTACAGGTGCAATTTCAGGTTGGGGATGGCAAGCAGCGCCGACCAGTCCGGTTCGCGGTAGGTTTCCCCGACATACCAGAGGTCGCCCAGAAGATTGACCATGACCGCCGCCGAATGCGCGCGCGCCTCTCCCAGAGGCAGGCCGCACAGGGCGCGCACCTGCTGCTCGAACTGGTCGGTGACGCAGGCATCCAGCGTGTAATGGCCGCTGTTGTGCGGACGCGGCGCCATTTCGTTCACGACAAGCCGCCCGCCCGAAACGAAGAATTCGACGCCCATCGTGCCGATGTAGGCGAGCTTCGCGGCAATATTTTCAGCGATCACCACTGCCTGCCGCACCGTCGCCTCGCTGACGGAGGAAGCGCCGGGAGCCGCGATGGAAACATCGAGAATGCCGCGCCGATGGCGGTTCTCCGCCGCGGGGAAGGCGCTCGCCTGACCCGCCACATCGCGCGCCAGAACCACCGAAATTTCATAATCGAGTTGCAGGCGCTGCTCAAGAACGCAGGTTTCCCCCTTGAATTGGGCAAACGCCTGCTGCGCCTCGGCCACATCCCGAACGACCGCCTGACCTTTGCCGTCGTAGCCGAAACGCGCCACCTTCAGAATCGCTGGGAACAGATTTGCCGGGGCGTTCAGCAAATCTTCCGCGCTGTTGATTTCCCGGTACGGACCGTGCGGGAAACCGTGATCGCGCAAAAAATCCTTCTCGCTCACCCGATGCTGGCAAACCGCCACCGCCGCCGCGTGCGGACGCACCGGGATGAACTTGGCGAGGTATTCCAGCGTCACCGCCGGCACATTCTCGAATTCAGTGGTGACGGCAGCGCAGCCCACGGCGAATTCGTCGAGCGCGGCATAGTCGTCGTAGGCCGCGCAGAAATGGCGATCGGCAATCTTTCCAGCGGGGCTGTTCGCATCCGGATCGAGCACCCAGACCTGATAACCCAGTTCGTGCGCCGCGCTGACAAAAAAACGTCCCAGCTGACCGCCGCCGAGCATCCCCAAGGTAGCGGGGGGAAGAATCACGCTGTTCATAGACTGGGCAGTTGCAAGGCCAGCACCTTGGCGGTTTGCGCCTGACGGAAGCTTTGCAGTTTTTCGTTCAGCGCCGGATCGTGGTTGGCCAGCATGGCCACCGCGAACAGGGCGGCATTGGCCGCGCCCGCTTCGCCGATGGCGAAAGTCGCCACGGGGATGCCCTTCGGCATCTGGACGATGGAATGCAGCGAATCGACGCCGGACAAGGCACGCGACTGTACCGGCACGCCCAGCACCGGCACGCTGGTTTTGGCGGCCAGCATGCCGGGCAGATGCGCCGCGCCGCCCGCACCCGCGATGATCGCCTGCAAACCGCGCGCGGCGGCCGTCCCGGCGTACTCGAACAGCAGATCCGGCGTGCGGTGCGCCGAAACGACGCGCGCTTCGAAAGGCACACCAAACTCCTTGAGCAGCGCCGCCGCCGCCTGCATGGTGGGCCAGTCGGAATCCGACCCCATCACCACGCCCACCAGAACCTTATCCTGAGACATCAGCGCAGCCCTGCCTTTCGTTCCGCAGCTTCGATCGTATTGGCCAGCAGCATGGTGATCGTCATCGGGCCGACGCCGCCCGGCACCGGCGTAATCTGCCCGGCTACCGGCTGGCAAGCGGCAAAATCGACGTCGCCGCACAAGCTGCCGTCCGGCAGGCGGTTGATGCCGACGTCGATCACCACCGCGCCCTGCTTCAGCATGTCCGGCGTCACGAACTTGGCGCGGCCCACCGCAGCCACCACCAGATCGGCCCGGCGCACGTGCTCGGCCAGATTCCTGGTTTTCGAGTGGCACACCGTGACCGTCGCCCCGGCGTTGATGAGCAGGGCCGCCATCGGCTTTTCGCCCATAATTGGGGGGGCGACGGGCCACGATCAGTTCG
>URNG01000035.1 GCA_900549295.1 uncultured Rhodocyclaceae bacterium
GCGGGTTGGTCCCGCCGCGGGCCGCCGCCGCCGCGCCCCCCCCCCGCGAGCAGGCCTTGCGCGACGAGCGCGTCACGGCCATCGGCACCCTGGCCGCCGGGGCCGCGCACGAGTTGGGCACACCGCTTGCCACCATGGCGCTGATCGCAGGCGAATTCGAACGGGATGCGCATCTCCCTGCCGAAACGCGCGCCGACGCCGCGCTGTTGCGCCAGCAGATCGGCCTGTGCAAGGACATCATCAGCGGCCTGTCGCGCCGCGCCGGGGCCGAGCGCCTGGAAAACATCGAACGCCTGCCCGCCGACCGCTGGCTGGATCGCCTGCGCCAGCACTGGCACAGCCTGTGCCCGCAGGCCGACAGTCGGCTGGAAGTCGTCAGCCCAGGCGCAGCGCCGGAACTGGCGGCTGACCCGCGTCTGGCGCAGGCCCTGTTGAATCTGCTCAACAACGCCGCCCGGGCCAGCGCCGCGCCGGTGGAGATTCATCTGGGCTGGGACGAGGCCTGCATCAGCATGGAAGTGCTCGACCGTGGCCCCGGCCTGCCGCCGGAGGTGCTTGACCTGTGCGGGCGCAGCGCCCTCCCGACGCATGCCGACGGTTGCGGCATCGGCCTCTTGCTCACCTGCTCCGCCATCAACCAGTTGGGTGGCAGACTGCACCTTGCCCAACGCGAGGGCGGCGGCGCTCGTGCCCGCATCGACCTCCCCCGCCTGCCGACATGATCGCACCATGAACACACCCATTCTCGTCATCGACGACGACCCCACCTTCAACGCCATCCTGGTGCGCACCCTGAAACGCCGGGGGCTGACGGCGCTGGGTGCCGAAACCATGGACGCCGCCGAACGGCTGATCGCCGAAATGCGCCCGCAGCGCGCCGTCCTCGATCTCAACCTGGCGGGCAACTCCGGCCTCGGCCTGATTCCGCAACTGCTGTCCGCCAACGCCCACTGCCGCATCGTCATTCTCACCGGCTATGGCAGCATCGCCACCGCAGTCGAAGCCATCAAACGCGGCGCGACCCAGTATTTCACCAAACCCGTCGACCTCGACGCCCTGCTGGCGGCTTTTGCCGGCACCCCGCAAGACGGGCCCGCCCCACCGCCAGACGCGCCGCTTTCGGTCGACCGCCTGGAATGGGAGCACATCCAGCGCGTGCTGACCGAGCACGCAGGCAACATCTCCGCCACCGCCCGCGCCCTCAAGATGCACCGCCGCACCCTGCAGCGCAAACTCGCCAAGCATCCGGTGCGACAATGAGATCGGCCCGGGCGGCAGCCTGACCGACTGCCCTCTTGCCCTGAGCTACCCGGCAAATCGCGTAAAATGCGCGTTTCTCGCAGCAAACGGCCTCAGCATGTCTCCCAATACCATCCAGATGGTCGGCGCAGCGCTTTTCGCCATCGCCATCATTCACACTTTTTCCACCAAGTATTTCGAGCAGCTGGCGCACCGCCGCCCGGCGCATTCCGGCCTGTGGCATCTGCTGGGCGAGGTGGAAGTGGTGTTCGGCATCTGGGCGACGGTGCTGGTCATCGCCATGATGCTGCTGGAAGGGCGCGATTTCGCGGTGGATTATCTCGACAGCCGCAACTACACCGAGCCGCTGTTCGTCTTCGTCATCATGGTCATTGCCGCGAGCAAGCCGGTGCTGCGCGTCACCACCACCCTGATCGACATGATCGCCCGCTATGCGCCGCTGCCCGGCGCGGTATCGACCTACTTCACCATTCTGGCCGTGGTGCCGCTGCTCGGTTCCTTCATTACCGAGCCGGCGGCCATGACGCTCGCCGCGCTCCTGCTGCGCGACCGCTTCTATCAGCACAGCCTGTCGCGCAAACTCATGTACGGCACGCTGGGCACGCTGTTCGTGAACATTTCCATCGGCGGCACGCTGACGAGTTTTGCCGCGCCGCCGGTGCTGATGGTGGCCCATACCTGGAACTGGGACAGCTGGTTCATGCTCAGTCATTTCGGCTGGAAAGCGGCTACCGCAGTAGTCATCAACGCCACCATCGTCACCCTGCTGTTCCAGAGCGAATTACGCCATCTGCCCGAGGGCGCAGCCGAGAACACCGAGGACATTCCTTTTCCGGTCACGGCCCTGCACTTGCTGCTGCTCCTGATCGTGGTGGTTTTCGCCCACCATCCGCCGGTTTTCGTCGGCGTTTTCCTTTTCTTCATGGGCATCGCTTCGGCCTACCCCAACTTCCAGGAGCGGCTCATCCTGCGCGAAGGGCTGCTGGTGGCCTTCTTCCTCGCCGGTCTGGTCGTGCTGGGCGGACAGCAGGCCTGGTGGCTGCAACCGCTGCTGGAAAACATGAACGCCACCACCGTCTATTTCGGCGCCACGGCGCTCACCGCCATCACCGACAATGCGGCGCTGACTTACCTTGGCTCGCTGGTCGAAGGACTGTCCGACGAGTTCAAATACGCCCTGGTGGCCGGCGCGGTGACTGGCGGCGGCCTCACCGTCATCGCCAACGCACCCAACCCCGCCGGCTTCTCCATCCTGCGCCGGCATTTCAACGACGGCGCGGTGAACCCGCTGGGCCTCTTCGTGTCCGCCCTGCCGCCGACCCTGGTTGCCATTTTTGCTTTCCAGTTGCTGTAATTTCAACCCGCAAGAATATTGACACTTATTCTCATTTGGTTGGATAATGCGACGAATTCGCGTTAACAACCCTCTGAGGCGGCCATGTACATTTGTGTGTGTCATGCAGTGACCGATCGGCAAATCCGGGAAGCCGCCCAGGCTGGCGCGCGCACCTTGAAAGACCTGCGCCGCGAACTCGGCGTCACCCGCGACTGTGGCCGCTGCGCTTCCTGCGCGCACGATTGCCTGAAAGAAACGCACGGCACATCGGCCAAGCCGGGCAAGGCCGCACGCCGCGCGGCATAAACCGCCGCACCCTGTCTGCACGCCCCGTTTTCGCGGCCTGCTGCGGCAAGAGGCAGGATTAGCCGGCGCGCAGGCGTCCGGTCGGCAAGGACTTCAAGATACCCAGGGAAGTTCTGAATAAATCAAAACCATTCGGGCTGAGCCTGTCGAAGCCCTTGATTTTGCAGGTGACGCCCTTCGACAAGCTCAGGGCGAACGGATTTGTTCAGAGCCTCCCTGGCGGACCAACGGCGCTGAACCCTGGCATCCACAGCCCGTTTGCACGGGCTGTCTGCATTCAGTGAGCCAGCAGCAGCCGGAATTCAGGTGCGGAAACGGCTGGCGGCGGTATTGAGCTGGGCGGCAATGCCTCGCAGATCGTCGGCCTCGCCACGCACCTGACGCACTCCGGCGCTGTTTTCCTCGGTCATCTGGGCGATTCCCTCGACGCGGCGGGCGATGTCGGCGCTGGCCGTGCTCTGCTCCCCCATCGCCGCGCTGATGTCGTTGATGGCACCGAGCACCTGCTGCGAACTGGTGCGGATGCGATCTATCGTTCCGATGGCCTCATCGGCAAGACGCACGCCTTCCTGCACCTGCTCGGCCTGCTGGCTCATGCGCTCGGTAACGCTGCGCGTGCCGTCGACGATGGCGGCGATCATCGGGCCGATTTCCTGGGTCGACTGCGTGGTGCGTTCGGCCAGCTTCCTGACCTCGTCGGCAACCACGGCGAAACCGCGCCCCTGCTCGCCGGCACGCGCAGCCTCGATGGCGGCATTGAGCGCCAGCAGGTTGGTTTGATCGGCAATATCCTTGATGACACCGACGATGGAGGCGATGCGCTCGGTATGCTCGCCAAGCGCCTGCACTGCCTGCGCCGATGCTTCGGCGGTGGCGGCGATGCCCTGGATGTCGGCAGCAACGCGCTGAATCGCCTCGACGCCGTTGGCGGCTTCGGCCTCGGCACTGGCAGCGACGTCACGGGCGCTTTCGCTGCTGCCGGCGACGGTGGAGATGCTGACGGTCATTTCCTCGACCGAGGCGGCCATCGACGATGCGGCTTCCGCCTGATACTCGCTCGCCGAGGACATCTGCGACGTCGAGTTGGCCAGATTCTCACTCGACCCGGCGAGATGCTCGGCATTGCCGCGAATGGTGCCGATCGTCTCGCGCAACTGGTCGCGCATGCGCAGCAGTTCATGCAGCACGGTGCCGATCTCGTCGTTGCGGCGCACATCGATGTCTGCGCCAAGATTACCGGCAGCGATTTCGCCGGCGAAGCGCCCGGCTTCGGCAAGCGGCGCGCGGATCACATGCGCGATCAGGTAGAAACTGACGCCGAGGCCAATCAGGATGCCGACGGCAATGAGGGCGGTAAGCAGCATGAACAACTGGTCATACTCGGCGTGAGCGGCCTCGTACTCGCGCTTGGCGATGGTGAGTTGGGTATCGATCAGTTGCGAGAAAGCCTCGGACACCGGATCGATGGCCGGGTAGAGCGCGTTTGCCGAGAAGAGCGTGAGCGCGCCGAGATTCTCTTCCTGCAGCAGCGATTTCAGTTTGGCCTTGGCCTCGTCGGCCACCTTCATGCGCTTCTCGATTTCGGGAACCTGGCGGCTCTCCTCGGCATCGAGCTGGGTCGCCAGAAAATCCTTCCAGTTCTTCCCGATCAGCTTCTCGGCACGCTCGATGGCGGCCAGAGCGTCGTTCGCCGACATGCTGCCGAGGCGTACCTTGTGCGTGACATCGACGACGCCGACGGCGTAGGCATCGGCAATCGCCTTCAGATCGCGCAGCGGCACGACGCGATCCAGATAGACGGTGTCCAGGCCGGCCACCGTGTGACGCATGCCGTTCAGTCCGAGCACGCCGATGGCGGCGGCAAGAATCAGCAGGCCGGCAGCGAGGCCGGCCAGACGGGTGGAAATGTTCATGATGGAAGCCCCTTCACTGTTTTTCTGTCCATGAATTCAAAGAGGCCAATTTTGTGTTTACACCACCACCCGAACGGCCTTGCCAGAATTTTAACTTCCAACAGATTGATCCGCCTAGGTGCCGATCACCGGAATCTACGCGTTTCCTGCGGCGAGCTTCCTGTAATCCACGCACCCTGCCTGGAGCAGCACGGCCAGTATTTCGGGCAGCCCGGCTCTGGTGCAGCATACCTGCAGACGCCCGGCTGCGGGCGGCGCATCGGGGCATTCCCCGGCGCTGATCGTCCCGGAAAAACAGCGCAGCAGGCCGAGCAAGGTCGCGCGTTCCTCGGCGCTGCCTGGAAAATGCGCGGACAGGCGGTAGATGTCCGCGTCTGCAATGGTGTCGCACATGCGGTGCGCTCCCGGTAAAAAATCAGGCGGCGTCGAAGCCGGCGTCCTCGATGGCGGCGCACAGGGCGGCGCGGTCGATCTGCACCGGGTCGAAGCTGACTTTCGCGTTCGCCTGTTCCAGCGAAACCTCGGCGGCGCTCACGCCCGGCAGGGCGGCCAGCACGCCGCCGATGTTCTTGACGCAGCCCTGGCAGCTCATGCCGTCGATCCTGATTTCAGTCGTTTCCATTTTTTCTCCTCAGCCGTTCATTTTCCCGGTCGCCAGCGGCGCAACATGAGCGAACTCGTCACCACCGACACCGAACTCATCGCCATCGCCGCCCCGGCGAACACCGGGTTCAGGTAGCCGAGCGCGGCGAGCGGAATACCGATCACATTGTAGATGAAGGCAAAGAACAGATTCAGCCGAATTTTCCCGAGCGTCGCGGCGGACAGCGAAATCGCATCGGCCACGCCCATCAGGTCGTTGCGGATCAAGGTCAGATCGGCCGCTTCGATGGCCGCATCGGAACCCGCGCCAATGGCGAAGCTGACGTCGGCGGCGGCGAGCGCCGGCGCGTCGTTGATGCCGTCGCCGACCATCGCCACCACGCCGCCCGCCGTTTTCAGCGCGTTGATGGCCGCCGCCTTGTCGCCGGGGAGGATGCCGGCGCGGAAATCGTCGATGCCGGCTTCCCGGGCGATTACCGCAGCGGTGGCCGCGTTGTCGCCGGTCAGCATCACCACCTTGATGCCGCGCTGGCGCAGACGCTGCACCGCCGCCTTCGAACTGGCGCGCAGCGTGTCGGCAATGGCGAGCCAGGCGAGCGGCACTGGCGCGCCGGCGGCATCGACCTCAGCCAGCACGATCACGGTCTTGCCCTGCCCTTGCAGCGCCAGCACCTGCGGCGCGGCGGCCTGCCCAAGCCAGCCGGGCGCGCCCAGGCGGACGAGCCTGCCGTCGATCCGGCCTTCCACGCCGTGTCCGGTCAGGGCGGTGAATTGCTCGACTGCCGGCAATTCCCCCCCTGCCTTGTTTCCCTCCGCCTTATCCTGCCACGCCGCCAGTACGGCGCGCGCCAGCGGGTGCTCGGAATGCTGTTCGAGCGCCGCCGCCAAGCGCAGCGCCTCAAATTCGTGCAGCACCTCGCGCTCGTCGACACCCTGCACCAGCAGATCGGTCAGGCGCGGCGCGCCCTGGGTCAGGGTGCCGGTTTTATCGAGCGCCAGCACGCTGATCTTTTCCGCCCGTTCCAGCGCCTCGGCGTTGCGCACCAGAATGCCGGCCTGCGCGCCCTGCCCGGTGCCGACCATGATCGCCGTCGGCGTCGCCAGCCCGAGCGCGCACGGACAGGCAATCACCAGCACGGCCACGGCGTTGATCAGGGCTTGCGCGAAATCGCCGCCCAGCCACCACCAGGCAATGAAAGTCGCCAGCGCGATGGCGCACACCACCGGCACGAAAACGCCGGAAATCCTGTCGGCCAGCCGCTGCACCGGCGCCTTCGAGCCTTGCGCCTCGCCCACCATGCGGATGATGCCGGCCAGCAAGGTATCCTCACCGACGCCGGTGGCGCGGCAGCGCAGGCTGCCGTTGCCATTGGCGGTCGCGGCGAACACCTGGTCGCCAGGGCGCTTGCCGACCGGCATGCTCTCGCCGGTGAGCATGGCTTCATCGACGCTGGAATCGCCTTCCACCACCTCGCCATCGACCGGCACGCTTTCCCCCGGACGCACCAGAAACACGTCGCCCGGCATCAGGCTCTCCACCGGCACGTCGACCCAGGCGCCGGCCCGCTCGATGCGCGCCGTTTTCGGGCGCAGCCGGATCAGCGATTCGATCGCCGCCGAGGTGCGCGCCTTGGCCCGCGCTTCCAGCAGCTTGCCGAGCAGGACGAGCGTGATGACCGCCGCCGCGCCTTCAAAATAAACATGCTGCCCGTGCAGATCGAACACCGTCACCACGGTGGAAAAAACCCACGCCATGCTGGTGCCCAGGGCCACCAGCACGTCCATATTGGCCCCACCGCCGCGCAGGGCCTTCCAGGCGCCGTCGTAAAAGCGCGCGCCGATCCAGAATTGCACCGGCGTCGCCAGCGCAAGCTGCAACCAGCGCGGCAGTTCGGCGCTGTGGCCGGCTTCGCCGAACATGAAGGCCATTTGCCCGACCAGCGGCAGGGTCAGCGCCACGGCGATCCAGAAATGCCGCAGTTCCTTCCGGTACGCCTTCTGCTTTTCCGCTTTTTCCCGCTCGCGTGTCCCGGCATCGACCACGGCGGCGCTGAAACCCGCCTTGGCAACCGCCGCGATCACCGTCTCCGCCGTCGCGCCCTGCAAGCGCACGCGCGCGCGCTCGGCTGCCAGATTGACGTTCGCCTGCATCCCTGGCTGGCGGTTGAGCACCTTTTCCAGCCGCGTCGAGCAGGCCGCGCACGTCATGCCGCCAATGGCAAACTCGACGACGCTTTCGGCGCTGTCGGTGGTGGTTTCGTTCATTGGAGAGCCTTTTGATAAAACAGCGGGTAAAACCCTGGGTAAAACTTCGGGTAAAAACAACCCTTAACAAATAAGCAATTTCTTATTTTTAGCTTACATGAGCTTACGCTGTGCCGGCAAGCAGCAGGTGGCGCACGCCAAAGAGGCCATAGACACCGAAACCCAGCACCAATATCCCGGAAATACGGCGCACCCAGGTTTTTTTGACGAATTGATTGAAGCGCGCCAGCACGATACCGGCCAGCAGCAGATTGGGCAGCGTCCCCAGGCCGAAGGCCAGCATCAGTCCGGCCCCATGCCAAGCCGACCCCGCCGACAAGGCATTCGCCAGCGCGCTATAGACCAGGCCGCAAGGCAGCCAGCCCCACAGCAGGCCGAGCGGAAAAGCCTGCGCCACGGTGCGGGCGGGCAGAAAACGGCGGGTGAGCGGCTGGATGCGCCGCCACAATTGCTGCCCCGCTTTTTCGGTGACGGCCAGCGCCCCGGTGATGCCCAGCAGGTACAGACCCAGGGCAATCAGCATCAGGTTGGCGAAAACATACAGCACCAGCCGCGCCGTGGTCTGCCCGGCCAGCCCCAGGCTGGCCGCGCCCACCGCCCCCGCCAGCGGCCCAGCCACTCGTTGCCGTCCAGCGCGCCAGCCAGCGCGTAGGAAAGAATCCGCCCGCCGTTGTAGGCCAGATGCAGGCGCCAGCGAGCGCCGCCGCCCATTGACAAAGCGCCGACGATGCCGCCACACATGCCAACGCAATGCGTGCCGCCGAGCAGACCGACGAGGAACAGGGCGAAGAAGCTGGTGGTAAGCATGAATCTGCGGGCGGGTCAGGTGGGTTGGGCGGTGCAGGCGTGCGGATCAGGCTATCCAGCCGATTTTGCGGCATACGGCAACGACCAGACTCGGCAAGCCGCAACCGTAGCCCCACCAACCCGCAACCCGCCTCAAATCACCTTGGAATAGCGCGTGCGTTGGCGGTCGGCGCGCAGATAGCGGTCAAACGCCATCGAAATGACGCGCACCAGCATGCGCCCCGGCGGCAGAACGGTGATCCAGTCCTTCTCGATCTTGAGCAGGCCGCCGCGCTCCATTTCGCGCAACTCTTCCAGTTCGGCAGCGAAATACTTGTGGAAGTCGATCAGGTGTGCGCTCTCGATGCTTTCGATGGACAGCTCGAAATGGCACATCAGGGCCTGGATGATGGAGCGGCGCAGGATGTCGTCGGCGTTCAACTCGATGCCGCGATGCACCGGCAGCAGGGGCGCATCGAGCCGGTCGTAGTATTCGTCCAGCGTCTTGACGTTCTGGTAGTAGGTCGGCCCGACCTTGCTGATCGAGGAAATGCCGAAGGAGAGCATGTCGCAATCGGCGTAGGTCGAATAGCCCTGGAAATTACGGTGCAGGCGTCCCTGGCGCTGCGCCACCGCCAACTCGTCGTCCGGCTTGGCAAAGTGATCCATGCCGATGAACACGTAACCGGCGTCGGTCAGTTTCTTGATCGCCAGGGCCAGAATCTGCAGGCGGGCTTCCGGCGTCGGCAGGTCGGCATCGGCAATCCGGCGCTGTGGCTTGAACAGCCCCGGCAGATGCGCGTAGTTGTAGATCGACAGGCGATCCGGGTCCATCGCCAGCACCCGCTCCAGGGTGCGATTGAAACCCGTCACTGTCTGGTGCGGCAAGCCGTAGATGAGATCGACCGACACCGATTTGAAACCATTGGCACGCGCGGCGCGGATGACGTTGGCGGTTTCATCCTCACTCTGCACCCGGTTGACGGCGATCTGCACGCGCTCGTCGAAATCCTGCACGCCGACGCTCATGCGGTTGAAACCGAGTTCGCCCAGCAGCGCCACGGTGGCGGTGTCGACCTTGCGCGGATCGACCTCGATTGAGTATTCGCCGCCGTCCAGCATCTTGAAATGGCGGCGCGTTTCGGCCATCAACTGACGCATTTCGTCGTGCGACAGGAAAGTCGGCGTACCGCCGCCCCAGTGCAGCTGGATCACCTCGTGCTTGCCGTCCTCACCTTCCAGCGCGGCACTTTGCAAGGCCAGTTCCTTGCCCAGATATTTCAGATACTTGGCGCTGCGCCCGTGATCCTTGGTGATGATCTTGTTACAGGCGCAGTAATAGCAGATGGTGTTGCAGAAGGGGATGTGGAAGTATAATGAGAGCGGTCGGCTGATGCCGCCGATGTTACGCTTGCCCAGCCACAGTTCGGCAGCCTTGGCATCAAAGGCTTCGACGAAACGGTCAGCCGTTGGATAAGACGTGTAGCGCGGGCCATTGACGTCGAAACGGCGGATAAGTTGTGGATCGAAGACGAGATTTTCAGTTGAAAAATTCATTTGGTATCAAAAGGGTAACTGGCTCGATTATGTGGGGGCGGATTATATTCCCGGTTGACGTGGATCAAGCCAAAGCAGGTTGTTCATGCCCAGCGTGCTGCCCTTGAATCAGGACATGTCACTGACCGTCATCAAGACGGTTTGTTCCAGTTGCAACCTGCGCGAACTGTGCCTGCCCTTCGGTCTCAGCCTGGAAGAACTGGAGCGGCTGGACGACCTGATTTCCACCCGCCGCCGCATCAAGCGCGGCGATCACCTGTACCGTGTGGGCGACACTTTCGACGCCATTTATGCCATCCGCAGCGGTTTCTTCAAGACCGACGTGCTGCTCGAGGACGGTCGCGAGCAGGTCACCGGCTTCCAGATGGGCGGCGAGCTGCTGGGGCTGGACGGCATCAGCACCGAGCATCACACCTGCAATGCCATCGCCCTCGAAGATAGCGAAATCTGCGCCATTCCCTTCGCCCGTCTGGAAGGCCTGTCGCGCGAAATCCACACCTTGCAGCGGCATTTCCACAAGGTCATGAGCCGCGAAATCGTGCGCGACCACGGTGTCATGATGCTCTTGGGCACCATGCGTGCCGAAGAGCGGCTGGCGGCTTTCCTGCTCAATCTCTCGCAGCGTTTCACCGCGCGCGGTTTCTCGCACGCCGAGTTCTACCTGCGCATGACGCGCGAGGAAATCGGCAGCTATCTCGGCCTCAAGCTGGAAACCGTGTCGCGCGCCTTTTCCAAGTTCCAGGAAGAAGGCCACATCGCCGTGCAGCAGAAACACGTGCGCATCCTCAATGTCGAGGGCTTGAAGGCGCTGCTCAATCAGCGCGGCTGACGAAAAGAAGAACGAAAAGAGGGCCGCAGACGCGGCCCTCTTTTCATCCGGAATCTTCATCCGGAAAGCCGTTTCACTTCTTCCCGAACTGCTTGCCGAAGGTGAATTGCGCGTAAGCCTGCTCGGCGACGCGGAACCACTGGAATTCGTCGTTGCGGAAACGCTTCCACGGCTCGTAGATCTTCTTGAATTCGGGGTTCTTGGCGGCGGTTTCTTCCATCACCTCATTGGCCGCCTTGAAGCTGTTTTCCAGAATATCCTTGGAAAAAGCCGACAGCTTGGCCCCGGATTTGATGAGCCGCCCCAGCGCCGCCGGGTTCTTGGCGTCGTAATCGGCCAGGATGCGCACATTGGTTTCCGCAGCGGCAGTCTCGAAAGCGGCCTGGTAGGTTTTCGGCAGCTTGTCCCACTGCGCCTTGTTCACCAGGAAGGAAAAGGCCGTGCTGCCTTCCCACCAGCCGGGGTAGTAGTAGTGCGGCGCCACCTTGTTGAGGCCGAGTTTTTCGTCATCCGCCGGGCCGATCCACTCGGCGGCGTCGATGGTGCCCTTTTCCAGCGAGGGATAGATGTCGCCGGCGGCGATCTGCTGCGGCACCAGCCCCAGGCGTTCGAGCACGCGGCCGGCGAAACCGCCGATGCGCATTTTCAGCCCCTTGAGGTCGGCGGCGGTGTTGATCGGTTTTCTGAACCAGCCGCCCATCTGGCAGCCGGAGTTGCCGGCAAGGAAATTCACCACGCCGTAATTGGCGTAGAAGGCGCGCATGGCTTCCATGCCGCCGCCGTAATACATCCAGGCGTTGTGGGCGCGCGCCGACATGCCGAACGGCACGGCGCAGTCGAAGGCAAAGGCCTCGTTCTTGCCGAAGAAGTAATACGGCGCGGTGTGGCACAGCTCGACCGTGCCGGCCTGAACCGCATCCAGCACTTGCAGGCCGGGCACAATTTCGCCCGCCGGGAAGGGGCGGATGTCGAATTTGCCGCCGGTCAGCTCGCGCAGGCGGTTGCAGAAATCCTCGGTGCCGCCGAACAGCACATCGAGCGTTTTCGGAAAGCTCGATGCCAGCCGCCATTTGATGGTGGGTTCGCTCTGGGCGATCGCCGGCGCGGCAAGTACCGTTGCCGATCCGGCGGCAGCGCCCAGGCTGGCTTTTTTCAGAAAGTCACGACGTTCCATGATGTCTCCTCGATGGAATGGGTGGAATGGAGAGGGAAATGAGCCTGTGTTTATTTCAGTTTTTCTCACCCGGCCCGGTGGTGGAGAAATTCAGTGCTCCAGGATCGAAGCCGCCGTCTTCGCTGGCTTCGTCCGCGGCGGCATCGAGATCGTTCCCGCTCTCGAAGGCGTCGCCGGGAATCTGAATTTCCAGCGGCGTATCCTCCATGATTTCGCGCTTTTCGACCGTCACCAGTTGCGGGAAAGCGATAATCAGGCCGACCATGATCAGCTGGATAAGCACGAACGGCACCGCGCCCCAGTAAATCTGCCCGGTCGTCACCGGCGCGGTGTCCTGGCCGGTGACGCTGTCCTTGTAGCGTTTCATCGGTGCCACGGAGCGCAGGTAAAAGAGCGCGAAGCCGAAGGGCGGGTGCATGAAGGAAGTCTGCATGTTGACCGCCAGCAGCACGCCGAACCACACCAGATCGATGCCCAGAGAATCCGCCACCGGAGCCACCAGCGGCACCAGGATGAAGGCCAGCTCGAAGAAATCGAGGAAGAAGGCGAGCACGAAGAACAGCACGTTCACCGCGATCAGGAAGCCGACTTCGCCGCCCGGCAGGGAAGTCAGCAGATGCTCGACCCACAGATCGCCATTTACCCCGCGAAACACCAGACCGAACACCGTGGCGCCGATCAGGATGAACATCACGAAGGAGGAGAGTTTCGCCGTCGATTCAATGGCCTGACGCAGCAAAGGGAAGCCCAGGCGGCGTTTGGCGAGCGCCAGCAATAAGGCACCCGAGGCGCCCATCGCGCCGCCTTCGGTGGGCGTCGCAATGCCCAGGAAAATCGTGCCCAGCACCAGAAAGATGAGGAACAGCGGCGGCACCAGCACCAGCAGGCAGCGCATCAGCAGGGCCATGCCGCTCACGCTGCGCGCCGCAAGCGGCAGGGCCGGCGCATATTCCGGCTTGACCAGGGCGACGATCACCACATAACCCACGTAGAAACCGGCCAGCAGCAGGCCGGGAATCATCGCGCCAAGGTACATTTCGCCCACCGAGCGCCCGATCTGGTCAGCCATCACGATCAGCACCAGCGACGGCGGAATGATCTGCGCGAGCGTCCCGGACGCAGCGATCACGCCGCTCGCCAGACGCCGGTCGTAACCGTAGCGCAGCATGATGGGCAGGGAAATCAGGCCCATCGAAATCACCGAGGCCGCCACCACGCCGGTCGTCGCCGCCAGCAATGCGCCGACGAAAACGACGGCGATCGCCAGACCGCCGCGGATCGGGCCGAACAACTGGCCGATGGTGTCGAGCAGATCCTCGGCCATGCCGGAGCGTTCGAGAATCAGCCCCATGAAGGTGAAGAAGGGAATCGCCAGCAGGGTGTCGTTGGCCATGATGCCGAAGATGCGGTTCGGCAGGGCTTGCAGGAACTCGACGTTGAACAGCCCCATGCCAATGCCGAGCACGGCGAACATCAGACCGTTGGCGGCCAGGGAAAACGCCACCGGGTAGCCGGAGAGCAGGAACACCACCAGGCAGCCGAACATGATCGGTGCCAGCGAATCACCGATGATGGGAACGAGAAATTCTAAAGGCATGGCCGTCCCCTCACCCTTCGCTGGCGGCAGGCGCGGCAGTTTCCGTCCCGCTGCCTTTTTCAAATTCCCTGGCCTCGATCAGACCAGCCAGAAAAGCGAAACGCTTGATGATTTCCGAGCAACCCTGCGCCAGCAGCAGGGCAAAGGCCACCGGAATCAGCAGGCGGGCCGGCCACAGCACCAGACCACCGGCGTTGGAGGACACTTCACCGGAACGAATGGCATCCATGGCATAGGGCGTGGCATCGACCAGGATCAGGATGCACAGCGGCAACAGGAACAGCAGGCCGCCGACGATATCGACCCAGGCCTGCGCGCGCGGCGAGAAACGGCCAATCACCACGTCGATGCGGATGTGCTCGTTGCGGCGCAGCGTCCACGCCGCGCCGAGCAGGAAAACGGCAGAGTAGAGATACCACTGCAATTCGAGAAAGGCATTGGAGCCGATATGCAGGCTGTAGCGGGCCAGGGCGTTGAGGGTGCTGACCAGGACGGCCACCAGAACCAGCCAGGCGGTGGCCCGGCCAATTCCTTCGTTCACCCGATCCACCCAGCGGGCGAATAGGAGCAGTTGTTTCACGGGATCATCCTCGATTGGTGTGCGATGTATTTCTTGTTTTTCCCCGGCGCGCCGCTTGTGCCGCGCGCCGGGGGGTACAACGGCCCTACGCCTTATTTCTTGCCGAACTGCTTGCCAAAGGTGAATTGCGCATAGGCCTGCTCAGCCACGCGGAACCATTGGAACTGATCGTTGCGGAAACGTTTCCACGGTTCGTAGATTTTTTTGAATTCGGGATTCTTGGCGGCTGTCGCCTCCATCGCTTGGTTGGCCGACCTGAAGCAGCCTTCCATGATCTCCCTGGAAAAACCGGAGAGCTTGGCGCCGGATTTGATCAAGCGTCCCAGCGCCTGCGGATTCCGGGTGTCGTAATTCGCCATGACGCGCACGTTCATCTCGGCAGCCGCCGTCTCGAACGCCAGTTGATAGCTCTTCGGCAGCTTCTCCCAATGCCCCTTGTTGACCAGCAGCGAGGTGGCCGTGCTGCCTTCCCACCAGCCCGGATAGTAGTAATAGGGCGCGACCTTGTGCAGCCCCAGCTTTTCGTCATCGGCGGGGCCGACCATTTCGGCGGCGTCGATGGTGCCCTTTTCCAGCGCCGCATAAACGTCGCCCGGCGCGATCTGCTGCGGCACCAGGCCCAGGTCGCTCAACACCAGTCCGGCAAAACCGGCGATCCGCATCTTCAGCCCCTTGAGATCGTTCAGCGTATTGATCGGCTTTCTGAACCAGCCGCCCATCTGGCAGCCGGTATTGCCGGCGAGAAAATTCACCACGCCGTAGTTGGCATAGAAATCGCGCATCAGCGCCATGCCGCCGCCGTAGTACATCCAGGCGTTCTGCTGGCGGGTGGTCAAACCGAAGGGCACGGCGCAGTCGAAGCAGAAGGCTTCGTTCTTGCCGAAGAAATAGTAGGGCGCGGTATGGCACAGTTCCACCGTGCCGGCCTGCGTCGCATCGAGCACCTGCAAGCCCGGCACCAGTTCGCCTGCCGGGAAGGCGCGGATGTCGAATTTACCGCCGGTCAGCTGGCGCACCCGCTCGCAGAAATCTTCCGAGCCTTGAAACAGCACGTCGAGCGATTTCGGAAAACTGGAGGCCAGCCGCCACTTGATGTTCGGTTCCACGCTGGCCATGGCTGGCGCAGCCAGCACGCTGGCCGAACCCGCAGCGGCCCCCAGGCTCGCTTTCTTCAGAAAATCACGACGTTGCATACCCTTCTCCAGAAATCATTTTTCCGGCCACAGGCGCTTTCCCCAGGGAAAAACGACACCGCGCCGGGACATTGAAAAGCCCGCAAAGCAAGCACTACAGCGCGAAACTTTCCCACAAAGCAGGCATGGCTTCAAGCGCACTTGCATTTTCGAGTGTGCGCCACACACCGCGCCATACATAATTTTTTTGACAAATTTTTTTCCAAAAGTAGAATAGGCGGGTTTGACGATTTTCAGAGGACTTCGGACTCTCTTCCCCCGACCGCATGATTGCCCCGTGAATAATTCAGCCAACAATTCCCTCATCATCGGCAAGACGGATTACCTCTGTCTGATGCACCTGCGCCCGCCCGAAGAACTGGCCGCCGAGCTGGAGCGCGCCAGCGTGGTGGCCGACGACGCAGTGCCGGCCAACGTGGTCTGCATGGGCGCGCGCGTGGCTTACGCCGAGAAGGAAACGGGCAATCGCCGCGAAGTCGAAATCGTGTATCCATCCGACGCCAATCCTGCACAGGGCAAGGTGTCGGTGTTTGCCCCAGTCGGTGCTGCGTTGATCGGTCTTGCCATCGGTCACGAAATCGACTGGGAATTTCCTGGCGGCAACAGCCGCCGTTTGATCGTCGTGGAGGTCGTCCACCCCACGACCAATCCGTCGGTGCTGCCACCGCAGCACTGACATTTTCCTCGGGAGAACCCTATCGTGCGCTATACCTCATTACAAGATTTCCTCAACCAAGTTAGCACACGAAACCGAGGACAGCCCGAGTTCGAGCAGGCCGTTACCGAGGTGATCGAAAGCCTCTGGCCCTTCCTTGAGCAAAACCCGCGCTACACCGATCACGCCCTGCTCGACCGCCTGGTCGAGCCGGAACGCGTCATCATGTTCCGGGTTTCCTGGCTCGACGATCGCGGGCAAGTCCAGGTCAATCGTGGCTACCGGATCCAGCACTCTTCCGCCATCGGCCCCTACAAGGGCGGGATTCGTTTCCATCCTTCGGTCAATCTCTCCATCCTCAAGTTCCTCGCTTTCGAGCAGACCTTCAAGAACGCGCTGACCACGCTGCCCATGGGCGGCGGCAAGGGCGGTTCGGATTTCGATCCGAAGGGCCGCAGCCCCGGTGAAGTCATGCGCTTCTGCCAGGCTTTCGTCAGTGAATTGTTCCGCCACATCGGCAGCGATACCGACGTGCCGGCGGGCGACATCGGCGTCGGCGGGCGTGAGGTCGGCTTCATGGCCGGCATGATGAAGAAGCTGTCCAACCGCTCCGACTGCGTGTTCACCGGCAAGGGCATCAGCTTCGGCGGCTCGCTCATCCGTCCGGAAGCGACCGGCTACGGCACCGTCTACTTCGCGCAGGAAATGCTGAAACTCCAGAAAAAGAGTTTCGAAGGCATGCGCGTCAGCGTTTCCGGTGCCGGCAACGTCGCCCAGTACGCGGTGGAAAAGGCCATGGCCCTGGGCGCCAAGGTGGTCACGGTGTCGGATTCGTCCGGCTGCATCGTCGATGAAGCAGGCTTCACGCGGGAAAAACTCGCCATCCTGATGGAAATCAAGAACGAGAAATATGGCCGCGTCAGCGATTACGCCAGCCGCGTCGGTGCACAGTTCGTCGCCGGTGCGACGCCCTGGCACGTTCCGGTGGACATCGCCCTGCCCTGCGCCACGCAGAACGAGCTCAACCTGGAAGACGCCAAGACCCTGGTCAAGAACGGCGTCATCTGCGTCGCCGAAGGCGCCAACATGCCTTCCACCGCCGATGCCGCCAAGTTCTTCGAGCAAAACGGCGTGCTCTACGCACCGGGCAAAGCCAGCAATGCCGGCGGTGTGGCCACTTCCGGTCTGGAAATGAGCCAGAACGCCATGCGTCTGTCGTGGACGCAGGAAGAAGTGGATGATCGCCTGCACAAGATCATGTGCAGCATCCACGAGGCTTGCGTGCGCTACGGCACCCACGCCGGCGGCAAGGTCAGCTACGTCGACGGGGCCAACATCGCCGGTTTCGTCAAGGTGGCCGACGCCATGCTCGCGCAAGGCGTCATCTAAGGGCTGCTAAAACAGCCCCAGGCTCGCTTGCCGGCTCAAGGCCACGCCTACGATGTAGGCGAAAGCCAGAGCGGCAAGCAGGCCAAATTTGAGGCGCGACACCGGCGCCCGCCCGGGTTTCAGAGCCATCGCCCCAAGGACGATATACGCCAGCAAGACCAGCACCTTGGCCGTCAGCCAGCCTTGCACGAACGGATACTGGCCACTCATCCAGACCATGAAGAAGGCGCTGAAAAACAGCGTCGAATCGACGAGATGCGGCAAGATTCGCGTCCAGCGCGCGCGCAAGCGCGGCGAATCCGTCATCGCCCAGAAAAAGCGCAGGGCAAAACCCAGTCCTGAAAGCACGACGCAAGTCACGTGCAGATGTTTCAACAAGACGTAATTCATGCTTCCTTCCCGTTCACGAGCGCCGGCTGGCGGAATTTACGGTAGCGCCAGACCGCGCGTGCCAGATTCAGAAACAAGCCCGCTCCAGCCAGGACCACCAGGAAACCAGCGGGGATGGACAAACCGGCAGGCCACAACCATGCTCCCAGCAAAAGGGCGCAGGCCAGGTGAAAAACCCGCAACTGGCGCAAGGCTTCCGGTTCCCCCAGCAGACGGTTCATCGCCGGTGGCGGCTTGCCGATCGCCGAGCGGTTCTGCAAATCGAACCAGAGCAGGAACGGCACGATCTTGTACAACATGCCGGTAATGAAGGCAACATAACCGCCCATCAGGACCAGCAGCCCCAAAAGGAGCGGCCAGGCATCGGATTCAGCCAGCCGCGGAAGCAAACTCCCGACCAGCACCATGAGCAGAACCAGCAGCAAGGCGTACAAACCGAACTGCCAGTAGCGCAAGGTGGCATCCGGCCGCGCCCGACGCCGCCTGCGCTGCAGTTGCAGGGTCTGGATGACGAAAAACAACCCGATCAGCGACAACAGGAAGCGCGCATCGCCCACCAGCCAGGCGGCATCTGTCAGCGTGCCCACGCTCCACAGCAGCAGCGTCAGAAAGATCAGGCGCGGAAACCACCAGGCCGGGCGCGCCGGATAACCCGGCGTCAACTGGAACATGGGCACCACCACGTAAGCCACCGCCGCCAGCAGAATGGCCGACCAGCCCCCCAGCCCCCAGCCCGCGTGCAGATTGGTCAGCCGCTCCAGAGCCACCGGCCAGCCGCCGGCCAGGGCAAAGAGCATGTACAGACCGCTGGCGGCGGTAATCGCCAAGGCCACGAGGGCCATTTTCAGGCCACGTATGCTGGGGCTGGTCGAGCGCACCCGCCACAAGGCCCAGCCGGCCGCGCCGACAAAAAGCCCCAGCGCACCGATCAGGAAGGCCGCTGCCGCATACATCCAGCCACTCGCGGATTGCAGGAAACCCAGCACCAGACAGAGCACGCCGCAATTGAGCAAAGGGTGCACCAGCGCGGCAATCAGGCGCGGACGCGGCAGATTGGCACCGGCCACCACCGGCAGAATCTGGATCAGCGCGCCCAGCATGATCTGCAGCATGAAACCCAGGGTCAGCAGGTGGGTTACGGCGAGCGCCGCCGGCGTCCAGCGCGAAACGAAAATCGTCTCCCCCTCGAAAGCAAGCAGCAGGCCTGCCAACACCAGATAGAGCGGTGCCGTTACAAAAAAACGTAACGGTGCCGCAACCGGCGGCCCTTGCTCAAACGCGAGTAAGGCTTGCATCCAGGCGCGGTATCAGCGGGTGATACGGATGGCGAAAGTGCCATCGGTCCGCAATTCGCTTTCCCAGCTATGGCCGTTTTTCTGCAGGACGCGATACAAGGGGTGCGGTTCGCGGTAGAGCAGCAGCAGCATTTCCTCGCCTGGCTGCAAGGTATCGAGCATTTCCATGGTCGCCACGAAGGGTTGCGGCGGCTCCATGTAGCGTGCATCGACGGTGCGTTCGGCGGGAAAATCCATCACCCCTCCCGCAAGGCGGCCTGCAAGCGTTCGAGCAGGGCCGGCGCGTCCGCCGCCAGATGCTGGTCGCACATCGGATAAAGCACGTTCTCTTCCTTCATGTTGTGCTGCTGCATGGTAATCAGGAGGCTGTCCGCCTGCCCGAGGAAGCCTTCGCGGTCGCCCGCGGCGAGCGCGTCGCCGGCGGCGTCCATCATGCCGCGCATCTGCTCGTGTTCCATGCGCATCACCTGGGTCGGTCCCATGCGCATGCCGGTACTGTCCTCGAAAGCAGGAAACAGGGTGCTTTCCTCGGCAGCGAAGTGGCGCAGCACCGCCTGGTGAAAGCGCCCGAAGCTGTCCGCCGCAGCCGTCAGATCACCGTCGCCGGCAGCTTGCTCGGCAACGGCGAACAGATCGTCGCAATCGCGGTGGTCGTGCTGAAGAAACTGCTGCAGGCTCATGGTGCTCATTCCGAAGGATTCATCGATACATCGCCATTTTCTTGGATGCACCGCAGACGGTGCCTTGATGGGTATCAAAGCACGCCTGACCCGTCTTATTATCTTTTTCTTATCTTGCTTGCCGCCTACTTTTCCAGCACGTAGGTGCCCGGCGCATCGGCCAGGGCCGGGAACCTGCGATTCGCCGCCGGGTAGGCATCGACCTGCGCGCCACCGCGCTGGCGCAGCCAGACCGTCCAGTCCTCCCACCAGCTTCCCGGTTTTTTCTCGGTGCGCGCCTGCCAGCGTTCCCAATGCTCGTTGTGCTCGGGTTCGCCCACCCAGTAAGCGCGCTTGGGCGGATTGACCGGCGGATTGACGATGCCCACGATATGCCCGGAAGTGGACAGCACGAAGCGCACCGGGGCCGCCACATTGACGTATTTGCGGATGCGGTAGCACTGCTTCCACGGCGCGATGTGGTCATCGACCGCCGTCACCGCGTAGAGCGGCTGGGTGATGCGTCCCAGATCGATGGGCTCGCCGGCAATCGTCAGGTGATCGCGCTTGACCAGATTGTTGTGCAGATACATTTCGCGCAGGTAGTAGCTGTGCATGGCCTGCGGCATGCGCGTCGAATCGACGTTCCAGAACAGCACGTCGAACGGCGGCAAAGGCTCGCCCAGCAGATAGCTGTTCACCCAGTACTGCCAGATCAGGCTGTTCGAGCGCAGCAGGCGGAAGGAGGATGCCATCTGCGCGCCGTCCAGGTAGCCTTGCTCGGCCATCATCTTTTCCAGGGCATCGATGCACACATCGTCGATGAACACCTCGATGTCGCCCGGATTGGAAAAATCGGTCAGGGTGGTGAACAGCGTCCAGTCCGCCACCGGCATCTCTTGCTCGCCGTAGCGCTTGTTGGCCCAGGCCATGTAGGTGCTGACCAGGGTGCCGCCGATGCAGTAACCCGCCAGATGCACCTGCGGCACCTTGCAGAACTCGCGCGCCACGCGCACCGCCTCGCCGACGCCATCGGTGAGGTAATCGTCGAAACGCACGTCGTGCATCGTGTCGTCCGGGTTCTTCCAGCTCGTGATGAATACCGAGAAACCCTGATCGGTCAGGTACTTGACCATGCTCTTGCGCGAGGTCAGGTCGAGGATGTAGAACTTGTTGATCCACGGCGTGACGATGACGATCGGCATCGCCTGCACTTTTTCCGTGGTCGGCGTGTAGTGGATCAATTCCAGCATGCGGTTGCGGAACACCACCTTGCCCGGCGTCGTCGCCAGATCCTTGCCGACGGTGAAGGCATCGCGCTCGATCATCTGAATGTCCTTCGCCTTGACGTCGCGCTGGAAATTCGCCCAGCCCTGGCGCAGGCTCTCGCCGCCGCTCGCCGCCGCGCGCTCGATGGCGGTCGGGTTGAGCCAGAAGAAATTGGTCGGCGCCACCGCGTTCAGCCATTTGCGCAGCCAGAAGGCAGCGCGGCGCTGTTCCTTTTCCGACAGGCCCGGCGTCTCGAAAGCCATGTCCTGCAGGCGGTGCGTAAATGCCAGATACCACTCCTTGACGATGTCCCAGGTCGCGGAATCCGTCCATGCGGCATCGGCAAAGCGGGCATCATCCGGGTGCGGCGTGACCACATCGGTCGACGGCATGCCCAGCGCACGGCGCGTCACGTGAGCCTGCAGGGCCAGCAGATCGCCACTCAGGCCATTGAGGGCGCGCGACAGTTCCACGGGGTGCATGTACCAGGCCAATTGTGCCCGCAGCATCGAGGACACGACGCCAAAGGGGTCGATGGCATTGCTCATCGAACGCAGGGCGCTTTCCACAGGGCTCAAGGCACGCAGATCGAGCGCACCTTGCTCGGCGACGGGGGGGTGTGACATGAACATCTCCTTTCGGGGCAGGGCATTCCGGCTTTCGACCTGTCATTTTATACCGTCTTGCCAGCCACACAGGGCAAATCGGAGAAGCGTTGCCGACACGCCATTTGCCACGCCTGCGGCATTTTGTTTTCCCCCAACTTGGCGTAGCATCGGTCCGATCCGGCAAAAACGAGCGCCGGCCCGCCTTTTGAGGAGTTTTCACATGTTCAAGCACATTCTCGTTCCCACCGATGGTTCCGAACTGTCCAGCGCCACCGCCAAACGGGCCGTGGATTACGCCAGGGAAACCGGCGCGCGTGTCACCGCCTTCTACGCCAAGCCGGAATACCGCATCGCCTATTTCGGTGAAGGCGCATTGATCGACTCCACCACGCCCGCCACCTTTGCCGAAATGGCGGAAAAACAGGCGGCCGAAGTGCTGGGCCAGGTTGCCGCCTGGTGCCAGGAAGTCGGCGTCGATTGCAGCACCCGCTCCACCACCAGCGACCTGCCTTACGAAGCCATCATCAATGCCGCCACCGATGCCGGCTGCGACCTGATTTTCATGGCTTCGCACGGTCGCCGGGGCATCACCGGCCTGTTGCTGGGCAGCGAAACGAACAAGGTGCTCACCCACTCGAAGATTCCGGTTCTGGTCTATCGCTGAACCGATCCGCCATGCAGGGCGGGCGCGGCGACCAGGTGTCGTTACGCCCGCCCTGAACCGTCCACCCGGTCCGCCGTAAAAAAAGATTCACACCGGATGTGGTAACCTCTTCGATTGCTGCACTGCACCAACCCCAACCGTTCAAATTCTCACAAGGAAGAACATGACGACCCAAACCACCTCCGTCGCCCTCCCGCTCACCGGCAAAAAAGGGCTGATCACCGGCATCGCCAACGACAAATCCATCGCTTACGCGGTTGCCCAGGCCATCGTCGCCCTCGGCGGCGAAGTCGCCATCACCTACCAGAACGACAAGACCGCCCGCTACACCCAGCCGCTGGCCGATGCCCTGGGCGCAAAACTGTTCCTGAAACTGGACGTGGCCGAACCGGGCAGCCTGGAAAACGTCGTCGCCCAATGCGGCGAAGCCTTCGGCCAGATCGATTTCGCCATCCACTCGATGGCCTTCTGCAACGCCGACGACCTGCACGGACGCGTCATTGACGCCACCGAACAGGGCTTCGATTCGGCCATGAACGTTTCCTGCCACAGCTTCCTGCGCATGGCCAAGGCGCTGGAACCCTTGATGACCAACGGCGGCTCGCTGATTACCATGTCCTACCTCGGCGCCGAGCGCGTGGTGCGCAACTACGGCGTCATGGGCATCATCAAGGCGGCGCTCGAATCCGCTGTCCGCTACATGGCCTACGACCTCGGCCCCAAGGGCATCCGCGTCTTCGCCGTGTCGCCCGGCCCGATCATGACGCGCGCCGCGTCCGGCATCGCCAACTTCAACAACCTGCTGGAAAACGACGCGCAGAAAGCGCCGCTGGGCCGCACCGTGACCATCGAGGAAGTCGGCGCGCTGACCGCCTTCCTGTGCACCGCCGGCTCTTCCGGCATGACCGGCCAGACCATCTACGTCGACGCCGGCGCGCACATCGTCGCCTGATTACCGGCACCTCCCGCCGCCGCCGCCCCCCCCCGCCGTTATATCGTTTCGTTTACAAAGTCTGCGCAGGACGTTGCGAATGTGTACGAGTTGGCGCGCCTTGCCTTTGCTCACGCGCAGGATGTGCCTGTCTTGGATGTTATCCCGCTCTTTGAGCAGATAGAGGACCTCGAAAATGCTGTAACAACGCTCGATGGCATTATTGCTCTGCCTGAGGTACAGCAGCGTCTCTCCGAAACGGGGCGTCGCCTTGAGGTTATGCTCGGCTATTCGGACTCTTCAAAAGATGCCGGTCCGACCTCTGCCACGCTTGTGCTGCATGCAGCGCAGGCAGCCATTGCAAAGTGGGCTGACGAGAACAACATCGATTTGGTACTTATGCATGGTCGCGGTGGCGCTGTTGGACGCGGTGGTGGTCCTGCTAACCGTGCGGTGCTTTCACAGCCGAAAGGTTCGGTTAACTGCTGCTTCAAACTTACTGAGCAGGGCGAAGTCATTTTTGCTCGCTACGGAGATCCCACCCTCGCGCGGCGCCATGTCGAATCGGTTGCAGGCGCTACACTCCTACAATCTGCACCATCTATCGAGTGGGTTAATACCGAGACGATGGATAAATTTGCCGATGTAGCCACTGCGCTCGATGAGGCATCTCGTGAACGCTATCTCGATCTTCTCAACACCGAGAACTTCCCAGAGTGGTTTAGCGAGGTAACGCCGCTCAACGAGATTGGTCTTATGCCTATTGGTAGCCGTCCTGCGAAGCGCGGCTTGGGCGCAAAGTCTCTTGATGACCTGCGCACCATTCCTTGGATTTTCTCGTGGTCGCAGGCGCGCTCCAATTTGGCCGCATGGTATGGCCTGGGAACGGCATGTGAGCGCTTTGGAGATCTCGACCGTTTGCGTGAGGCCTATGCGGAGTGGCCCCTGTTCACTACGTTTATCGACAACATAGAGATGTCACTCTCCAAGACAGACGAGCGTATCGCGCGTATGTACTTGGCTTTGGCAGAGCGTCCCGATCTCGATGAGAAGGTCCTCTCTGAAATGGAGCTCACACGTAAGTGGGTTCTGGCGATTACCGGCGATAACTGGCCGCTTGAGCATCGCCGTGTGCTTGGTCCGGTTATTAAGATGCGTCTGCCCTTTGTAAACGTGCTTTCGATTGCGCAGGTTCGTGCACTCGATGCCGTTCGTACGCATACCGATAAGCTTACGCCTGAGGAAAAAGAGCGCTTTATTTACCTTATTCTTTGCACGGTTTCTGGCGTTGCTGCGGGCCTGCAAAACACAGGGTGATGTTCAAAGAAACGATGAGATTTACAATGCGCTGCGTCTACGTGGCGCATTGTTTTTATAGCGACAAAAGATAAAAGCCCGTTGGGCTGTATGGGCTGTGTATACTTGACGGCTAGTGCTTGCGTGTTGAGTATGCTGGCGAGAAGGGATTGCACAGATGGCGCAGAGGGTGCAGGGAACTGAAGATCTGTTTGGCGATTACATGCGTGCATGGCAGCGCATGTGTGATATAGCGCGTGATCTCTTTGGAGCTTACGGCTTCGACATGATAGAAACGCCTGCACTTGAACAGGTTGATACGTTCGTACACGGTATTGGTGAGTCCACCGATGTCGTGCGTAAGGAAATGTTCCGCGTATTCTCTGGCGCCTTGCTTGAAGGCATGCTTGAAAAAGGTACTGAGAAACACCTCAAGCCGCGCCAGCGTATGGCTATGCGTCCCGAAGGAACTGCGGGTGTGGTCCGTGCAGCTGTTGAGCACAACTTTGTGCCTCAGGGAGCTGCTCCTGCAAAGCTGTGGTATGCCGAGGCAATGTTTCGCGGTGAGCGTCCGCAGAAGGGTCGTCTGCGTCAGTTCCATCAGATAGGCGTGGAGTGGCTTGGAGCTTCTGATCCTGCTGCAGATGCTGAGTGCATCATCATGCTTATGGAGTTCTACAAGCGTCTAGGATTTAGTGATTCAGATCTAAAGCTCTCTATCAACTCTATGGGCGATGCAGCATGCCGCCCCGCTTATCGCAACAAAGTCCGCGATTTTATCCTCGACCATGCCGATGAAATGTGCGAAGAGTGTCGTGAGCGTGCAGAGCTCAACCCCTTGCGTGCTTTCGACTGCAAAAATGACCACTGTCGAGAGGTTATGAAGGCGGCACCGCTTGCACCCGATAACCTTTGTGATGAATGTGCAGCTCATTACGATGCTGTGAAGAAGTATTTGGATGCGGCTGGAATCGCGTATGTGGAAGATCCAACGCTTGTTCGCGGTCTCGACTATTACACCCGTACCGTTTTTGAGGTTGAGGCACTTGGCGCGGGGATTGGCTCAATTGGCGGTGGCGGTCGTTACGATGGTCTTATGGAGCTTGAGGGAGGCCGTCCAACACCTGGTTTGGGCTTTGCAGTTGGATTTGAGCGTATCGTTTTAGCGCTTCAGGCCAAGGGTATTGATCCTTATGGAGAAAAGTCTTCTTGCGTCTATGTAGCCCATACGCCAGGTACCACTGAGCGTGATGCTGTGTTTGATATCTGTTTGATGCTTCGTAACGCCGGTATTCATACCGAAGCCGATTACCAAGGACGTTCACTCAAAAGCCAGTTTAAGCAGGCCGATCGTCTTGCGGCGAAACTCTGTGTTGTTGTGGGTGCCGATGAGGTTGCAGAGGGTGTTGTTACGGTGCGCGACATGGCAACACACGAGCAGACGCGCGTGTCAAAAGACGAGCTTGTAAACTACATTTTGACAAACCTGGCCGAAGCATAGGAGTTGTCCTCATTGAGGCAATACTCTTGTGTACGGAAGTACCTCCATGTCATATACGGCAAGTCATAAAAACGTAGCTTTGGTGCGGGATAATTGCGTCAAGATACCGGTACATGACACGGTATCCGCCCGCACCTCTTTGCTTGATTTGGGAATTAAGCCCCGCGAGGTTCATGTCATCTTTGAAGAGCATCGTCTCACGTGTAAAGGCGAGGTGCTTAAACGCAACGACATGATCTCGCCGGGAATGGTGCTTGATCTCAGGCTTGCTTGTAGTCAGATAGATCTGCCAGATACAGAAGTTCCTGCGTGTCGGGTGGTGTATGAAGATGGTATTGTGCTTGCGTGTGACAAGCAAGCTGGTGTACTTGTTCACAGCGATGGGAATGATGTACCCACGCTTACCGACGCAGTTCAGGCACATCTTGCAAGCCAAGGCATTTATCGGCGTGCACAGGCTGTACAACGCATTGATGTTCCTACCACAGGGTTGGTGCTCTTCTCGACAGCGCGCGAGTTTCAACCTGCTTTGGATGAGCAGATGGCTTCGAGGTCGATGCATAAACGATATCTTGCGATTGTGAAGGGTACGCCTTCGTGGAAAACGCGTCATATTACCGCTGGAATAGGACGCGATCGTCATCATGCGCAGCGCATGCGTGTCTGTGCGCCTGGACAGGGAAAATATGCGTCGACATATGTGCGCGTGTTGGCTCACCACAATGGATTAACACTGCTGGAAGCTGAGATTGAAACAGGCAGACGCCATCAGATTCGAGTGCATCTCGCATCGGTGGGTTACCCCCTTTTGGGTGATACGCTCTATGGAGACGGTTTTGGCGATGTTAGTGGCAAAAATGAGAAGACTGCCTCTTCTCGGATAAGAAAAGGACAAAAGCAGAAAAAGGCTCATGGCAGCGTTTGCGCAGACGATAAATCGCTTATGTTGCATGCCTGGCGTGAAGAGTTTGTGCATCCGCTTACACACGTGCCGCTTACCATAAGAACTGCTTGGCCAGAACGTTTCGAACATTTGGGCTTCTACGAGGACTACTTTGTTTGATACTCTATCCGAGAGGAGAGGTGGCTGAGAGGGGCCGCCTTGG
>URNG01000036.1 GCA_900549295.1 uncultured Rhodocyclaceae bacterium
GGCCGCCATCGCCCGCCAGCAAGGCGCGTTCGGCCTGGCGATCAGGATAACCAAGGGTCAGGCGCATGAGAAAGCGATCGAGCTGGGATTCCGGCAGGGCAAAGGTGCCGATCTGGCTGGCCGGATTCTGCGTGGCGATGACGAAAAACGGTTGCGGCAGGGCGCGGCTTTCGCCATCGACGCTGACCTGACCTTCCGCCATCGCTTCCAGGAGCGCGCTCTGGGTTTTCGGCGTGGCGCGGTTGATTTCATCGGCCAGCAGCACTTGCGTGAAGATCGGGCCGGGCAGGAAGCGGAAACTGCTTTCCCCCGGCTCGCCTTTGCGCTCGAAAATGCTGATGCCGGTAATGTCGGCGGGCAGCAGGTCGGCGGTGAATTGCACGCGCGCAAACTGGAGGCCGAGCAGGCGGGCCAAAGTCTGCGCCAGAGTGGTTTTGCCCAGTCCGGGCAGGTCTTCGATCAGCAAATGCCCACCGGCGAGCAGACAGGCAGCGGCAAGGCGCAATTCGTTTTCCTTGCCCAGAATGACGCGGCTGGCAGCGGCAAGAATGGGAGTGAAGGACAAGGCGGAAGTCTTTTGGGGCGTATTCGATCTCGGCATGGGCTGGATAGTGCGATGAAATACACAATGTGGCAATGCAATTGCTTGAAGCGTGCGGTCAAATCGGTTGATAATGCGCCGATCAAGGCGCTGTTGGCGGAACCGCAGTGCACCGGAGTTTTGCTTCACATAAAGAGAGAACGATAAGTGACGACGACTGCCTTCATTACCCATCGCGACTGCATGCTGCACGACATGGGCGCGCATCACCCGGAATGCCCGCAACGCCTCACCGCCATCAGCGATCACCTGATCGCCCAGGGCATCGACGCCTACTTCGTCAATTACGAAGCACCGCTCGCCACCTTCGAGCAGTTGCTGCGCGTGCACCCCGCCTCGCACCTGGAACGCATCAAGCGCGCCTCGCCGGAAATGGGCATCGTCAATCTCGATCCCGACACCGCCATGAATCCGCACACTTGGCAGGCCGCCCTGCGCGCCGCCGGCGCGGGCTGCATGGCGGTCGATCTGGTGATGGGCAGGGAAACCGAAAACGCCTTCTGCGCCGTGCGCCCGCCCGGCCACCACTGCGAGAAGGCAACGCCGATGGGCTTCTGTTTCTTCAACAACATCGGCGTCGCCGCCATGCACGCCATCAAGGCGCACGGCCTGGAGCGCGTCGCCGTCATCGATTTCGATGTGCACCACGGCAACGGTACCGAAGACTGCTTCGCCGGCAACGAGCAGGTGCTGATGTGCAGCATCTTCCAGCACCCGTTCTATCCCTATTCCGGCACCGACAAACCCGCCGCCAACATGTGCAACGTGCCGCTGGCCGCCGGCTGCGGCGGCGAGGAATTCCGCGATGCCGTGCTGCAGGTGTGGACGCCGCGCCTCAAGGAATTCAAGCCGCAGATGATCTTCATCTCGGCCGGTTTCGACGGCCACTACGAGGACGACATGGGCGGACTGCGCCTGTTCGAGAAGGATTTCGCGTGGTGCACCGAGCACCTGAAGAAACTTGCCGCCGAAATGTGCGAGAAGCGCATCGTGTCCATGCTCGAAGGCGGCTACGTGATGAGTTCGCTCGCCCGCAGCGTCGGCGCGCATCTGCGCGTGTTGGCCGATCTCTGAGCGCGATTGTTTTTTGGGGAAAACAGCGGGCCGGGTTAGAATCCAGCCCGTTTTTTTCATGTTTACAACGTACGAACGGATGAATTCATGGCGTTGATTGTTCAGAAATATGGCGGCACCTCGGTCGCCAATCCCGAGCGCATCAAGAATGTCGCTCGCCGTATCGCCCGCTTCAAGGAACAGGGCCATCAGCTCATCGTCGTCCTGTCGGCGATGAGCGGCGAAACCAACAAGCTGATTGCCCTGGCCAAGGAAATGCAGGCCAGCCCCGATCCGCGCGAACTCGACGCCGTGGTCAGCACCGGCGAGCAGGTCACCATCGGCCTCCTGGCGATGGGCCTGAAAGCCATCGGCGTCGACGCCAAGAGCTATACCGGCGGTCAGGTCAAGGTGCTGACCGACGACACTTTCACCAAGGCGCGCATCCTGTCGATCGACGACGCCAACATCCGCCGCGATCTCGACGCCGGCAAGGTGGTCATCGTCGCCGGCTTCCAGGGCGTGGACGCCGACGGCAACATCACCACGCTCGGCCGCGGCGGTTCCGACACCTCCGCCGTGGCGCTCGCCGCCGCACTGAAGGCCGACGAATGCCAGATCTACACCGACGTGGACGGCGTCTATACCACCGACCCGCGCATCGTGCCGGAAGCGAAGAAGCTCGACACCATTACCTTCGAGGAAATGCTCGAAATGGCCAGCCTCGGCTCCAAGGTGCTGCAAATCCGCTCGGTCGAATTCGCCGGCAAGTACAAAGTGAAACTGCGCGTGCTCTCCAGCTTCCAGGATGAAGGCGAAGGCACGCTGATTACCGTTGAGGAAGATAAAAACATGGAACAACCGATCATTTCCGGCATCGCCTTCAACCGCGATGAGGCCAAGCTGAGCATCCTCGGCGTCCCCGACACCCCGGGCATCGCCTACCAGATTCTCGGCGAAATCGCCGCCGCCAACATCGACGTCGACATGATCATCCAGAACGTCGCCCACGACGGCGGCGCCGACTTCTCCTTCACCGTCAGCCGCGGCGATTTTGCCCGCGCCCAGGGCATCCTGGAAAGCGTCCGCCAGCGCCTCGGCGCGCGCGAAGTGATCGGCGACGACAAAATCTGCAAGGTCTCCGCCGTCGGCGTCGGCATGCGCTCCCACCCCGGCGTCGCCTCCAAGATGTTCAAGGCGCTCGCCGATGAAGGCATCAACATCCAGATGATCTCCACCTCGGAAATCAAGATTTCCGTCGTCCTCGACGAGAAATACCTCGAACTCGCCGTGCGCGTCCTGCACCGCGCCTTCGGCCTGGATCAGTAAGCACGGCCGCATTGACCAAACGGCGCGGAAGCCTTATCATCCGCGCCTTTCCGCCACAGCATATGTGGCGGATGGTCTGGAGACGTGGCCGAGAGGTCGAAGGCACTCCCCTGCTAAGGGAGCATGCGGGCAAAACCTGCATCGAGGGTTCGAATCCCTCCGTCTCCGCCAGACCAAGTAAATACGGCCCTTCGGGGCCGTTTTGCTTTTCTGGGGGTGACCGGGGCTGCCCGTGTTTTATCTTCAGAATGTGCCAGAAATGGTGCCAATTCCAATTGAGTAAAGTGCGGGCAAAAATCGTCTCCCGGTACCCATCCGCTTGGGAGCGTAAAGCAAGCTGTTGTCATGGTGGCAGTTTGCGGCAGAAGTCGATCAGTGCCTTGCTTAGTTCTGGAAGCTGCTGGCAGTGGGTCTGCCAGTTTCGGGCGTGTTCGGCGAGCAGGGGCAGGGCGGGGTGGAAATTCTGCCAGCAGGCGGCCAGGTGTTCGGGGGAAAGCGGGGTGTTCCAGGCGAGGAACATTTCGCGCACGGTTTGCGCCAGCCTGGGGCTGAGGAGGGCGGTGTAGAGGTCGAGGAAGGCGTTGAGCTTGTCCAGATGGGCGTTGCCTTCTTGCGGGTAGATGTGCCAGAGGAAGGGGCGGCCGGCGAGTTGGGCGCGCACGAAGGAATCTTCGCCGCGCACGATGTTGAGCGTGCCTTGGCGTAATTGGGCGTCGTAGGCGTCTGGCGTGAGAAAAGGCAGGGTGCCGATGCGGATATTGCCGGGCTGCCGGGGGCCGTTGCCGCCAGGTGGTGTGCTGAATTGCATGCCGAGGGCTTCCCGCGCCTGCCCTGGTGAGACGTTGATCTGCCAATTCTGCGGACTGTCGCGTAAGGCTTCCAGAAGCGCGGGAGCGGGGGCGTGTGCGTAGCAGAAGAGGTTGAGGGTGTTGCAGGCATCCGATGTATGCGGCGCACTTGTCGGAATGTCGGGAGGTACTGCGCTTTCCCGCAGCAGTCCACCGGTTGCGGCAGTGAAGCCGGGGAAAAAGAAATATTTCGTCAGCGGCAGGCTGGGGTGGGGCGAGGCGAGGCCGTGGCAATCGGCGACCCAGGCTTCGGCGCTGAGGTATTCGAGGTTGAGCCAGCGGGGCGGCGCACGGCGCGCGGCCATGGCGTGCAGGTAGCGTTGCGGCAAATGGCAGGCGAAAGCTTCGATGACGACATCGGCGGGCGCGGTGTCGGGGAAATTTTCTGGCCAATGGCAGATTTCGATGCCTGCGTGCGCCTGCCTGGGCATATCCGGCAAAAGCGCGGGGCAAAGCGCCTGCAGGGTACCGAGATCGTCGATCCATAGACGCACCGTTCTACCATGCGCCTTGGCGAGTTGCCGCGCCAGCCGCCAGCAGACGCCGGCGTCGCCGTAATTGTCGATGACGCGGCAGAAGATGTCCCAGGTCTGGAGCGGGTTGTGAAGCGGAGGCCGGGTGAGCTGCATGGGGGCGATGTTAACACTCGTCCTCGGGGGCGGTGGAGGCGGTTTCCGTCCCCCGTCCCTTTTTTGCGCGCGGCGGCTTGGTCTCCGGTGATATAGTCCACCCCACTATATTTTGGAGAGGCCGATATGGCGCATACGGTCAGGCAGAAGGAAAAGCTCATCGCCCGCGTGCGGCGCATCAAGGGGCAGCTCGAAGGGGTGGAGCGGGCTTTGGCGGCGGAGGCGGCATGCGCGGAAGTGCTCCGGCAACTGGCTTCCGCCCGCGGCGCCATGAACGGTCTGACCGCCGAAGTCATGGAAGGCCATCTGCAGGAACATGTCGTTGCCGCGCCGACCGAGGCTGAACGTGTCGCGGCCGCGCAGGAAATGATCGAGGTTATCCGGACTTACGTGAAATGAACGAAACACTCAGGCTGCAAAACGCGCATGATCATTTCTTCCTTGGCGACGATCACCGGAGAAACGAGCGGCGCGTCTGGCTGGTCATCGCGCTGACGGCCAGCATGATGGTGGTCGAAATCGTTGCCGGAAACCTCTACGGTTCGATGGCGCTGGTTGCCGATGGCTGGCACATGTCGACGCATGCGGGGGCCTTGCTGATCGCGGCGCTGGCTTACGGCTATGCCCGCAAACATGCGAACGACCCGCGCTTCACTTTCGGCACGGGCAAGCTGGGGGATCTGGCGGGATTCGCCAGCGCGGTGGTGCTGGCCTTGGTCGCCCTGCTCATTGGCTGGGAAAGTTTTCTCCGGCTCGTCGACCCGGTGCCGATCAGTTTCAATCAGGCCATTGCCGTGGCCGTGATCGGTCTGGCGGTCAATCTGGCGTCGGCGTGGCTGCTCAAGGACGATCATTCGCACCATCACCATCATCACCACGGACACGATCACCATGAGCATGGGCACGGCAAGGCGCACGGCCACGACAATAATCTGCGGGCGGCCTACATGCACGTCCTGGCCGATGCCCTGACTTCAGTGTTGGCGATCGTCGCGCTGCTGCTCGGCCGAGGTTACGGGTGGCTGTGGGCCGATCCGGCGATGGGGGCGGTCGGGGCGCTGGTGATCGCGCGCTGGTCCTGGGGGCTGATCCGGGACGCGGGCGGCGTGCTGCTGGATGCCGCGCCGGAAAGCGAGGCGGTGCGGGAAGAAATCCGGGAGGCGCTGGCGGCGGACGGCGAGAGGATTACCGACCTGCACGTCTGGCAGGTCGGGCCGGGGCATTTTGCGGCCATCGTTTCCTTGGCTTCGGTGGCCCCGAAAGACAGTCAGACTTACAAAGCCATGCTGGCGCATATCCATGAGCTTTCGCACATCACGCTGGAAACGCATCGGCTGTCTGCCTGAATCAGGCGGCAATCACGAAGTCTTGCCGTGCATTCGGCAGCGGCGGGCGTGGGAATTCGCGGTGATGCGCCAGACGATGCGTGAGACGTTGCGCCGCCAGGGCGGCTAAAATTCCCGCCGGTTTCTCTTTCCGCGCGGCAATCCCGCCATTCATCGCCTGTCTGTCATGTCTGATTCTCCCGCCTCCCCGGAACCGCTCGCCGCGCCTGAAACGCCTGCCCCGGCTTTCGACGCCCGGGCCTTTCTCGCCACGCTGACCGAACTGCCCGGCGTCTACCGCATGATCGGGGCCGACGGCGCGGTGCTCTACGTCGGCAAGGCGAAGAACCTGAAGAAGCGGGTGGCGAGCTATTTCCGCAGCAACCTGCCCAGCCCGCGCATCGCGCATATGGTGAGCCGGATTGCCCACATCGAGACGACGGCGACGCGCACCGAGGCGGAAGCCCTGCTGCTCGAAAACAATCTCATCAAATCGCTCGCGCCGCGCTACAACATCCTGTTTCGTGACGACAAATCCTATCCCTACATCGTTCTGACGCGCGACAGGTTTCCCCGGCTCGCCTTCTTTCGCGGCAACCCGGATCGCAGGGCGGATTACTACGGTCCCTTCCCTTCGGCCTGGGCGGTGCGCGACAGCATTCAGCTCTTGCAGAAGATGTTCCGTCTGCGCACCTGCGAGGATTCGGTGTTTGCCAACCGCTCGCGGCCCTGCCTGCTGTACCAGATCAAGCGCTGCAGCGCGCCTTGTGTGGGTTTGATTGCGCCGGAGGCCTATGCGGAGGATATGCAACTGGCGGCGATGTTCCTGTCCGGCAAGCAGCAGGAAGTCATCAAGCGGCTGACGGCGGCGATGGAAAGCGCCTCGGCCCAGTTGGCCTTCGAGCAGGCGGCGCTGTACCGCGATCAGATTCAGTCCCTGCATCAAGTGCAGGAAAAGCAGTTCGTGGCGAGCAGCAAGGGCGAGGACGTGGACGTCGTGGTGGCGGTGCGCAGTGCTGGCCAGTTGTGTGTCAACCTGGCAATGGTGCGCGGTGGTCGCCACCTTGGCGACAGGCCGCTGTTTCCGAGCAATGCGGGCGACTCCACGGCGGGCGATGCGCTCACGGCTTTCCTGCGCCAGCACTACGCCGTGCATCCGGCACCGGCGCGGGTGCTGATTTCGCCCTTGCCAGCGGGTGACGATCTGGAGGAAGCCCTGGCGACGCTGGCCGAGCAGGCGGGACGCCCGGTGCCGCTGATCGAAGCGCGCAGCCTGAATCAGAAAGCCTGGGTGGACATGGCGCGGCAGAACGCCGAACTCGCCATCCTTGCCCGCAACCAGGCGAGCGCCCAGCAGGAAGCGCGCCTCACTGCCTTGCAGGAGGCGTTGCAGTCGAGCGAGCCGATCGCCCGTATCGAATGTTTCGACATCAGCCATACCCAGGGCGAGTCCGCCGTGGCGTCCTGCGTGGTGTATGACGGCAACCAGATGTGCCGGCGCGATTACCGCCGTTTCAACATCCGCGACATCACGCCGGGCGACGATTACGCCGCCATGCGCCAGGCCGTGCTGCGCCGCTATGACAGCGTGGCGGGCGGCGAGGGCAAGGCGCCGGATCTGATCCTGATCGATGGCGGCAAAGGGCAGGTGGCGGCCGCCTGGGCGGCGCTGGCCGATCTGGGGCTGACGCACCTCAACATGCTCGGCGTCGCCAAGGGGGAGGCACGCAAACCCGGTCTGGAAAGCCTGATCTTTCCGGAAGCGGATGGACGCGCGCCGCTCAACCTGCCACCCGACCATCCCGCGCTGCACCTGATCCAGGAAGTGCGCGACGAAGCGCACCGCTTTGCCATTACCGGGCATCGCGGCCAGCGCGCGAAAAGCCGCAAGACGTCCACCCTGGACAGCCTGCCCGGCATCGGCCCGGCCCGGCGCAAGGCGCTGATCGCCCGCTTCGGCGGCCTCTCCGGCGTGCGCACGGCCAGCGTCGAGCAACTGGCGGAAATTTCCGGCATCAGCCGGGAACTGGCCGAAAAGATACATTCGGCCTTAAACTGACGCGCATGCCGTTCAATCTCCCCATCCTGCTCACCTGGCTGCGTATCGTGGCCATTCCGCTGTTCATCGCTGTCTACTATCTGCCGGAACATTGGCTGACCCTGCACGAGCGTAATCTGACGGCGACCCTGATCTTCATGGCCGCCGGTTTCACCGATTGGGCAGATGGCTTTCTGGCGCGCAAACTCAACCAGACTTCCGCCTTCGGCGCTTTTCTTGATCCGGTGGCCGATAAATTGATGGTTGCCGCCGCGCTCATCATGCTGGTGCAGCTTGACCGCGCCGATGCCGTCGTGGCCGCCATCATCATTGGCCGTGAAATCACCATCTCGGCGCTGCGCGAATGGATGGCCAAGATCGGCGCGGCGAAGAACGTGGCCGTTTCCATGCTCGGCAAGATCAAGACGGCGGCACAGATGGCGGCCATTCCCCTGCTGCTCTACGCCGCACCGCTGGTGGGTTACGACACACTGGCCGCCGGTGAGTGGCTGATCTGGCTGGCGGCCTTGCTCACCCTGTGGTCCATGGGCTACTACCTGCGCATGGCCTGGCCGGAGATCGTCAAGCGGGGCGGGGGCTGAGGCGCTGCTATACTGTCGGCCCAACCGCCCGACAGACGGCAGGTTTTTGCGGAGAGTAGAGAAAAATGAGCGAGCGCGAGGTCGACCAGGCCTTGGTTGAACGGGCGCAGGGCGGCGATCAGAAGGCATTCGATCAACTGGTCGGCAAATATCAGCGCAAACTGGAACGCCTGCTGTCGCGCTACGTGCGCGATGCGGCGGAAGTCGAGGACGTGGCGCAGGAAGCCTTCATCAAGGCCTACCGGGCGTTGCCGGGCTTTCGCGGCGACAGCGCGTTCTATACCTGGCTGTATCGCATCGGTATCAACACCGCCAAGAACTACCTCGTCGCCCAGGGCCGGCGCGCGCCGACCAGCACCGGTTTCGATGCCGAGGAGGCCGAGGGCTTCGACGATGCGGCGCTCCTGCGCGACATCAACACGCCGGAAAGCCTGCTCATGACCAAGCAGATCGGTGAGACCGTGAATGCCGCGATGGAAGCCTTGCCGGAAGAATTGCGCCGGGCCATCATGCTGCGCGAAATCGAGGGCTTGTCGTACGAGGAAATCGCCGAAACCATGAATTGCCCCATCGGCACCGTGCGCTCGCGCATTTTTCGCGCGCGTGAAGCGGTGGCGAACAGGCTGCGGCCCTTGCTCGACACGGCGCCGGATCAGCGCTGGTAAATTGACCCCCGTGCGCTTGAAAAACTTACAAAGCGCCAAAACTTGCTTACAAAAATGAGGCACCCCCAGGGCTGGGAGCGGTGCAGAATGGCGGCTTCATTCGGGATGAGGCCTTCGTCCATGCTGCCGCGCTCATCCTGAAGAGGGCGCATTAACCCTGAACTTGATAGGAAATCGATATGCATACCTTATCTCGTTGGCTCCTCCTTTTTTCCTTCCTCGGCTTGAGCAGCCTGAGTTTCACCGCCGTGGCGCAGGGGCGCAGCCTGCCCGACTTCACCGTGCTGGTAGAGCAGCAGGGCCCGGCGGTGGTCAATATCGCCACCACGCAGCGGGTGCGCACCGGCGCGCAGGCGATGCCGTTTCCGTTCGACGAAAACGATCCAGCCTTCGAACTGTTCCGCCGCTTCCTGCCGCAGATGCCGCGCCTGCCCGGCGAAAACGGCATTCAGCGCGAGGCGCAATCCCTGGGGTCCGGCTTCATCATCAGCGCGGACGGCTACCTGCTGACCAATGCCCACGTCGTGGACGGGGCGGATACGGTGACGGTGCGTCTTACCGACAAGCGCGAATTCAAGGCCAAGGTGATCGGCGCCGACAAGCGCACCGATGTCGCGCTGCTCAAGATCGACGCCAGCGGCCTGCCCACCGTCAGGCTGGGCGACGCCGCCCGCCTCAAGGTCGGCGAATGGGTGGTGGCGATCGGCTCGCCTTTCGGCTTCGAGAACTCGGTGACGGCGGGCATCGTGTCGGCCAAGGGCCGCGCCCTGCCGCAGGAAAACTATGTGCCCTTCATCCAGACCGATGTCGCCATCAACCCCGGCAACTCGGGCGGGCCGCTGTTCAACATGAACGGCGAGGTGGTCGGCATCAATTCGCAGATCTACAGCCGCAGCGGCGGTTTCATGGGGCTGTCGTTCGCCATTCCGATCGACGTGGCGATGGACATTCAGCAACAGTTGCGCAGCACCGGCAAGGTCAGCCGGGGGCGTCTGGGCGTGGTGATCCAGGAAGTCAGCAAGGAACTGGCCGACGCCCTCGGTCTGGGGCAGGCGGCCGGGGCCGTGGTCAATGCGGTGGAGCGCGGCGGGCCGGCGGAAAAGGCGGGCCTCGAAGCGGGCGACGTGATCCTGAAGTACGACGGCAAGACCATCGGCAGCTCGGCGGAACTGCCGCGCCTGGTGGCGGCGACCAAGCCGGGCAGCCGGGCGACGCTGCAGGTCTGGCGCAAGGGCAAGCTGCGCGACATTGCCGTGGTGGTCGGCCAGATGGCCGAAGAAGGCGCGGCCGTCCCGCGCCCCGCGCAGAGCAAGGGGCCGGCGGCGAGCAGCAACCGCCTGGGTCTGGTGGTGAGTGACCTGACGGCGGAGCAGCGGCGCGAACTCGGCCAGGGCGGCGTGCTGATCGACGAGGTACGCGGCGCGGCGGCGCGTTCCGAACTGCGCGCCGGCGACGTCATCGTCGCCGTCATCAGCAAGGGCAGCACCAGCGAAGTCAAGTCCGTGGAGCAACTGAGCCGCCTGCTCAACCAGTTCGACCCGGCGGCGAACGTGACCCTGCTGATCCGCCGTGGCGAAATGCAGACCTTCGTCACCATCCGCGGCGTCAGCGCCAATGGTGGCGGTAGTGGTGGCACAAGCGGCGGCGGCAATGGCCGTTGAACTGACCCTGATCAGCCGCGGCTACTGCCACCTCTGTCACGACATGGAGGCGGCGGTAGCGCCGCTGGCGGCCGAATTCGGGGCGACGCTGACGGTGCTCGACGTGGATGCCGACCCGGCGCTGGAAGCCCGCTACGACGAACGGGTGCCGGTGCTGCTGCACGGGGAAAACGAGCTGTGCCACTACCATCTGGATGCGGCCAAAGTGCGTGAATATTTGGCGGAAATCCGCTAAAATCCACGACCTTACGAATTTTTGAGGGCGCCGTCAGCGCCCTTTTTTCTGGATCAATTCAGCATCAATGGATCACATCCGCAATTTTTCCATCATCGCCCACATCGACCACGGCAAATCGACCCTGGCCGACCGCATCATCCATTTCTGCGGCGGCCTCTCCGACCGTGAAATGGAGGCGCAAGTGCTTGACTCTATGGACATCGAGCGCGAGCGCGGCATCACCATCAAGGCCCAGACCGCGGCGTTGAGCTACAAGGCGCGCGACGGCAAGGTGTACAACCTCAACCTGATCGACACGCCGGGGCATGTGGACTTTTCCTACGAAGTCTCGCGTTCCCTGTCGGCCTGCGAGGGCGCGCTGCTGGTCGTCGATGCCTCGCAGGGCGTGGAAGCGCAGACGGTGGCGAACTGCTACACCGCCATCGAACTCGACGTCGAAGTGCTGCCGGTGCTGAACAAGATCGACCTGCCCTCGGCGGATCCGGACAACGCCCGCCAGGAAATCGAGGACGTGATCGGCATCGACGCCTCCGAAGCCGTGCTGGCCTCGGCCAAGACCGGGCTGGGCGTCGAGGACATCCTGGAAATGGTGGTGGCGAAAGTGCCGCCGCCCAAGGGCGATCCGGTCGGGCCGCTGAAGGCGCTCATCATCGATTCCTGGTTCGACAGCTACGTCGGCGTGGTCATGCTGGTGCGCGTCGTCGATGGCGAGATGCGGCCCAAGGACCGGCTGCATTTCATGGCGACCGGGGCCAACCAGCTGTGCGAGCAGGTCGGCGTGTTCACCCCGAAATCGCTGGCGCGCGACGCGCTGCGGGCGGGCGAGGTGGGCTTCATCACCGCCGGCATCAAGGAATTGAAGGCCGCCAAGGTGGGCGACACCATCACCCATGCCGACCGCAAGGCGACGACTGCCTTGCCGGGCTTCAAGGAAATCAAGCCGCAGGTGTTCGCCGGCCTCTACCCGGTGGAAGCCAACCAGTACGATTCGCTGCGCGAGGCGCTGGAAAAGCTGAAACTCAACGACGCTTCGCTGCAATACGAGCCGGAAGTCTCGCAGGCGCTCGGCTTTGGCTTTCGCTGCGGCTTCCTCGGCCTGCTGCACATGGAAATCGTGCAGGAGCGTCTGGAACGCGAATTCGACCAGGATCTCATCACCACCGCGCCCACCGTGGTGTACGAGGTGGTGATGCGCGACGGCACCGTATTACAGGTGGAAAACCCGGCCAAGCTGCCGGAAGTGCAGAAGATGGAGGAAATCCGCGAACCGATCATCACCGCCACCATCTTCGTGCCGCAGGATTACCTGGGGTCGGTCATCACTCTGTGCAACCAGAAGCGCGGCAATCAGGTGGACATGCACTACCACGGCCGGCAGGTAAAGCTGATCTACGAGATGCCGATGGCCGAAGTGGTGATGGATTTCTTCGACAAGCTGAAATCCTGCTCGCGCGGCTACGCTTCGCTCGACTACGATTTCAAGGAATACCGCGCTGCCGACGTGATCAAGCTCGACATTCTCATCAACGGCGAGAAGGTCGATGCCCTGTCGCTGATCGTGCACCGTGCCAACTCGCAGTACCGCGGGCGCGAACTCGCCAACAAGATGCGCGAACTGATTCCGCGCCAGATGTACGACGTGGCGATCCAGGCCGCCATCGGCTCGCACATCATCGCCCGCGAGAATGTCAAGGCGCTGAGGAAGGACGTGCTCGCCAAGTGCTACGGCGGCGACATTTCGCGCAAACGCAAGCTGCTGGAAAAGCAGAAGGCTGGCAAGAAGCGCATGAAGCAGGTGGGCAGCGTGGAAATTCCGCAGGAAGCCTTCCTCGCCGTGCTGCGCGTCGATAATTGAAACCTCGTTGAAAATTCGTTGAACCCTCGCTGAAACCCGGAACATCCGCATGAACTTTGCCCTGATTCTTCTCGTGCTGTCGGTCGTCACCGGCATCCTGTACGCGCTGGACGTATTCAAGTTCCGCAAGCTGCGCGCGGCAAACGACAAACCGCCCGTATGGGTGGTCTGGGGGGCGGATTTCTTCCCGGTCATCCTGCTGGTTTTCGTGCTGCGCTCCTTTTTGTTCGAGCCGTTCAAGATTCCTTCCGGCTCGATGATCCCGACCCTGCAGATCGGCGATTTCATTCTGGTGAATAAATATACCTACGGTATCCGCCTGCCGGTGCTCAACACCAAAATCATCGACGTGAACGAGCCGCAGCGCGGCGATGTGATGGTTTTTCGTTACCCGGAAGATACTTCGCTCGACTACATCAAGCGGGTAGTGGGCCTGCCTGGCGATACCGTGGCCTACATCAACAAGGAACTGAGCATCAACGGGACACCGGTGGCGGCGCAGAAACTGCCGGATTACGAGCATGACGGGCGTAACTATTTCTCGGAGCAGTTCAGCGAGAAGCTCGGCGAAGTCGAGCATCGCCTGCTGCGCGATGCCGATGTGCCGGCCTTCGTTCAAGGCGTGGAGATATTCCCCTACCGTGAAAACTGCACGTACAATGCCAGCGGCGTAATATGTAAGGTGCCGGTCGGCCATTACTTCATGATGGGCGACAACCGCGACAACAGCCGCGACAGCCGGGCCTGGGGCTTCGTGCCGGAGGAAAACATCGTCGGCAAAGCCTTCTTCATCTGGCTGAATTTCAACGATTTTGGCCGTATCGGGGCATTCAAGTAAGGAGTTTGAACATGAAAAAACAGCGAGGCGTGGCGTTGAGCGGGCTTTTGATGTGGAGCTTCATTCTGGTGATCGGAGCGATCTTCGGCATGAAGATCGTGCCGGCGACGATCGAGTATTACAAGATCAAGAAAGCGGCGGAATCGGTCGTGGCCAAGGCCGGCAGTAATGCCACGGTGCCGGAACTGCGGGCGGCGTTCGACCGCCAGATGCAGATCGACCAAGTGGCGTTTTCATCAAAAGACGTCGACATCCACAAGAATCCGCGCGGTGCCGTGGTCATCAGCGTGGATTACGAAAAGCGCATTCCGCTGTTCGCCAACGTTTCCCTGGTGATCGACTACAAGGCGTCGACGGCAGAATAAATATGGCCGTTGCTTCATTCGCCCGGCAGCTCGGCCACGATTTTGCGCAGCCGGAGTTGTTGCGCACGGCGCTGACACACCGCAGCTATGGCCTGCCCAACAACGAGCGGCTGGAATTTCTCGGCGACGGCATCCTCGACTGCGTGGTGGCCGATCTGCTTTTTCGGCAGTTTCCCGATCTGCCGGAGGGCGATCTGTCGCGTCTGCGCGCCAACCTGGTGTGCCAGGAAACCTTGCGCCAGTTGGCGCAGGCCTTAAACGTGGGGGCGCAACTGCGTCTGGGCGAGGGCGAATTGAAAAGCGGCGGCGCGATGCGTCCGTCCATTCTCGCCGATGCGCTGGAAGCCGTGTTCGCAGCCATTTATCTCGATGCCGGTTTCGTTGCCGCGCACCAGGTCATTGCCCATTTGTATGCCCCCCTGCTGGCGGACTTGAAGCCGGGAGAATTCCAGAAGGACGCCAAAACCCGCTTGCAGGAATTCCTGCAAGCGCGCAAGAAACGCCTGCCGCACTACGAGCTGCTGGAAACCAGCGGTGCGGCGCACGAGCAGTCGTTTACCGTGGCCTGCCAGATCGAGCAGCCGCCGCTACGCACCACCGGCACCGGCCACAGCCGGCGGGTGGCCGAACAAAATGCCGCCCAGGCGGCGCTTGCCATCCTCGAAGCATGAACGACATTCGCTCCGGTTATCTCGCCATCGTCGGCCGCCCCAACGTCGGCAAATCGACGCTGCTCAATCACCTGATCGGTGCCAAGATCAGCATCGTTTCGCGCAAGGCGCAGACCACCCGGCACCGCATCACCGGCATCCGCACCGATGCCGACGCGCAGTTCGTGTTCGTCGACACGCCGGGTTTCCAGACCAAATATTCCAACGCCCTGAACCGGGCCATGAACCGGGGCGTGACGCAAACGCTCAATGACGTGGACGTGGTGCTGTTCGTGATCGAGGCCGGGCGCTACGACGCCAAGGACAAGGCGCTGCTGCGCCTGTTGCCGAAAGACCGGCCGGTGATCCTGGTGATCAACAAGACCGACGCGGTGAAGGACAAGCAGGGGCTGCTGCCCTTTCTCGCCGAAGTCGCCGCCGATTTTGAGTACGCCGCCGTGGTGCCGGTCAGCGCCGCCAAGGGCCGCCAGACCGACGAATTGTTGAAGGAAGCCCGCAAGCACCTGCCGCACAGCGGCCTGCTCTTCGCCGAGGACGACCTCACCGACAAATCGGAGCGTTTCCTGGCCGCCGAATACATCCGCGAAAAGGTGTTTCGCCTTTTGGGCGATGAACTGCCCTACGCCACGGCGGTGGAAATCGAGAAATTCGAGACCGAGGGCGCGCTGCGCCGCATCCACGCCGCCATCGTCGTCGACCGCGACAGCCACAAGGCCATCGTCATCGGCAAGGGCGGCGAAGCCTTGAAGCGCATCGCCAGCGAAGCGCGTCAGGACATGGAGCGCCTGTTCGACGGCAAGGTCTATCTGGAAATCTGGGTCAAGGTGAAATCGGGCTGGAACGACGACGAGCGCCTCTTGAAAAGCCTGGGCTACGAATAAATCATGCAGCGCGGCAAGGTCGATGGCCAGCCAGCCTACGTGCTGCACAGCTACCCCTTTCGTGAAACCAGCCTGATCGTCGAGGTATTCAGCCGCGATTTTGGCCGGATCGCCTTGCTGGCGCGCGGCGCGCGCCGGCCACGGGCGGCGATTCGCGGTCTGCTGCTCGGCTTCCAGCCGCTCGAACTGGGCTGGGCCGGCAAGGGCGAAGTACCCAACCTGATGAAGGCGGAATGGGTCGGCGGCCAGCCGCTGCTCGGCGGCGAGGCGCTGTTTTGCGGCTATTACCTCAACGAACTGCTCCTGCACCTGCTGCCCCGCGAGGACGCCCACCCGGTGCTTTTCGCCCGCTACGGCAGCATCCTGCAACGTCTGGCCGGACACGCCAACCGCATCGCCCGCGAAGCTGACCTGCGCTGCTTCGAGAAATACCTGCTACAGGAATTGGGCTACGGCCTGACGCTCGAACACGACGCCAGCGGCGAACCCGTCTCGGCGGATGCCTTTTACAGCTACCGGATGGAGCAGGGCGCGGTGCGCCTGCCCCACGCTGAAGCGGAAGAAGGCGCCCTGCGCGGCAAGACCCTGCTCGACCTCGCCGCCGAGGATCTGTCCGATCCCGCCAGCCGCAACGAAGCGAAGCTCATGATGCGCCGTCTGTTCAGCTTCTATCTGGCCGGTAAGGAACTGGTATCGCGGCACGTGTTTGCGGATTTGCAGCGGTTTTAGCGTGAAGGAACCCCGCCGCGAAGGGAAGACGATCTCCCTTCACGGTGACCGAGTCGGCCACAGGGCTGGCCTCCGCATAACTTCCAGATTTATTCCCGTTTGAGAGTCTTGTGGGTTGCGGTCCTTGTGGGTGCGGGTCCATGGCCCGGGCTGGATCGGTAGCGGGCTTCCTTGTCCGGGTCATGGACCCGGACCCGCATCAGGGAGCAGCCTCCCTTACAACATCCTGAAAACTTAATCCCGCCCCGGCTTCTTGCGGAATTTGCGCTCGCCGGAATCCGGCCGTCCGTCCGGGCGGCCCGTATCCGGGCGCAGGTTGATCGGCACGCCGCGCACGCGGGTGCGTTTCAGGGCTTGCGCGGCTTCCTTGGGCATGCCGGCGGGCAGTTCGATGGTGCTCGATTCCTCGTAGAGGCCGATGCGGCCGATGTGGCGGCTGTCCAGCCCGGCCTCGTTGGCGATGGCGCCGACGATGTCGCGTACTTCGACGCCGTGCTCGCGGCCCACGTCGATGCGGTAGCGCACCATGTCGCCGGCGGGAGCCGGGCGTTCGCTGCGCGGGCGGGCCGGGCGCTCGCCACGATCTGCGCCGCGCTCCTCGCGCTCGGCAAAGCGCGGTTTGCGCTCGCCGCGCTCGGAAAAGCTCGGCAGACGGCGCTCGAAATCCTTGACCGGGCGCGGCGGCGGGTCTTCACCAGCCACCTGCAAGGGTTTGTTTTCCTGCGCCATGCTGGCCAGAGCGGCGGCGACTTCCTCGGCGCTGACGTTTCTCTCCTCGCAGATTTGCGACACGATGTTGGCAAAGAAATCCAGCCCTTCGCCGTCCAGCACCTCGCCCACCTTTTCCCTGAAATCGGCGACCCGCTTGTTGGTGACGTCGGCCCGGCTGGGCAGGGTCAGCGGTGCGATGGGCTGGCGGGTGGCGCGTTCGATGGTGCGCAGCATGCGCACTTCGCGCGGGGCGACGAAGAGGATGGCGTTGCCGGTGCGCCCGGCGCGGCCGGTGCGCCCGATGCGGTGCACGTAAGCCTCGGTATCGTAGGGGATGTCGTAGTTCACCACGTGGCTGATGCGCGGCACGTCGATGCCGCGCGCGGCGACGTCGGTGGCAATCACGATGTCCAGCGCGCCGGATTTGAGTTGCTCGATGACGCGCTCGCGCATCTGCTGGTTGAGGTCGCCGTTCAGCGCGGCGGCGGCGTAACCGCGCGCCGCCAGCTTGTCGGCGAGTTCGACGGTGGCGGTCTTGGTGCGCACGAAGATGATGGCGGCGTCGAAATCCTCCTCCACTTCGAGGATGCGGGTCAGCGCGTCGAGCTTGTGCAGGCCGGACACCTGCCAATACACCTGACGGATGGCGGCCACCGTGGCGGTGGCCGCCTTGATCTTGATTTCCTTCGGCTCGACCAGATATTTCTGCGCCACGCGGCGGATCTGCTCCGGCATGGTGGCCGAGAACAGCGCGGTCTGGTGCTGTTCCGGGGTGTGTTCGAGAATCCATTCGACGTCGTCGATGAAGCCCATGCGCAGCATTTCGTCGGCTTCGTCGAGCACCAGGGTTTGCAGGTGGTCGAGGTTGAGCGTCTTGCGCTCCAGGTGGTCCATCACCCGCCCCGGCGTGCCGACGATGACCTGCGCGCCGCGCGCCAACTGCTTCAACTGGATGGTGTAGCTCTGACCACCGTAGATCGGCAGCACGTGAAAGCCGGGCAGGTTCTTGGCGTAGCTTTGCAGCGCCTCGGCGACCTGGATCGCCAGTTCGCGTGTCGGCGTCAGGATCAGCGCCTGCGGCTTCAGCAATTTGCTGTCGATGCGCTCCATCACCGGCAGGGCAAAGGCGGCGGTCTTGCCGGTGCCGGTCTGCGCCATGCCGATGATGTCGTGGCCTTCGAGCATCACCGGGATGCACTGGGCCTGGATGGGGGAGGGGGTTTCGTAGCCGATTTCGGAGAGCGTTCTCAGCAGAGAATCGCTCAAGCCGAGCGCGGCAAAGCTGTCCACGGTGGACGTCATGATGCTGTTCCTTTCTGCGCCGCCCATATCGGGACGGCGGCTTTCGTCCGCGCTTTGTCTCGCGCGGGCGACCTCACAGAGTGACCCCGACGCAGCCCGTCCGGGGAATGAATCAATGGGTGAAACCTGCACAAGAACCAGTATTACCGGGGCTGCGGGAGTTACTGCGGGCGATGCATCAACGCATTGAACCAACTATTTTACTTTTTTTTTGAAAGTTTCGCTTTGGCGGCTGATCGGAATATGATTACAAGCTGATGTGCTGGTTTTAACGATAAAAACAGGAGAGGTGGATGAAAAAAGGCTTTGCGCTGCGGCCGATTGCCCAGCAGTTGATTCTGGCTATTTTTCTTGCGCTGGTGCTGGTGTTTACCTTGATGACGCTGGTCGTGCAAAAAAGAGCCGCCGATGCGGCGCTCAAGGTGGCCGAAGAAAATCTGACACATGAAGCAACGCTGATGGCGGGAACGCTGGACTCCCTGTTTGCCGCCGTGCAGGAGCGGGGGAGTCGCCAAGCCGATTTTTTCCTGCGCTTTCTCAACGGTTCGCCCAGGCTTTCGCAGGAAACCGTGCGCACCGGAAACGCGGAGTTGCCAGCCGTGTATCTGCATGGCGAGTTGCTCAACAACAATGAACGCCTGGTCCGGAATTTTGAAACCCTGAGCGGCGACGAAGTCACCATTCTGGTGCTGCATGCCGACAAGGCTTACCGTTTGGCTACCCTGCTGCGCAACCCGGAAGGCAAGCCCATGGTCGGCGTTGCCCTGAAGGATGATGACCCGGTGGCGCGCGCCTTGAAGAAGGGCGAGGATCACCAGGGGCTGGTGATCCGCAACGGCAAATACTATTTCGCCAGCCTGCGCATGTTGCGCGATGAGCAGGGCAAGGTCTGGGGTGCTTATTCGGTGCGGGTCGCGTTGGAAGGCGAATTGAAGCGCATCCGCGATCTTTTCGGCAGCGTCGTCGCCGGCAGGACGGGGTACGCCTACATCGTGCGGCCGCTGGATGAAGCAGGGGATGCCGAGTTCGTCCTGCATCCGCAATTCCAGGACAGGAAACTGTCGGACGCCGATATTTCGGAGGGTACCCGGAAAAACGTGGGCGCGGCGCTGGCGCAGAAATCCGGCTTGTATCGCCTTTCCGAGCAGGACAAGAGCGGCGGGGAGCGCGAGCGCATCCATGTGGTGGCGAATTCTGCCGCCTGGGGCTGGTCGGTGGTCACTGGCAGCTGGCTCGACGAGTATCTGGAAGAAAGCTACGCCATGCGTAACCTGCTGATCGTCATCAGCGTGCTGGCGGCGCTGGCGCTGGCAGCCACGGTGTGGTGGCTGGTCAATGCGCGCCTGCGCGGCTTGCAGGCGCTGGTCGGGCAGGCAGGGCAGATCAGTGCGGGCGATTTGTGCGCCCATATCGAGGAAACGCCGGCGGGAAGCCGCAACGAAGTGCACGTCATAGGCCAGGCATTCAACCAGATGGCGGCCAGCATGCGCGATCTGGTGCGCGGGGCGGCGGAAACTTCCGGGCAGGTCGGCACGGCGGCGCATGAACTGCGGGATTCGGCGCGCAGCGCGCAGGAAAGCGCGGCGCAGGCGTCGGCCTCGGCGTCCAGCATCGCCGCTTCCATCGAGGAATTGACGACCAGCATTGCCCAGGTCGCCGATCACGCGCAACTGGCCGGCGACATGACCGGGGAAGTCGATACGGTGACCGACCGGGGGCGTCAGGTGGTCGATCGGACCCGGCAGAATCTGGCGCAGGTGGCGCATGAAGTGGGCGAATCCGCCGCCTTGATCGAATCCCTGGGCGAGCGCTCGAAACAGATTTCGAGCGTGGTCGGCGTGATCCGGGAAATTGCCGAGCAGACCAACCTGCTGGCCCTGAACGCGGCCATCGAAGCGGCGCGGGCGGGCGAGCAGGGGCGCGGTTTCGCCGTGGTGGCCGACGAGGTGCGCAAACTGGCGGAGCGGACGGCGGCTTCGACCGGCGAGATTTCGAGCACCATCCAGGCCATTCTTGCGGAAACGGCTGCGGCGGTGCTGCGCATGCAATCGGTGCGCAGCAACATGGGGGAAAGCGTCGGGCAAGCCCATAGCGCTGGTGAATCCCTGGGTGAAATCGCGCAGCGGGTGCGCGAAACGGTCGATGTGGTCGCGCTGATCGCCGAAGGCACGCGCGAGCAAAGCATGGCGAGCCAGGAGATCGCGCGGCTGGTGGAACACATCGCCCAGTCGGCGGAAGGCACCAATGAGCGCGCCGTGCGTAACAGCGAACAGGCCAGCCGCATGGAAGCCCTGGCATCCGCCTTGCAGGAGCAGTTGGCGCGTTTCAAGACCTGAGCGGGCAGGGTAACGACCTTGCGGCAAGCGAGTCCGGCAAGTTTGCCCTGAACTGATTACAATCGCCTCTTTCAACAAAAGCGCGCCCGAAACGGACTTTCGGGCGCTTTTTTTCCCATGCCCTGCCTCAAACTGACTGCCGCCTGTCTGGCCTACGGCCACGTTCCCCTGCTCGATCACGCCGATCTGCAACTCGATGCGGGCGAGCGGGTGGCTTTGATCGGGCGTAACGGCACCGGCAAATCCTCCCTGCTGGCGGCGCTGGCGGCAGGCAGCGGACGCGCCCGGCTGGACGATGGCGAAATCTGGCTGCAACCGGGCCTGCGTCTCGCCTACGTGCCGCAGGAGCCACCGTTCGACCCGGACGCCACGGTGTTTCAGGCGGTCGTCTCGGGGATGGGGGAAACCTCGGCGCTGCTGGCGCAATATCACGCGGTATCGCAGCAACTGGCTGAAGGCGGCGACGCCGGGGCGCTGCTCGCCCGGATGGATGAATTGCAGCACGAGTTGGAAGCGCGCGGCGCGTGGGCCTATGAAGCGCAGGCGGAGAAAGTGATCGCCCGCTTCGCGCTCGACCCGCAGGCGCTGGTCGGCAGCCTGTCGGGCGGGCAGAAAAAACGTCTGGCCTTGGCGCAGGCGCTGGCGGTGACGCCGGACGTGCTGTTGCTCGACGAGCCGACCAACCACCTCGACATCGCCGCTATCGAGTGGTTGGAAACGCTGCTCATCGAATCCGGCGTGACCTTGCTGTTCATCACCCACGATCGCAGTTTTCTCGACCGCGTCAGCACCCGCATCGTCGAGCTGGATCGCGGGCAACTGGCGAGTTTTCCCGGTAATTTCAGCCAGTATCAGGCGCGCAAGGAAGCCTTGCTGCACGAGGAGGCGCTGGCCAATGCGCGGGCCGACAAGCTGCTGAAACAGGAAGAAATCTGGATTCGCAAAGGCGTGGAAGCGCGGCGCACGCGGGCGGTATTTCGCGTGCAGCGCCTGGACAGACTGCGCGCCGAGCGGCAGGCACGGCGCGAGCGCATGGGGCAGGTGAGCCTCAAACTGGAAAGCGGCGACAAGAGCGGCAAGCTGGTCGCCGAACTGGAGCGGGTCGGCAAGGCTTACGGTGAGCAGATTGTGGTGCGCGATTTCTCGGCGCGCATCCAGCGCGGCGACAAGATCGGTCTGATCGGCCCCAACGGCGCTGGCAAAACCACCCTGCTGCGCCTCATCCTCGGCGAACTGGCGCCGGACAGCGGCACGGTGCGCCAGGGCAGCAAGCTGGAAATCGCCTATTTCGACCAGTTCCGCACCCAGCTCGACCCGGATTCGACCCTGGCCGACGTGATTTCGCCCGGCTCGGACTGGGTGGAGATCGGCGGCGCGAAAAAACATGTCATCGGCTATCTGGAAGATTTCCTGTTCGCGCCCGAGCGCGCCCGCTCGCCGGTCAGTTCGCTCTCCGGCGGCGAGCGCAACCGCCTCCTGCTGGCGCGCCTGTTCGCCAAACCGGCCAATGTGCTGGTGCTGGACGAGCCGACCAACGATCTCGACATCGACACCCTGGAATTGCTCGAAGCGCTGTTGCAGGACTACGCCGGCACCCTGTTCCTGGTCAGCCACGACCGGACCTTTCTGGACAACGTGGTGACGCAGACCATCGCCAGCGAGGGCGACGGCAAATGGCGCGAATACGTCGGCGGCTACAGCGACTGGGCCGATTATCAGGCGGCGCGTCGGGCGGAAGCGGCTGCCGCCGCGCCGCAAGCGGAGAAGAAGGCGGTGAAGGCCGCCGCGACGCGCCCAGCGAACAAGCGCGACAAACTGAGCTGGAAGGAAGCGCGCGAACTGGAAGCGCTGCCCGACAACATCGCCGCGCTGGAAGCGGAACAACTGCAACTGACGCAGCAACTGGAAGACCCCGCCTTTTACCAGCGCGAAGCGCGGGTGGCGCAACAGGCGGCTGAACGGCTGGCGGCCATCGACGAGGAACTGATGGCCTTGCTCGAACGTTGGGAAACGCTGGAAACGCGCGCCGATGCGGCGGGCTGAGTCCGGGCAGGAGTAACGGGAGAGAATCCGGAAACGGATTCCGCCATGCGATAATGCGCGCCATCGTGTCAGCCGAGTTCCGCCATGCGCCACCAGATCGTTCCCGTCACTCCGTTTGAACAAAATTGCACGCTGTTCTGGTGCGAGACGACCCGCCAGGCGGCGGTGATCGACCCGGGTGGCGACATCGACCGCATTCTCGCCGCGCTGGCGGCGGAAAACCTCACCCTGAGCAAGATTCTCGTCACCCACGGCCACATCGACCATGCCGGCGGCGTGGCGGCGCTGGCGGCCCGCACCGGCGCGCCCGTCGAAGGGCCGAACGAGGAGGACGCCTTCTGGATCGACGGTATGGCGCAGCAAAGCCAGATGTTCGGCTTCCCCGACGTGGCCCCGTTCACCCCGGCGCGCTGGCTGCGCGATGGCGACACGGTGCAGTTCGGCGAAATCACCTTGCAGGTGCTGCATTGCCCCGGGCACACGCCGGGGCACGTGGTTTTCTACCACGCCCCGAGCCGGCTGGCACAGGTTGGCGACGTGCTGTTCCAAGGCTCCATCGGCCGCACCGATTTCCCGCGCGGCGACCACGCCACTCTGATTGCTTCGATCAAGACCAAGCTTTTACCTCTGGGCGACGACGTGACCTTCATTCCAGGGCATGGCCCAACGTCCACTTTCGGCGAAGAACGCCGTTTCAACCCCTTCCTGCGCGGCGGGCATTGATCCGCTAACCCGAGGCAGGCGCCCGGTTCAGGGGGCGGCCGGCGCCGCGGGAATCCATTCAGATTGGCGCGGGAATGCGTTCCGCCCAGTGCAGGGCGTCCAGTTGCGCGGCGAGGAAATCGTCCGGGCCGATGCCGAGCCGGTCGAGCAGGCGGGCGCTCTCGTCCAGATTGCGATGTGCGGCGGCTTCCAGTGCCAGCAAGAGTTGCCCGGCGCTGCCGCTGTGGTGATTCAGCGCATCCTTGATGCAGCCGGTCAGGGGTAGTTGCTGCACGATTTCTGCCATGGGGATGTGCAGCAGGACGCTCAGGAGCGAGAAGCAGCCCGTCATGAACGCGCTGTCTTCCAGCGCCTCCGACGAAGGCAGGAGTTTCAGGCGCGGTGCCAGCAATTCCATCAGACGGCCGCGCAGCGCGGCGATGTAGAGCAGCGGATTGGCGCCGCTGCCGTGTTCCGGGTTGGAGAAAATCAGCAGTTGTACCCAGCGCTCCAGTTGCCGCCGGCCGAGCAGGTTGATGGCCTGGGAAAAACTGGTGATCGGCGTGCGCGGAGCGATGGCGGCTGAATTGACGAGGCGCAACAGGCCGTAGGAGAGTTTGGTTTCCTGGCGCAGAACGTCGTCGAGCTCCTGCGTGTCTGCATCCTGGGCGATCAGGGCGAGCAGCGCCAGCATTTTCTGGCGCGTGGTGTCTGGCGCGCGATGGGCGGGGTTTATGGTGAGCAGGTACTCGCAGCTCGTCATGTTGCAGCCGTTGGCAATGGCCCACTCGCGATCATTGTGGTTTTGCGTGTCGGTCACGATCACCCGGCTGCGCACGGCGAGCCCGGTCAGGGCAAAAGGCGACAAGGTGCGGGCATGGCTCATCGGCACGAGGAGATAAGCCCATTCGCCGCTGGGCGGCAGCTTGGTGTCGGGGCGCGTCATGAGCGCCTGCAGTCTTTCGTCCGGGCAGGCAGAGGCCGGGGCGTTCCACAAGGGGATGAAATTTTCGGGCGCGGATTCGGCGGGAAAATTTCCGACCGGCAGGAACCAGGGGGTGCGCAGGTTGAATTCCGCATCCAGCGTGGCCGGCAGTTGCGGTGGCTCGCACGCAGCCGTGCTGTGTTCCACGAGGTAGGCGGCCACCATGTTCTGTGTGCCGATCAGGGGGTGGATGAAGCTGTAGCAAGGAGGGGGCATGGGGGAGGTTGGGCCGGATGTTTTTATTGAAAATTGGCCCGATTCTAACAAAATCGCGGTGCTTTCGGCGGTTTGCAAACATTCGTTGCGGCTCGGTGAGGCGGCTTGCCGGGCGTAATTACGGGCGGGCTTTGCGGTAGAATGCGCGCCAGTTTCCTTTTCGAGTAGTCCATGAAAACGAGTTTTCTCGACTTTGAGCAGCCCGTGGCTGATCTCGAAGCCAAAATTGAAGAACTGCGCTTCGTGCAGGACGATTCCGCCGTCGATATCTCCGAAGAAATCGAGCGTCTGGCAAAGAAAAGCGCGCAACTGACCAAGGAAATCTACGCCAAGCTGACGCCGTGGCAGATCGCCCAGGTGGCGCGCCATCCGCAGCGCCCGTACACGCTCGACTACGCGCAGCACATCTTCACCGATTTCGAAGAACTGCACGGCGACCGCGCCTATGCCGACGATCACGCCATCGTCGGCGGTCTGGCCCGTTTCAACGGCCAGTCGGTGATGGTGATCGGCCACCAGAAGGGGCGCGACACCAAGGAAAAGATTTACCGCAACTTCGGCATGCCGCGCCCGGAAGGCTATCGCAAGGCGCTGCGCCTGATGAAGCTGGCCGAGAAATTCGGTCTGCCGATCATGACCTTCGTCGATACGCCCGGCGCGTATCCCGGCATCGGCGCCGAGGAGCGCGGGCAGTCGGAAGCCATCGGGCGCAATCTCTACGAAATGGCCGAATTGAAGGTGCCGGTCATCGTCACCATCATCGGTGAAGGCGGCTCCGGCGGCGCGCTGGCGATCGCCGTCGGCGATACGGTGCAGATGCTGCAATATTCCACCTATTCGGTGATTTCTCCCGAGGGCTGCGCTTCGATCCTCTGGAAGAGCGCCAGCAGGGCGGCGGATGCGGCGGAAACCATGGGCATCACTGCGGCCCGCCTGAAAACCCTGGGGTTGATCGACCGTGTGGTGCCGGAACCGCTGGGCGGCGCGCAGCGTGACCATGCGGTGATGGCGGCCAATCTGAAAAAGGCTTTGCAGGAGGCGCTCAAGCAGCTTTCGACCCTGTCGGTCGAGGATTTGCTCGCGCAACGCTACGAGCGTCTGATGAGCTATGGCCGCTTCAAGGAACAGGCCGCCTGAGCTGAAATCCCCGCTGGCGCCACGTCTCGCCGCCTTCATCGCGGCCCGGCAACTGGCGGACACGCCCTGCCACGTGGGCCTTTCCGGCGGCTGCGATTCGGTCGGCCTGCTGCATCTGCTGGTGAATCTGCGCCTGCCGGGCGCAATTTCCGCGATACACGTACACCATGGCCTGTCGCCCCATGCCGATGCCTGGGCGGCATTTTGCGAGAAGCTTTGCGCGCAGTGGTCGGTGCCGCTCACCGTGCTGCACGTGCAGGTCGCGGCAGAGGCCGGAGAAGGGCTGGAAGCGGCGGCGCGGCAGGCGCGTTATGCGGCCTTCGCGCGGCATCTGCCGCCGGGCGCGCTGCTTTTTCTGGCTCAGCATCGCGGCGATCAGGCGGAAACCGTTCTATTCAATCTTCTGCGCGGCAGCGGCGTGCAGGGGCTGGCAGCGATGCGCCCGCAGCGCCAGCGGCAGGGGCTGCACCTGTTGCGCCCGCTGCTCAGCGTGTCCCGGCAGGAACTCGAAGCCTACGCCCGCGCGCAGGATCTGTGCTGGATCGAGGATGAAAGCAACGGCGACACCCGTTTCAGCCGCAATTTTCTGCGTCAGGAGATTCTGCCCGCCCTGAGCCGGCGCTTTCCCGCCGCCGAAGCCAATCTGGCGCAAGCGGCTGTGCATTGCGCGGAAGCCGCCGAACTGCTCGACGAACTGGCTGCCGCCCGTTGGGAGCGGGCGGGGGGAGGGCCCAGTTCAGT
>URNG01000037.1 GCA_900549295.1 uncultured Rhodocyclaceae bacterium
CGCGAAAAGACGGCCCCCCGGGGCGGCGGGCGGGGGGGGCCGCGCCCTGGGCGCGGGCCTGGGCGAGAAAGGGCGTTTCGTCCTTGCCGTACATCATGTCGTAGGCCAGCGCGCCGGAGGCGAACAGACCGCCCGGCAGCGGCAGCGGCTCGCCGGCCAGACTGGCGGCGGTGGCGTTGATGACGAGATCGAACTGCCGCCCGGCGAGATCGGCAAAGCTGCCGCCCTGCACCGGAATTGCGCCGTCAAAGCAGGCGGCCAGTTGTACTGCCTTGGCGGCGCTGCGGTTGGCAATCCACAGACAGGCCGGGTTGGCCGCCAGCAGCGGGCCAATGACGCCGCGCGCCGCGCCGCCCGCGCCGAGCAGCAGGATGCGCTGGCCGGAGAGGACGCAGGCCAGATTGTCTTGCAGATCGGCCAGGAGGCCCGCGCCGTCGGTGTTGTCGCCGTGAATGCCGGCGTCGCCGAAGCTCAAGGTATTCACCGCGCCGGCTTGCCGGGCGCGCTCGCTCAGGCTGTTGCACAGGCGGAAGGCGTCCTCCTTGAACGGCACGGTGACGTTGGCACCGCGCCCGCCGGTGGCAATGAATGCCCGCACCGCCCCGGCGAAATCGTCGAGCGGCGCGAGAATGGCGCGGTAATCGAGATCCTCTCCCGTGGCCGCGGCAAAGGCGCGGTGGATGGCGGGGGATTTCGAATGGGCAATCGGGTTGCCGAATACGCAGTAGGCGTCGGGCATCGTGTTACTGGTTCCGGGTGGCGAGGGTGTCGCCGGGGACGAAATTCCACTCGCGGGCGAAGGACAGGATGGTCGCGTTGCCCATCGCTTCGCGCGGAATGGCCCCGAAGGGCGCGGCCATGCGCAGAATGCGCAGCGCCGCCTGATCGAGAATCTTGTGGCCGGAGGATTGGGAAATCTCGGCGCTGTAGAGGCTGCCGTCGGCGACGTTGAGTTCGACGAAGATGATGACCCGGCCATAGAGCTTGCCGCGCGCTTCTTCCGGGTAATTGAGCGTGCCGATACGTTCGACCTTGTTCTTCCAGGCGTCGAAATAAGGGGCGAGCGCGTATTCGCGGGTGCGCGGGCTGATGAATTTCTTGACCGGGCGCTTGTTGTATTCGTCGATGGATTTGGCGATTTCGCCTTCCAGCCGGGCCATGGCACGCGCTGCATCGGCGAGATCGTGGCCGCTCAGGGGCTTGGCCGGCGTCGGCTGCTCGCTTTGTTTTTCTGCTGCGGCAACGCGGGCCTGGCTTTGCGCCTGCGTCAGCATGCGCTGCTGGGCGGCTTCCAGTTCCTGCACGCGGCGGCGCATCTGCATCAGTTCGTCACCGCGCGCGTCGCGGCTGGTGGCGGGCAGCGGTGTTTTGGCGCGACGGTTTTCGTCGGTGTTGCCGCCGCCGTCGAGATTGGCCTGCGCCAGCGCCTGCGCTTCCTTGGGCGCGCTCTTGCTGCGCGCATTGACGAGGATGATGTCGAGCGCCTTTTCGCGGGCGACGCGGGAGGCTTCTGGGAAGGTGAAATGCAGGCTGAGGATCAGCGCGTGCAGCAGGAGCGAAACGCCGATCGCCAGCCCCAGGCGGCGGTCGTTGGCGGCGGCGGGCAGCGACAGGGCGGCGCTCATGCCGGGCCATCCTCCTCGGTTTCGTCGCCTCCCTCCGCCGGGGATTCCGCCGCCGCGGGCGAGGCCAGCAGTTCGACAAAACGCAACTCCGCCTCCGGCCCGAGCAGGTCGATGCCCTCCAGCGCCAGACGCAGGCGCTGGCCGGTTTGCAGGTCGGCGGGGGCGGAAGGGACGCGGACGAGGAAGGGCAGATGGTCGAGCTTGACCAACTGCTCGCGGCGCACCGTGGCGTCGATTTCGCTGATGCCGCGCTGTTGCAGCCAGCGCAGGCACCAGTAGCGCTCCATCAGGCGCTGGAATTCGCCGTAAGCGCCGTAGGTGAGTTCAAAATCGCGCATGACGGCGAACAGTTCGGCGGATTTCTGGGCGAAGGCGGGCGTCTTCTCCTGCAGGCAGGCGATCAGTTGCCATTGATTGACCAGATCGCAGTAGCGGCGCAGCGGCGAAGTCATCCAGGCGTATTGCGGCACGCCCAGGCCTTCGTGCGGCTGCGGCGCGGTAGTCATGCGCGCCTTGCCCATGGTTTGCGAACGGTACAGGCAGGCGATGCGGTGTTCCGCCAGCAGGCCGCCCCAGGTGGAATTGGCGACGATCATCAGTTCGGCGACCAGCTTGTCGAGCGGGCTGCCGCGCTTGCGTTCCTCGATGTGCACCGTGCAGCTTTCCGGGTCGTCCAGGCTGCCCTCGATGGCAAAGTTGTAGTCATTCACGCCCTGCGTGGCGGAAGGCTTGCCACGCCGGCCTTCGCAGGCGTTGGCAAAGCGCCACAGGTGCTGCAGTTCGCGGGCGAAGGGGCGGTCCGCCGGCGGGGGGCCGTCGGCGGTGGCCTGATTGAACCAGGGTTCGACGTCGTGGTGGCGCAGGTTGTCGGCGATATGCACGATTTCCAGGCGCGATTCGTGGGCGGTGATTTCGTAGTGTTCGTTGACCGTCAGGTAGAGCGACACGGTCGGGCAGTCGGCCCCGCCCGCCAGGGTGTAGCTGCCGACGACCTGCTCGGGCAGCATGGTGATCTTGTTGCCGGGCATGTAGACGGTGGATAGCCGTGCGCGCGCCACGCCGTCGAGCGGTGAGCCGTGCGTGATGGCCAGCCCCGGCGCGGCGATGTGAATGCCGATGCGGCTGCCGATGCCGGGTAGCCAGGTGACGGAAAAGGCGTCGTCGATTTCGGTGGTGTTGGCGTCGTCGATGGAGAAGGCGCGCACCTCGGCGCGCGGCAGGTTGTCGGGCAGCGCCGGCGCGGGCAGATCGGGGAAGGCCGTGCCTTTGGGGAACTGCTCGTGCAGGAAGCGCTTGTAGTGCAGGTGATAGGCGGACTGGATCGCGCCGCAGCGCTGTAATAGCTGCGCCGGGCTGAGGCCGGTGGCGGCGCAGGCCGCCTCGAACGCCTTGGTTTCCGGCTTGTTGCGGTCGGGCGCGTAGAGCAGGGCGTCGATCAGCGGGACAAATTCCGGCGGCAGGCGGAAGGCGCTCAGTTCGGCGCTCCAGCCTTCCATCGCTTGCGCTTGCTGGCGCTTTTTTTCAAGATTGGCCAGAGCAGCGGCCAGGATGTCAGCGGGCGCTTTCTTGAAATGGCCCTTGCCTTTGCGGTGGAAGTGGATGGGCGCGGCGTGCAGGGCAAGCAGCACCGCCGCCGCTTCGACCGGCGCGGGGTCGTGTCCGTAGTAATCGCGGGCAAAATCCAGAAACGAAAATTCGCCATCGCTGACACACTCCCACAAAAATTCCGCTTCGATTTCCGCGGCCAGGGGCGCTGCTTGTTCGAGCAGTTGTCCGGCGCCGGGAGCGGCAAAGCGCAGCAGCACGCTGGCCGCCTTGATCTTGCTGCGCTTGCCGGAAGGCATCTCGACCTGCAGGGAGGTTTCGTTGTCGGCCAGGATAGTGGCCGCCTTGAAACTGCCTTCTTCTTCAAAAAGTAAATTCATCGCGAAATTATAGCCCGGCAAATTCAATGAGTTGCGGCAGGATTTGAGGAAATCGGGTGAAGCTGTGATCGCCCCCCTCGAACACGCTTTGCCGGCAGCCGAACCAGTGCGCCTGGGCGGCGCGGTAGTCGAGAAGCGCGTCGCCGGTTTCCAGCAGAACCCAGGTTTTTGCGGGATCGGAGCGGGCAGTCTGGGTGGCGAGTTGCCGGGCGTGTTCGACGGTGAAGGCGAAACGCTCGCCGCTGTGGAAGTTTTCGTGTTCGCCGATGAAGCGGGCCGGGTCGAGATGCGGGATCGCAGCCGGGTTGATGAGCACCGCCTTCAGTCTGTGCCGCCCCGCCAGATGGCTGGCGTAGTGGCCGCCGAGTGAGGAGCCGATGACGGTGACGGGCCGATCCTGCTCCACCAGCCAGCTTTCCAGATCGCTCATGGCCGTTGCCGGCACGGGCGACAGCGCCGGGCAGAAAAGCCGTTCGGCCAGACCGCGCCGCTGCATTTCATCGCGCATCAGGCGCGCCTTCCAGGAAGCGGGCGAGGAGCAGAAGCCGTGCAGGTAGAGGATCACTCAATCCACCCAGTGAATCCAGCCGGTCTGCGCCGTGGCCAGGATCAGAACGCCAAAGACGATGCGATACCAGGCAAAGGCAGTGAAATCGTGGTTCGACACGTAGCGCAGCAGGGCTTTCACGGTCAGCATGGCGGCGATGAAGGAAGCGATGAAGCCCACGGCAAATACCGGCAGATCGTCCAGGCGCAGCAAGGCCCAGTTCTTGTACACGTCGTACAGCGTGGCGGCGAACATGGTAGGGATGGCGAGGAAGAAGGAAAACTCCGTCGCCGCCTTGCGCGATAGGCCGAACAGCAGGCCGCCCATGATCGTCGCGCCGGAGCGCGAGACGCCGGGGAACATCGCCATGGCCTGCGCGAAGCCGACCTTCAGGGCGTCCGGCCAGCGCATCGCGTCGATCTGCTCGATGCGCGGCACCCGCGCTTGGCGCTCGATCCAGAGAATCAGCACGCCGCCGGCGATCAAGGCGCCGGCCACCGTCAGCGGATTGAAAAGATAGGCCTTGATGGCGCTGTGAAAGAGTAGCCCGAGCACCGCCGCCGGCAGGAAGCCGACGACGAGCAGCCCGGCGAAACGCTGCTGCACCGGATCGGAAGTCAAGCCGCCCAGGGCCAGCCCGATGCGCTCCCGGAAATGCCAGCAGACGGCGAGGATGGCGGCCAGCTGGATGACGATCTTGAACACCTTGCTCTGCTCGTCGGTGTAATCGAGCAGACTGCCGGCGATGATGAGGTGGCCGGTGGAGGAAATCGGGAGAAATTCGGTCAGCCCCTCGATGACGCCGAGCAGCAGGGCTTTGAGCAGCAGGATGATGTCCATGAAGATACCAGAGCGGGGAATGCCAGGATGCCAGGCCACGGCGCAGGCCGCGGCGGCGTCACGAAAGCGGCGGATTTTAGCATTATGGCCGCGTCAAGTTTTCCAGATCGGCCAGCCAAGTGAGCGCTTGCTCACGATTTTCGCCGCACATCTCGAACGAGGCTTGCAGGCCGCTGCAACAGGCCGGGCGCTCGGGCCGGCCGAACAGGCGGCAGCGCAGATCGGCATCCAGATGCGGGCAGGGAACGCCGGCGGGCTTGCGTAGGCTGGAAATCGACGGCGCGATGCAGCAGGCGGCGCAGCCGGGGCGGCAAGCCTGCTTGCTGATGTTGCTCACAGGCCGCTCACAGGAAGCGTTCGATGAGCAGATTGAGGAAACGCCGCCCGCGCAGGGTCGGGCGGATGGCGCTGGCGCTCAGTTCGAGCAGGCCGTCCCGCTCGGCGGTTTTCAGGATGGGCAGGATTTCCGCCAGCGGGCGGCTGGTGCGCAGCTCGAACAGATCCGGCGGAAAACCGGCGGCGAGGCGCAGGGCGTTCATCATGAATTCGCCCGGCAGCTCCTGGTGAGTGACTGCTCGCTCCTTCTGAATGGCTTGGCCGCTTGCGGCTTTTTCCAGATAAGCCGCCGGGTGCTTGTGGCGCATCTGGCGAAGCACCTTGTCGTGCAGCGTCAGCTTGCTGTGCGCGCCCGCGCCGATGCCGAGGTAGTCGCCGAACTGCCAGTAGTTCAGATTGTGCAGGCACTGCCGGCCTGCCTGGGCGAAGGCCGAGGTTTCGTAGTTGCCGTAGGCGGCCGCGGCGAGCCGCGCTTCGATGGCGTCCTGCATGTCGGCGCAGGCGTCGCCGTCGGGAACTTCCGGCGGAAAGGCGGCGAACGGCGTGTTCGGCTCTAGGGTCAGTTGGTAGCAGGAAAGATGCGGCGGCGCAAAGGCGAGCGCGCTGTCCAGATCGGCCAGCGACTCGGCCAGCGACTGTCCGGGCAGGCCATACATCAGGTCGAGATTGAAGGTGGGAAAGTGCTGCGCGGCCAGTTCAGCCGCCCGGCGCGCCTCTCCGGCGTCGTGGACGCGTCCCAGGGCGCGCAGGTGCGCGTCGTTGAAACTCTGGATGCCGAGCGACAGGCGATTGACGCCCGCCGCGCGGAAACCGGCGAAGCGGGCGGCTTCCACCGTGCCGGGATTGGCTTCCAGCGTGATTTCCGCCTCCGGTTGCAGGCGGGTCAGGGTACGCGCGGCGGTGAGGATTTCGTCGATGGCCTCCGGCGAAAACAGGCTGGGCGTGCCGCCGCCAAAGAACACCGTGTGGATCGGTCGCCCCCAGATCAACGGCAGGGCGGCTTGCAGATCGGCGATCAGCGCCGCGACGTAAGCCGCTTCCGGGATGCCGGTGTTGCTGGCGTGCGAGTTGAAATCGCAATAGGGGCATTTCTGCACGCACCAGGGCAGATGGATGTAGAGCGAGAGCGGGGGGGAAACCTTGAACTCCAGCGCCGGCCCGGTTTTTGGGGCGAGGGGCTGGATGGGAATGATGCGTGCCATGAATGGAGCAGAATTCAGGGCAAAGGCGTGAATTTTTCTGCCGTGATCAGCCAGCGCCCATCCCAACGCACCAGCGTCAGCACCTTGTCGCCGATGTCCGCATGGCTGGCGGAACGGTAATGCTGGCGAAAGTGGGCTTCAGCCTGGACCGGGCTGGAAAAATAGATTTCCGGGCTTTCCAGGCGGATTTCGAGCTCGCTGGCCGCGCGCAGCGCCTGTCGCCGGCTCGCCTGCCAGGCCTCGGGCGTGGCTGCCCGACCGGCATGGCTGGGGAGGTAGTGGGCAAGATAGCGGTCGACGTCACGCGCAGCCCAGGCGCTGCGCCAGCGTTCGATAAACTGCTGGATCTGCACTTCGGATTCGGCGGCGTCGGCAGCAACGAGCGGCATTGTCTGCGCGTGAATCGAAGGGGCGTGCACTCCGCCCAGGCAGGAGCAGAGGAGGATCATCAGGAACCAAGGGCGTGGGCGGCTGGGACGCATGGCGGCGGGCAGGAGTGACTCGATGCCCGGCACTATACCCAAGCCCGCGCATTTTCAGGAAGCGGCGGGCAAACCTGCTAAGATGCCGCTCCCCCATGCAGAACACAAACAGTCATGTCCTCCCCTGCTGATCAGATGACGCCGCAGGAGCGCCGCATCGGCGCATCGCTGGCATCCATCTTTGCCTTGCGCATGCTGGGCCTTTTTCTCATTTTGCCGGTCTTTGCCGTGTATGCAAAAACGTTGCCGGGTGGCGACGACCGGACGCTGATCGGCCTGGCGCTGGGGGCTTACGGTTTGACGCAGGCCGTTTTGCAGATTCCGTTCGGTATCGCTTCCGACCGCTTCGGGCGCAAACCCGTCATCGTTTTCGGCTTGCTGCTGTTTGCCATCGGCAGTTTCGTCGCGGCCTGGGCGCCGGACATGCACTGGATGATCGTCGGTCGTGTGTTGCAAGGCACCGGCGCGATTTCGGCAGCGGTGACGGCGCTGGCGGCCGACTTGACGCGCGAGGAGCATCGCACCAAGGTGATGGCCATGATCGGCTCTTCGATCGGGCTGGTTTTTGCCTTGTCGCTGGTCGGCGCGCCGCTGCTGTACGGCTGGATCGGCATGGGCGGGCTGTTCATGCTTACCGGCGTGCTGGCGCTGGGGGCGCTCGCCTTGCTCCAGCGCATTCCTTCGCCGCCGCGCCCGGATACGCCCGCCAAGCTGCCGCTGCGCGAGGTATTGGGCAATGGCGCGCTGTTGAAGCTCAATCTCGGCATCGGCGTGCTGCACATCATACAAATGGCGATGTTCGTGGTGCTGCCGCATGCCCTGATCGAACGCGGCGCGCTGCCCGCGCCAGAACACTGGAAGGTGTACCTGCCCGCCGTGCTGGCTTCCTTCGCGGTGATGGTGCCGGCCATCATCGCCGCCGAGAAGCGCGACAAGATGCGCCCGGTGTTCCTTTCCGCCATCGCGCTGGCGGCGCTGGTGCAGGGCGGCCTGTATTTTCTGGGCGACAGCCTGTGGTGGCTCGGTTTCTGGCTGCTGCTCTTTTTCGTCGCCTTCAACATTCTGGAAGCCACCCTGCCTTCCCTGGTGTCGCGCACCGCGCCGACGGCGGCCAAGGGGGCGGCGCTGGGCGTCTACAACACCACGCAGGCGGTGGGACTTTTCATCGGCGGCGCGCTGGGCGGTTATATCGCCCAGCATTTCGGCGATAATGCGGTGTTTTCCGCGTGCGCCCTGCTCGCGGTATGCTGGATGCTTGTGGCATTGAGCATGACCTTCCCCCGGCGGGCGCAGCCGGTAACTTGATTTTTCAGGAGACGACGATGGCTTCCGTAAACAAAGTGATTCTCGTCGGCAACCTCGGTGCCGACCCCGAAACCCGCTACACGGCAAGCGGCGATGCCGTCTGCAACATCCGTCTGGCGACGACGGAAAGCTGGAAGGACAAGAATTCGGGCGACCGGCGCGAGATCACCGAGTGGCATCGCGTGGTGTTCTATCGCAAGCTCGCCGAAATCGCCGGCCAGTATCTGAGAAAGGGTTCGCAGGTCTATCTGGAAGGCCGGATCAAGACGCGCAAGTGGCAGGACAAGGAAGGCCAGGATCGCTACACGACCGAGATCGAGGCCACCGAGATGCAGATGCTGGGTTCCCGCCAGGGCATGGGCGCCCCGGCCAGCAGCCCCGACGACAATTACGGCGCGCCGCCGGCCAACTATCAGCCCAGCCCGCCGCAGAACAAGCCGAAGCCCGCTTTCGACGATCTGGGCGACGACATTCCGTTCTGATGCCTTGTCGCGCGTGCCGATCAATCACGAGATTCCGCCATGAGTAAGCCGATCACCTTCAAGATTCTGGAAGACATCGCCAAGGATCTGTCCGGCTCGGAAATCACCTTTCCGACCTTTCTGGACATCACCTTCCAGGTGCGCACGGCGCTCAAGGACCCGAATCTGAGCGTCGAGCAACTGGCCAAGCTGGTCGGGGCGGAGCCCCTGATGAGCACCAAGATCATCCGCATGGCCAACTCGGCGGCGCTCAATCCGTCGGGCAAGGAAGTGGCGGACGTCAAGAACGGCATCATCCGCGTCGGCATGGAGGCGGTGCGCAGCGTTTCCTTCGCGGTGGCGATGGAGCAGTTGCTGAAATCCAAGCAGATGCAGCCTTTCGAGGCAATCTCCAAGAGGCTCTGGGAGCACACCGCGCATGTGGCATCGCTCGCGCGCGTGCTGGCGCGCAAGATTGCCCGGATCAACGGCGACGAAGCGATGTTCACCGGCCTGGTGCACGACATTGGCGTTTTCTACCTGATGTCGCGCGCCGCCGGCTTCCCCGAACTGATCGACGACAAACCCGAGCTGCATGCCCTGCTCGTCGGCTGGCACGACAACATCGGCCACGCCCTGCTCACCGCTCTGGGGTCGCCCGAATCGGTGTGCAACGCCGTGCTGGAGCACGAGAACGACCGGGAGATCAAGGAAATCAAGACGCTCTCGGAGGTACTCTACGTCGCCAACAAGATCGCCAACCGCAGCGCCAGCTGGCGCGACCCGGAACAGGCGGACAGCGCGGTCGATACTTCCATCCTCGATACCCTGTTCGATGCCGCGACCTTGCAGGAACTGATCGCCGAATCCGAAGAAGAAGTCTCCTCCCTGAAGGCCGCGCTGGGCGGCTGATTCCAGCCAACGTGCCAGAGACTCAATAAACAACGACTCTGGCACGGCGCATTTCCCTGAATACGGGGGAGCGCCGCGGTGCCGGAAAGCGCGAGGCGCCGCATGAACAACCATCCCGCATCTTCCGCCGAGGTCAGCGGCAAACGTCTGGCGGCGCTGGCGCTGGCCGCGCTCGGCGTCGTCTATGGCGACATCGGCACCAGCCCGCTCTATTCCTTCAAGGAAGTCTTTGCCGGCAATCACCCGATTCCGGTGACGCCGCACAACATCTACGGCAGCCTGTCGCTCTTTTTCTGGGCGCTCATCATCGTCGTGTCGGTGAAATACGTGATTTTCATCATGCGCGCCGACAACCGGGGCGAAGGCGGCATCATGGCGCTGATCGCGCTGGCCTTGCACACGGCGCAGGAAAAACCGCGTCAGGCGCGCTGGATCATGATCTTCGGCGTGCTTGGGGCGGCGATGTTTTACGGGGACGGCATGGTCACGCCCGCAATGTCGGTGCTTTCCGCAGTGGAGGGGCTGGAGGTCGGCGCGCCGGCCCTGCATCCCTTCATTCTGCCGATCACGCTGCTCGTCCTGTTCGGCCTGTTCTTCGTGCAGAAGAACGGCTCGGCGGTGGTGGGGGTGTTCTTCGGGCCAGTCATGCTGTGCTGGTTCGCCGTGCTGGCCGCGATCGGGCTGTGCAACATCGCGCGGCATCCGGAGATTCTTGCCGCCTTCAATCCCTGGTACGGCATCGACTTCCTGCTTGCTAACCGGGGCATGGGGCTGGTGGCGATGGGCAACGTCGTGCTGGCGGTGACCGGGGCCGAGGCGCTCTATGCCGACATGGGGCATTTCGGGCGCCAACCCATTTCCCGAGCCTGGTTCGCCTTCGTCCTGCCGGCCCTGGTGCTCAATTACGCCGGGCAGGGCGCCGCCCTGCTGGCCGATGCGCGGGTGGCCGACAATCCGTTCTTCCGCTCTGCTCCGGATTGGGCGCTGTACCCGTTGATCGCCCTGGCGACGCTGGCGACCGTGATTGCCTCGCAAGCGGTGATTTCCGGCGCTTTTTCGGTAACGCGGCAGGCCATGCAGCTAGGCTTCGTGCCGCGCATGGAAGTGCTGCACACCAATGAAAAGGAGCAGGGGCAGATCTATCTGCCGGCGGTGAACTGGGGCCTGATGGCGGCGGTGATGGTGCTCGTGCTCGGCTTCCGCTCGTCGAACAATCTGGCGGCGGCCTACGGTATCGCGGTGACCGGCGACATGGTGATCACCTCCATTCTGGCCGCCGTGGTGGTCGCCAAGGTGTGGGGCTGGGGGTGGTGGCGGGCCGGCCTGCTGTTTGCCTGTTTTCTGGCGGTGGAACTGGTGTTCCTGGCTGCCAACATCCTCAAGATTCCCGATGGCGGCTGGTTTCCGCTGGTGGCCGGGATGGCGATCTTCGTCCTGATGACGACCTGGAAACGGGGGCGGCAACTCCTCGACGAGCGCCTGCGCGGCGAGCGTCTGGAATTGCTGCCCTTCATCGCCGCGCTGGATGCTGCGCCGCCGCACCGGGTGGCGGGAACGGCGGTGTTCTTCAACGCCGATCCGAGCGGCGTGCCGCACGCCCTGCTGCACAACCTGATGCACAACAAGGTGCTGCATGAACGTGTGGTGCTGCTGTCGGTGCAGTTCTTCGACGTGCCTTACGTGCCGGACATCGACCGGGTGGAGGTCAAGGCGCTGGGCGGCAATTTCTGGCGCGTCATCGTCCAGTACGGCTTCAAGGACGAGCCGGACGTGCCGCAGGCGCTCGAACTGTGCGCCGAAGCCGGCCTGCGCTTCACTGCGCTGGAAACCTCCTACTTCATCGGACGCGCCACCCTGATTCCGCGCCTGGGTTCGGAGATGCCTTTCTGGCGTGAAAAAATCTTCATCGCCATGTTCCGCAACGCCGGTTCCGCCACCGCCTTCTTCCGCGTGCCGAGCAACCGGGTGGTCGAACTGGGGACGCAGGTGGTGCTGTAAAACCTGCCGCGCGGCGCGTTACAGGCGGCGAATCTTTTCCAGCAGCGCGGTGGTCGAGGTCTGGTGCAGGAAGGGGATGGAATGCACGCTGCCGCCCCAGCCCTGCACTTGTGGCGCGCCGACGATTTTGTCCACCGGCCAGTCACCGCCCTTGACCAGCACGTCCGGGCGACAGGCCAGGATGCGCTGCAGCGGCGTATCTTCCTCGAACCAGGTGACCAGGCTGACGCAACCCAGTGCCGCCATGACGGCGAGGCGGTCGGCGAGGCGGTTGACCGGGCGGTCGGCGCCCTTGCCCAGGCGTTGCACCGAGGCGTCGCTGTTGAGGGCGACGACCAAGCTGGCGCCTAGCGCGGCGGCTTGCGCCAGATAGGTGACGTGGCCCCGGTGCAGGATGTCGAAACAGCCGTTGGTGAACACCAGCGGGCGCGGCAGCGCGGCAACGGCCGTGGCAAGCTGCTCGGGCGGGCAGATTTTCCGCTCGTGGGCGGGGCCGAGGTATTCCACGCGTTGTTCCCTTTTCGCCTCAGCGGTTTTCGGTCGGCGCGGCAGGGGGCGCAGCCGATTTTTTCGAGGCCAGCAGCGCCTGTTCGTTGAGGCGGTTGATTTCCTCGTCGGAGAGGATTTCCATGATGTTGATGACCTTGACGACTCCTGCCGTGGTGCGGGCGACGGTGATGGCGACCTTGGCTTCCAGATTGGTGACCATGCCCATCAGATACACCTGGCCGCGCTCGGCCACCACCTTGATGTGGCCGGCGGAAATCTGCCGGCTATCGACCAGGCGGGCCTTGACCTTGGATTCCAGGAAGGTGTCGCTGCTGCGCATGGAGAGGGTGGCCGGGGTGCCGATGGTGAGTTCGTTGTACACCTCGCGCACGCCTTCGATCTGACGGGTTTGCTGCTCGATGCTCTGGCGCGCTTCCTCGCTCGGCACCTCGCCGGTGATCAGCACGCGCCGGTTGTAGGAAATGAAACTGACGCGGGATTTTTCCTTGTATTCCTTGGGGATGCGCCCGGCGGCTTTCCACTCGGTGGTTTCGTCGTCCGTTTGCGTGCCGGTGCTGCGCCGGTCGTGCAGGCTGATGACACCGGCGGCGGTGCCAGCGACGATGGCGGGGAAACAGCCGCTCAACACAGGCGTCAGCAAGGCGGCCAGCAAAAAGGCGAGGGGGAGGCGGTTTTTCATGTCATTCAATTCCAAGCAACAAGGCGTCGATACCATCGCACAGGCAATGGATGATGAGCAGGTGGGTTTCCTGGATGCGCGCCGTGCGATCGGCGGGCACGCACAGATGCAGGTCGGCGTCGGTGAGCAGCTCGCCGATTTCGCCGCCCCCCTTGCCGGTCAGCGCGACGACGTGCATGCCTAGCTCGTGGGCGGCGCGGATGGCCTCGATCACGTTGGGCGAATTGCCCGAGGTGGAAATCGCCAGCAGCACGTCCCCGGCGTGGCCCAGGGCGCGCACCTGGCGGGAGAAAATCTGGGTGAAACCGTAATCGTTGCCGACGGCGGTGAGGATGGACGTGTCGGTGGAGAGCGCAATGGCCGCCAGTTCCTGGCGCTCGGCCTCGAAGCGGCCCACCAGTTCGGCCGCGAAATGCTGCGCGTCGGCAGCCGAGCCGCCGTTGCCGCAGGCGAGAATCTTGCCGCCGTTCAGCAGCGCCCCGGTCAGCATTTCGATGGCAGCGGCAATCGGGGCGGACAGAGCGCTTGCGGCATCCAGTTTTGTGTGGGCGCTGTCTTCGAAATGCTGCGCGACGCGGGCGGTCAGATCCATGCTGTGAAATCCAGAAACGATGCAGGCGGCAATTCTACCCCAGCCGCTATCGGCACTATACGAGCGCCGTGTGACGGTTGGTTTCAGAAGTTGCTGGTGAAGGCATTTTTCAGCCAGTTGAATGTTTCGCCCTCGATCAGCAGGCAGTCGAAGCGGCAGGCGCATTCGCCGTGGCGGGAAAGATAATGGTGGGCGGCGAGCAGGATTCGTTCCTGTTTTTTGCGGGTGATGCTGGCCGCTGCGCCGCCAAAATCCGCGTTTTTGCGCTGGCGGACCTCGACGAAAACCAGCGTCAGGCCGTCCTGCATGATGAGATCGATTTCGCCACCGCGCACGCGGAAATTGCGCGCTATCGGGCGCAACCCCTGGCGTGCCAGATAGCTTTGCGCCTGGTTTTCTGCGTCATGGCCGCGGGCGACGGTGGTATCTTTGTGTTTTCCAAACATGCGTGAAAAATGATGATGGAATTGAAGGCGGCATTGTATGTCGTGCCAACGCCCATCGGCAACCTGGGCGATCTGACCCGGCGCGCTGCCGAAGTGCTGGCCGCAGCGCCCTGGATCGCGGCGGAAGATACCCGGCACAGCGCCCCGCTCCTCAAACAGTTGGGCGCTGCGGGCCGCATGTTGCCGGCGCATCAGCACAACGAGCAGGCTGCGGCGCAGCGCATCGTGGAAAAACTGCGGGCGGGCGAAGCAGTGGCCCTGATTTCCGATGCCGGCACGCCAGGTATTTCCGACCCCGGCGCGCGTGTCGTAGCGGCGGTGCATGCGGCAGGTTTGCCGGTGATTCCCTTGCCGGGGCCGTGCGCCGCCATCGCGGCCTTGTCGGCGGCGGGCTTGCTTGAAGATCACTTCCTGTTTTACGGCTTCCTGCCCAGCAAATCCGGGCAAAGACGGCAGGTTCTGGCGGGCTTGCGGGCGCAAAGCGCCGCGCTGGTGTTTTACGAAGCGCCGCACCGCATCCTGGAAACCACGCTCGATCTCGCCGCCGAGTTCGGCGAACGCACTGTGCTGGTCGCGCGCGAGTTGACCAAACTCTACGAAAGCATCGTCCGCCTGCCGCTGCAGGAAGCGCACGCCTGGCTGTCCGCAGATGCCAACCGCCAGCGTGGCGAATTCGTGCTGGTGGTTTCCGGCGCGGAGCCCACCCCCGATGCCGGCGAAGGCGAGCGGGTGCTACGCCTGTTGCTGGCAGAAGGTCTGGGCAGCAAACAGGCGGCGCGTCTGGCGGCGGGAATCAGCGGCGGGGTGCAAAAAAATCTTTACGAAATGGCCGTACGTCTGAAAAATAGCGAGGACTAGGCTGGTTTTCGGTAGTCCATCTCAACAAAAAATCAGGGGAAAAGAATGGATGCGCAGGGTAAAAAGGTAGAAGGCAAAGCAGTGACGGAAAAAGAGACGGCAAAAAAAACGGTGCCAGGGCAAAACCCCCGGGCCAAACACGCTACCCCGAAGTTACGCGCGACGCGGGCGCGCCAAGTGGCTGCCGGCGACGTGCCGCCGCAGCAGACGTCGGACGGCATCGAGCGTTTCACCATCCACAACGCGAGCAGCGCCGCCGAAGAAAAGAAAATGGCCGCGATCAGCGACATCCTGAGCAATTCGCCCAGCGAAGAAGCTCTGGTCATGCTCAAGCGCCTGCTGCGCCAGCAGCAAATCCGTTTCGACGATCAGCACGCCAACCCGGATGAAGAACTGGTGGCCGACTGGCGTTCCGGCATCTATCCCTACAAGAACCTGATGCAGCGGCGCAATTACGAGCGCCAGAAATACCGTTTGCAAGTCGAGTTATTGAAACTGCAAGCCTGGGTCAAGGAAACCGGGCAGAAAGTGGTGATTCTCTTCGAGGGGCGCGATGCGGCCGGCAAGGGCGGCACCATCAAGCGTTTCATGGAACACCTGAACCCGCGCGGCGCGCGCGTGGTGGCCCTGGAAAAGCCGAGCGAAATCGAGCGCGGGCAGTGGTATTTCCAGCGCTACGTGCAACATCTGCCGACCGACGGTGAAATCGTGCTGTTCGACCGTTCCTGGTACAACCGCTCCGGCGTCGAGCGGGTGATGGGTTTCTGTTCCGACCAGGAATACAACGAATTCGTGCGCCAATGCCCGGAATTCGAGCGCATGCTGGTGCGTAACGGCATCCACCTCATCAAGTTCTGGTTCTCGGTCAGCCGTGAAGAGCAGCGCCGGCGTTTCCGCGAACGCAAGGTGCACCCGCTCAAGCAGTGGAAACTCTCGCCCATCGACATGGCTTCGCTCGATAAATGGGACGACTACGGCAAGGCCAAGGAAGCCATGTTCTTCCATACCGACACGGCCGACGCGCCGTGGACGGTCATCAAATCCAACTGCAAGAAACGCGCCCGCCTCAATGCCCTGCGCTACGTCCTGCACAAACTGCCCTACACCAACAAGGACGTTGCCTTCGTCGGCAACCTCGACCCGCTCATCGTGGGTCGCGCCAACCTGGTGTACGAACGCGGCGAGGCGTAAGCCAGGGGGGCGACCGCTTGCCTAAGAAAGCGCTGAATAAATCAAAACCGTTCGGGCTGAGCCTGTCGAAGCCATTGATTTTGCAGGTAATGCCCTTCGGCAAGCTCAGAGCGAACGGATTCGTTCAGATCTCGCCTAACTGATGACGTAGGCCGCTGCGCCGGTGGCGATCAGCAGCTTGTTTTCGTTTTCCAGGCGCATCTGTATGGAGGCGATACGTCCGCCCAGGCGGGTAATGGTGCCGGTGGCGGTGAATTCGCGGCCGATGCCCTGATGCAGGAAATCGGTGCGCAGGTCGATGGTGCCGACGCGGCCAAAGCGGTGCGCGACCTGTTCCGCCGTTTCGTTGGCGTATTTCTCGGCGATGCCGACGACGGCTGCGAAACCGCCGACCGTATCGAGCACGGCGGCAATTGCGCCGCCATGCAGGCGGCCATACAGATAATGGCCAACCAGTTCCGGGCGCATGGCGAAGTTCAGTTGTGCCGCCTGCGGGTCGAAAGAGGCGACTTTCAGTCCCAGCACTTCGTTGAAACTGATGCGATGCTCGAACATGTCGCGCAGCGTGTTTTCCAGACGAAGCTGTTCAGCGCTGGAGCGGCGAGGGAGGGCTGCGGTGGGTGGTGTCATGGTGGATGCGGGGGAAATGGGGGGCGGTTGGTTGCGGTGGCGGAGGGCGCTAATCAGCGATTTGCACCCGGTTGCGCCCTGCCGTTTTCGCTTGATAGAGCGCCTTGTCGGCGCGGGCGAAAAGCTCGTCGAAGCTGATGGCTTCGTCCTGGCAGGCGGTCAGGCCAAAGCTGGCTGAAATCTGCCCCATGTCCGGGATGTCCTTGAAATGGATGGTGGTGATGGCGGCGCGCAGACGCTCGGCAATTCTCTGGGCGTCGGCCAGACCGGTTCTGGGGAGCAGGATGGCGAATTCTTCGCCGCCGATGCGGGCAAAGAGATTCTGTTTGCGCAACTTGCCCAGGCAGATCTGGGCAACGGCCTTGAGCACCCGATCCCCGACGGGGTGGCCCCAGGTGTCATTGATCTTCTTGAACCAGTCGATGTCGAAGAGCGCCAGTGACAAAGGCGTCAGCAGGGCCTTGCTGCGCGTCAGTTCCTGCTCCGCCGCGGCGTGGAAGAAGCGTCGATTGGCCGCGCCGGTCAGGGAATCGGTATTGGCGAGGTTTTTCAGTTCTTCCTGCAGGTCGTGCAGTTCGGTGATGTCGCTGCTGAAACCGATCAGTCCCGGTTCGCCGTTGAAGATGATGGGCATCTTGATCGACCAGTAATGCCGCTGCTTGCCATCCGGGCTGAGAAAGGATTCCTTCAGGGCGATCTTGCGCTGTTCCTCGAAAACGACGCGGTCTGCCTGCGAGAAGAGATCGGACAATTCCTGGCCGACCAGATCGGTTTCAAGCTGGCCGACGACTTCGTCGACAGTTTTCCCATAGGCGACGGCAATGTGCTGATTGGCGTAGAGATAGCGGCGCTGGCGGTTCTTGACGTATACGGTGGCATCCATGTTGTCCAGCACCAGCCGGAGTTGCTCTTTTTCCTGGCGCAATTCATCTTCGAGCTGTTTGAAAGCCGTGATGTCGGTCGAGACGCCGTACATGCCGGAAATCTGGCCGGCCTGATCGAACAGCGGTTTTTTGATACTCAGGAAGGTGCGCGCGCGGGAGCCTCCTTTGACCAGATTCGTTTCTTCGCGGGAAATGGTGCGGGCGAATTCGATGGATTCACGGTCGTTGTGCGCGACATTTGCCGCCGTGGTGGCTTCGAAAAAGTCACTGTCCGTCCTGCCGACGATCTGCCTGCTGTCTTCCTGCCCCCACAGCGCCAGGGTGGCGCGATTGGCGAAGGTGTATCGGCCATGCGTGTCCTTGGCGTAGATGCAGGCACCCACGTCGTCGAGCAGATAGCGCAGTTGCGCCGCATCCAGGGGGAGCGCGGGTGAAATGCTGTCGTATTGGGCCATGGCTTTTCGTATCGCGAAGGTGGGCGGCGGTTATTTGCCGGATTTCGGATAACCTGCCAGATTGAGCATCTGCTCGTACAGGCTGGCGTTGAAGCCGCGCTGGTGCTGGCGGCCGACTTGCAGGCTGGGCACGAAAACGTCGCCGATCAGGGCAGCGAGGGCAGCCTGGTCGGCTTCGCTTTCGATCCGCTTTTCGCTGAAGGGAATGCCGCGCGCTTTGAGCAGATCGCGGGCGCTCTGGCATTCCGGGTCGCAGTCTTTGGTGGTGTACAGCGTGACCGGGAAATTGGCGGCGGCCTGCCGGGTGGCGAAGGGCAGGTTGTCGGCGGCCTGCGCCTTGCCGCCCACGCGCGCGGCTTGGGGGGGCCTGGCCGGGGGGCGGGGTGTCGGAGAGCACGGTGCGGCCATTGGCGTCGATCCAGCGATAGGTCTGGGCATCGGCAGCGACGCCGGTCAGGAGCAGGCTGGCGGCAAGGAGAGGTAGGCAAAAGCGGTGCAGGTGGAGGCGGCGCATGGGGTTCTCCGGCAGAGGAAAATCAGGCGGCGATCATGCCGCTGTGGCGCAGCAAGGCGTCCGGGCTGGGCGGGCGGCCGCGGAAGGCGAGGAAATTGTCGAGCGCGGCGCGTTCGCCGCCACGCGACAGGATTTCGTCGAGAAAACGCCGGCCGGTGGCGGGGTCGAAGGGATCGCCGGCCTCTTCGAATGCGGCGTAGCAATCGGCGGACAGCACTTCCGCCCACTTGTAGCTGTAGTAGCCGGCCGCATAGCCGCCGCCGAAAATGTGCGAGAAGCTGTGCGGAAAGCGGTGCCAGGGGGGCGGAAAGAGGACGGCGACTTCGGCGCGCACGGTTTCCAGCAGATCGATCACGCTGCTTTGGCCGGCTGGGTCGAAAGCGCTGTGCAGCAGCATGTCGAACAGCGAGAACTCCAGTTGGCGCACGGTCATCAGGCCACTCTGGAAATTCCTGGCGGCCAGCATCTTGTCGTAAAGGGCGCGCGGCAGCGCCTCGCCGCTGTCGATGTGGGCGGTCATGCTTTGCAGCACCGGCCATTCCCAGCAGTAATTTTCCATGAACTGCGAGGGCAGTTCGACCGCATCCCATTCCACGCCGTGGATGCCGGAAACGCCCAGTTCTTCGCCGCGTGCCAGCAGGTGATGCAGGCCGTGGCCGGTTTCGTGGAACAAGGTGATGACTTCGTCGTGGGTGAAGGTGGCGGGCAGGGGCTGGCCGTCGCGCTCGCCGACCGGGCGGGCGAAGTTGCAGTTGAGGTAGGCAATGGGCGTCTGGATGCGCCCGTCCGCCAGCCGCCGGCGTGAGCGGGCCTCGTCCATCCAGGCTCCGCCGCGCTTGGTTTCGCGGGCGTAGAGATCGAGATAGAACTGGCCGATCAGTTCGCCGGCTGGTGTTTCGATGCGGTAGAAGCGCACGTCCTCGTGCCAGACCGGCGCCTGATCCGGGCGCAGCCTGACGGTGAACAGCGTTTCGATGGCCTTGAACAACCCGGCCAGCACCTCGGGTTCGGTGAAATACTGCTTCACTTCCTGCTCGGAGAAGGCGTAGCGCGCCTGCAGCAGTTTTTCCGAGGCGTAAGCCGCATCCCAGGGCTGGAAATCGGCAATGCCGAGTTCGTCGCGGGCGAATGCCTGCAACTCGGCCACGTCCTTTTCGGCGAAAGGTTTGGCCTTCTTCGCCATGTCGCGCAGGAAGGCGAGCACTTCGGCGGGGCTGTCGGCCATTTTGCTGTAGAGCGACACTTCGGCGTAGTTGGCAAAGCCCAGAAGCGCGGCTTCTTCGGCCTTGAGTTCGAGGATGCGCCGGATCAGCGGGCCGTTGTCCCATTCCGGCCGGGAATAACCGTTGTCGATTTCGGCGGCGCGGGTGGCGTAGGCGCGGTACATGCGTTCGCGCAGGGCGCGGTTGTCGGCGTACTGCATGAGCGGGCCGTAGGAGGGCGCGTGCAGGGTGAATTTCCAGCCGGCCGCGCCGGATTTTTCGGCGGCGCTGCGGGCCGCAGCCTTGGCGTATTCGGGCAGGCCGGCGAGTTCGGCCTCGTCGGTGATGGTGGCGGCGAAGGCGTTGGTGGCGTCGAGCAGGTTTTCGGAGAATTTCGCCGCCAGTTGCGAGAGTTCTTCCATGATGGCCTGGAAGCGCGGTTTCTGCGCTTCCGGCAGCTCCGCGCCGCCCAGGCGGAAATCGCGGATTTCGTTAGCCACGATTTTCCGGCGTTCCGGGCTGAGCGTGGCGTATTCCGGGCTTTTTCCCAGCGCCCGGTATTGGTCGAACAGCTTCAGATTCTGGCCGAGTTCGCTGTAAAAACGCGAGACTTCGGGCAGCATGGCGTTGTACGCCTCGCGCCAGGCGGGCACGTCATTGACGGAATGCAGATGCCCGACGATGCCCCAGGCGCGGCCAAAACCTTCCAGGCCGCTGGCAAAAGCGCCGGCGAAATCGTCCCAGGTGGCGGGCGTGCCGTTAGCGGTGAGCCGCTCCACCAGGGCGCGGCCCTCGGACAGCAATTGCGTGATGGCAGGCTGCACGTGCTCCGGCTGGATCAGATCGAAGCGCGGCAGGTCGGTGAAATCGAGCAGGGGGTTGGTTTGGGGCATAGGTTTTTGGTGGGGCGTTCGGTGGGGTATTCGGTGCTTGGGTTGTTCTGGCGGGCAAAGCGCAAACGGCGCGGGCAGAATGAAATAGCAGTTCTTCTGGCCGCGCCGGGCGTTGGGTGAGGATGCAGGGCGCTGGTTTGAGCGGGCTGTGTTGAGCGGGCTTTACGGGAATTTACAGGGTTTTGCCGGTCAGCCGCTCGTAGGCTTCGATGTATTTGGCGGCGGTACGTTCAATGACTTCGGGCGGCAGTTTCGGGCCGGGGGCGGTCTTGTTCCAGTCCAGGGTTTCCAGGTAGTCGCGCACGTACTGCTTGTCGTAGGACGGCGGGTTGCTGCCTTCGGCGTACTGATCGGCAGGCCAGAAACGGGAGGAGTCCGGGGTCAGCGCCTCGTCGATGAGATGCAGGGTGCCGGCGGCGTCGATGCCGAATTCAAACTTGGTGTCGGCGATGATGATGCCGCGCGTGGCGGCGTAGTCGGAGGCTTCCCGATACAGGCGGATGGCCGCATCGCGGGCTTCGGCGCACAGTTGCGCGCCGCTCTTGCCGGTGCCTTTCAGTGCCTCGTTCAGCGTGGCGTCGCAGTTGGCGGCGGCCTGGGCGAAGGAGACGTTCTCGTCGTGATCGCCCACTTCCGCCTTGGTGGCCGGGGTGAAGATGGGGGCGGGCAGCTTGGCCGCCATTTTCAGGCCGGCGGGCAGGGCGATGCCGCAGATCGCGCCGGTTTCCCGGTAATCCTTCCAGCCGGAGCCGATCACGTAGCCGCGCACCACCGCCTCGATCGGCAGCGGCTTGAGGCGCTTCACCACCACGGCGCGGCCGCGCACCTGCTCGCGCTCGCCTTCCGCCACCACGCTTTCCGGGTCAATGCCGGTCAGTTGATTGGGCACGATGTGGGAGAGCTTGTCGAACCAGAAATTCGCCACCGCCTGCAATACCGCGCCCTTCTGCGGGATGGGGTCGGGCAGGATGACGTCGAAGGCCGACAGGCGGTCGGTGGTGACGATCAGGAGTTTGTCGGCATCGACCGCGTAAATGTCGCGGACCTTGCCCTTGGACAGGAGCGGCAGGCTGGTGATGGAAGATTCGAAGAGCGGAGCGGTCACGATCGTATTCCGGTAGGTAAAGGAAGAATTATACGGGAGAGGCGACGGCGGGCATGGCCCCTGGCCGTGCCGCTTCCCGTTGCCTCAATCCGCTTTCCGGCCGGCGAAATTTGCCGCCACCTGCAACAGCAGGCGCCGCTGCTCGCCGCACATGGCCCGGAAGTGCCCCAGCAGCGCCTGTTCTTCCGCGTCGCTGCCGCATAGACGGTCGGCGAGCCGGAAGCCTTCGGCGTGCGCCACCAGTTCATGGACGCGCAGTCCCAGCGCGCTGGCCAGGGTATCCAGCAGTTGTTCGCCTGGGTGGTGCCGGTTCGTTTCTATCCGGGAAATCGTCCCCGCCGTGGTGTTCGCACGGAAGGCCAGTTCTTCCTGGGTCATGCCGCGTTCCTGCCGCAGGCTGCGTACCGTTGCGCCGATTTTCATGCTGTGCAGCGTAAGGCAGCTTGTGGTGCGTTGAAAATCGCATTGCGTAAATTTATTCGTTAAACGAAAATAAGCGTTTTATGGTTCGGCTTGGGGGTATTCATGAGCATCGCAGCACGCATCATTTCCTTGATTGCTTTGGCGATTGTCGGCCTGATCGGCCTGGGCGGATTCAGTCTGTGGCAGATGTCGGCCATCAATGAAGGCGTCAGGGAAACCAACGAAAGCGTGATTCCCGGCATTCTCAAGCTGGAGGAAGCGCAGCATGCCTTCCTGCTGGCCCGGCCCTTTCTCATCAACGTGCTTCTGGCGACGGAACGGGAGGAGCGCGAAGGGCTGCTCCAGCGTTTCGACGAGCGTATCGCCGGCATGAATGCGGCTTTTGCTAATTACGAGAAACTGGTTGCCGACGATCGGGATCGGGCGTTGCTGGCGCGGGATCAGCAGGCCGCCGCTGCTTATGGCGAATTTGCCCGGCGCTACGCCGCCGCCGCGCTGGCGGGCGAGCGCGAGGCGGCCATGGAGATTTCCCGCAACGCTGCCGCCGCCGTCAATGGCATGTCGGATGCGCTGAACGAACATGCCCGCTATGCCAAGACCCGGGCCGAGGCAGCGGCGCAGGATGCCTACGCCATCCATGCAATGGCGATCCGGTTGGTGGGCGGCGCGATCGTCCTGCTTGGCCTGCTCGTTGCCGCCATCGGTTTGCTGATCTACCGCCACGTCTCCGGCGGGCTGGATCGCATGGTCGGGGTTTTTACCGGCATCGAGCAGTCGCTCGATTTCACCGGCCGTCTCGAAATCGTCGGCGAGGACGAGTTGAGTCAGGTTGGGCGGGCGTTCAACAGTCTGCTCGATCGTTTGCAGGGGAGTTTCCGCCAGATTTCCGGGCATGCCGAGTCGGTCAGCAGCGCGGCGCGGCGGGTCGCGGCGGCGGCCCGCCAGATGTCGGTGGCCTCGCAGTACCAGAGCGAGGCGGCGTCGGGCATGGCGGCGGCGGTCGAGGAAATGACGGTGAGCGTCAACCATGTCGCCGACCGTGCCGAGGAAACGCGCCGCCTGGCAAACGATGCCGGCGAGTTTGCCGCGCGGGGCGAAGGGATCATCGGCGAGACGGTGCTGTCGATCAACGGCATTGCCCATACCGTGCAGAGCGCTTCCGAGCAATTGACGGCGCTCGAAAGGCAGAGCGAGAGGATTAGCAGCATCGTTTCGGTAATCAGGGAAATCGCCGACCAGACCAACCTGCTGGCGCTCAATGCCGCCATCGAGGCGGCGCGGGCCGGGGAGCAGGGGCGCGGTTTCGCGGTGGTCGCCGACGAGGTGCGCAAGCTGGCCGAACGCACCGGCCAGTCGACGCAGGAAATCGCCGTCACCATCCAGCAGATGGTCGTCGGCGCGCAGGGCGCGGTGCACAGCATCCAGAGCGTCGAAGGCGCAGTGGCCGCCGGCGTCGGCTATGCCGGACAGGCCAGCGGCGCGATGCGGGAAATCGGCAGCGGCTCGGCGGAAACGGTGGGCATGGTTAGCGACATTACCGGCGCGATCCGCGAACAGGGGGCCGCCAGCACCGATATTGCCCAGCAGGTCGAGAAGATCGCCCAGATGGCCGAGGAAAACAGCGCCGCAGCACAGGCAACCTCCGGCTCTTCGGAGGAGATGGAGAAACTGGCGCAGGAACTGCACGGCATCGTCGCCCAGTACCGGGTCTGAAGCCATGCGCCGGATACGGCGCATTTCAAGCCTGGGCGCAGGCTTTGGCGATGGCTCGCGACCAGGGGGGGCGTATGGTTTTTCGTTGGAGTCGGCGACTACGATGAAGGCGCCTCCGTCGATTCAGGCGCTGCGTTCTTCCGCCGCGAGTTTTTTCCGCATGCGCCGGGTGCCCCAGGCGACCAGCCCGGCGATGAGGGGAATGGCGCAGGCGGTGACGAGGTCGGGGTCGAGGGGGTGCAGGGCTTTCGTGCCCTTGGCGAGATAGTGCACGAGCTGCGAACCGTAGTAGGTGAGGACGACCACCGACAGCCCTTCCACCGTTTCCTGCAGGCGCAGTTGCAGTTTGGCGCGCTGGTTCATCTGCGACAGGAGTTCCTGGTTCTGGCGTTCCAGTTCGATGTCCACCCGCGTGCGCAGCAGCTGGCTGTTGCGGGCGATGCGGGCGGAGAGTTCTTCCTGGCGGCGGCTGATGGCCTCGCAGGTTTTCATGGCGGGCAGGAGGCGGCGCTGCATGAATTCGTCCAGCGTCGGCAGGCCGGGGATGCGGGTTTCGCGCAGTTCTTCGATGCGTTGCAGAACCAGGCCGTGATAGGCGTTGGCAGCGCCGAAGCGGAAGGTGGCGCGGGCGAGCGAGTTTTCGACTTCGGCGGCGAGCTGGGTGAGCGCGGCCAGCACGCTGCGCTCGTCTTCCGGGTTTTTGGCCTGGCCGATGCGCGTCATCAGGCCGGCCAGTTGTTGTTCGCAGCGGTACAGCCAGCCTGCGACTTCCTTGGCTACCGGCAGGCCGAGCAGCGCCATCATGCGGTAGGTTTCGATTTCCACCAGCCGCTGCACGGTGGTGCCGGCCTGCCGCTGGCTGAGGCTTTCATTGAGCACCAGGAAGCGGGAAAAGCCGTTGTCGAGCTTGAAATCGGTGAATACCCAGGCGGCCTTGTCGGCAATCTGCGCGCCGCCCAGGGTGCGCCCATTGGGGGCGACGCCGGCGAGAATGCCGTTGGGGCTGACTTCGCCGGTGGAGCGCAGTTCGACGTGGCAGGCGACGATCAGCTTGCCGGGGATGCCGCGCAGCAGCTCCGGGCGCAGCGCGTCGAAAGCCGTATCGTCGGGCGAGAGGGGAGTGTCGCTGCCCGATTCCAGCTTGCGGTAAAAGGTGTAGCTGGAAAATTCGGTGTGCAGCTCCCAGCGCAGGCGGAATACGGCGGTTTCCAGGGTGAGGTGCGCGTCCGAGCTATCGACCGAAAGACACACCTGGCTCTGGCAGATTTTTTCCAGATTGGCCCGCTCCGCCTCGATCTCGCTGGGCTTGTGCTTGAACACCAGGTGCGATACCAGATACGCGCCCGCCAGCGGCGTCGAAGGGCGGGCGTGGAATTCGTTGTTCAAGCGCTGGCGCAAGGGGTGTTCCTGCAGGTCGGCAACGATCAGGCGCGGGTGCATGGCGGTCGGTGGAATGGGAATGTTGCAGTGCAAAAGATTGTAGCACCGCGCCGGCATAGAATAGCGCGCTGACAGAGTGCGGATGTCCGCAGGCAAGGAGTGGGGCGTGCAGGAAGAGCTTGTGCAGGAAAACCGGGAAATTCAGGCCGCGCGCCTGGCAGAAGACGGCGCGGCGCGGCAGCGGGCGCTGGCGCTGGTTTCCTTCATCGTCGAAGCCCCTGCCGGCGCGGGCAAGACGGAATTGCTGACGCAGCGCGTGCTGCGTCTTCTGGCCGTGGTAAACGAGCCGGAAGAAGTGCTGGCGCTCACCTTCACCAACAAGGCCGCGAGCGAGATGCGCGACCGCATTCTCGGCAGCCTGGAAGCGGCGGCTCGGCCCGCCGGCGATCTGCCGCCGCACAAGCGGGAAACGCGCCGCTGGGCAGAGGCCGTGCTGGCGCGCGATGCGGCGCGGCAATGGGGATTGAGCGCGCATCCCGGGCGCCTGCGCATCATGACGCTGGATGCGCTGGCCGCCAGCCTGGCCCGCCAGATGCCGCTTTTGTCGCGCTTCGGCGCGCAGCCGCAGGTGACGCAAAAGGCCGATGAACACTACGCCGCCGCCGCCCGCCAGACCTTCGCCATGCTGGAAGAAGGCGGCCCGGTGGGGGAAATCGTCGCCGCTGCCCTGCAATTCATGGACAACGACGCCGCCCGCCTGGAAAGATTGCTGGTCGCCATGCTGGCGCGGCGCGAGCAGTGGCTGCCGCAGGCGGGCAGGGTCGATGGCGGCATGGCGACGCGCGCCGAGGTGGAAGCGGGTTTCGCCGCCTTGATCGCAGTGGATGTGCGGCATCTGGCCAGCCGTTTCAGCGCGGCGCGGCAGCAGGCGCTGATGCCGCTGGTCTGTTTTGCCGCCAGCCACACGCCGGAATTTGCCCTGCTTGCCGACTGGCGGGGGGCGGCCCCCCCCCCCCCCCCGCGTAGCCGCAGCA
>URNG01000038.1 GCA_900549295.1 uncultured Rhodocyclaceae bacterium
GCGCTGAAGACCTCCCCCCGGGCGCTGCGCCGCCCGGTAGTCCTGCCACAAACGCGCGCCGCCTTGCAGGTAAGCAGCGATCAGTTGCGCAATCAACTGCGCCGCGCTCGCCGGTGCCATTTGCCTGATCTGGGCAAAAGCCCCCGGATCGATCACCCCCGACTCCATGCGCGTCGGCATTGCCGGCGCCGGACTCGCAGGCAACTGCGCCTGCTCCGGGCCGCGCCGGCGCTCGCGCGGCAGCCAGCGCGCCAGGGCGGCGTACATTTCCTCGCCCCGGTAAGGCTTGGCCAGGTAGTCGTCCATGCCCGCTTCCAGACAGCGCGCGCGGTCTTCACTCATGGCGTTGGCTGTCAAGGCCAGCACCGGCAGGCGCGAACGAGCGTTGGCCGCCTCATGCGCCCGCCAGGCGCGGCAGGTGGCAAAACCATCGAGCACCGGCATCTGGCAATCGAGCAGCATCAGATCGAAATCCTCTTCCTGCAAGACCTTGAGCGCCTGCTGGCCATCGCCCACCACCAGCACGCTCAGGCCGTAACGTTCGAGATGCGCCCGGGCGAGAATCTGGTTGCTTTCGTTGTCCTCCACCAGCAACACGCGCCCGCGCAGCGAAGGGCTGGCCGCAACCGGAACGCTTTCCGGTTGCGCCGTGGTTTCCGTCGGCAAGGCATGGGCGCGCCGCAAAGAGAGATGCACCGTAAAACAGGAGCCCTCGCCCGGCTGGCTGGCCAGATCGATCCAGCCGCCCATCAACTCCACCAGACTGCGGCAAATGGCCAGCCCCAGGCCGGTACCGCCATAACGGCGCGTCGTGGAACCGTCCGCCTGCACGAAACGCTCGAAGATCCGGGCCTGCGCTTCCGCAGCAATCCCCAGGCCGCTGTCCTGCACGCTCAGGATCAAGGCCGGACGCTCGGCATCGTCTTCCGCAAAAACGCGCAGCGCCAGTTCCACTTCGCCCTCTTCCGTAAACTTGATGGCATTGCTCAGGAGATTGCTCACCACTTGGCGCACGCGCAGCGCGTCGCCCTCGACCCACAGCGCGGCCTCGTCCGGCAGGCTCAACACCAGAGCCAACCCCTTCTTTCGCGCCACCGGCAGATAAAGTTCATGCACCTGACGCAGCAGGAACACCATGTCGAAGGCTTCTTCAGCCAGGCTGAACTGCCCGGCCTCGATCTTCGAAAAGTCGAGAATGTCGTTGATGATGCCCAAGAGATGCAGGCCCGAGCGCTCCACCGCATCGACGAACTGCCGCTGGCTGGGCGTCAGCGGTGTATCGCGCAGCAATTCGGTCATGCCCAGCACGCCATTCATCGGCGTGCGGATTTCATGGCTCATGGTCGCCAGGAAAGTGCTCTTGGCCTGGCTGGCAGCTTCCGCCTCCTCCTTGGCCGCGCGCAATTCACGCGTTCTTTGCTGCACCGCCTGCTCCAGATTGCCCAGATGCTCGGTCAGCCAGCGGTCGCGGTCGCGAATCTGATTGGCCATCTGCTTGAAGCCATCGCTGAGGCGGTCGAACTCCGCCACGCCCACCTCTTCCATCTGCACGTCGTAGCTCCCGGCAGAAAGCGCGGCCATGCGTTCGTTCAAACGCTCCAGCGGCAGCCAGATCTGCTGCAGGTGACGCGACTGCAGGCGCAAGGCAAACCAGAGAATGGCCGCGAACACACAGCCGAAAACCACTATCGACAACAGCAGATGCTGCAACCGGCCCCAGAAATCCGTTGCACCGCGCACCACATATACCGTGCCATCGGCATGCTCGACGGTCTTTGTAAACTCCAGGTGCCGCCACCCCAGGCGCTCGCCGCCACCCAGCGGCAAGGTGGCGCTCAAAGGCAATTCCGTATCCGCGCGCCGGTAATCCAGCCAGGGGCGCGGTGCCTGCGTTCCTGCTCCGGCGAGCGGAAATGCCGCGAGATACAGCAGATCGGGCTGGGCCGTCAGGCCTTGCAGAAAACTGGCCGGCACTGGCTGCGCGGGCGAAAATTCCGCCAGCGCGCTCTGCCAGACCGCCAGACGGCTGCGGTTTTCCACCCGCTCCGTGGCAAAAAGCTGCCAGAAGAGCGCCAGCACCAGAACGACGAAAAACCCGCCGAAAAGCGGCAGAAAAACCCGCAGTTGCAGCCGGAAAACCTGCGCGGCCAGCCCCGTTTCCGGCACGGACGCAGCCGCCTCAGACTGCGGGCGCATGGGTTTCACGGCTGCGGCAAGCTCGCTCCGGAATCTTCCCAGGCTTGCGCGGCGGCTCCCCAGGCCAGGGTAAACGCCGCAAGAAGCTGGACACGCAACAGGCCGACATTTTCCAGCGCGCTGCCCGCATCTGCCGACAAAGCCCGTTCGAGCGCGCGCGCCGCATCGGCCAGCTCGCACGCGCCCACGTTGGCGGCGGCGCTGCACAAGGCATGCACTGCGCGCCGCTCATCGGCCGCAAGACCCTGGCTCGCCAGCCAGCGCTGCGGCCAATCGGCAAACCCCTGCACGAAATAGCCCAGGGTCTGCCACCACAACTGCGGACGCCCAAGCATCCGGGCGATGGCATCTTCAACGTCAAAACCTTCCAATTGGTGAGGAATCTGCATCATGCACCACTTTGCGCTCATCGATCCAGCATTCTCCCATCGCCGCCCCGGACGCGCGTAAAGAAACCGCGCCACAGGGTAAAGAAAACGGAGCAAAAAACAGAATGAGCCCTGCAAAACCACATAAAAATTTACCGTGCATTACAATCCGGGGACTTTTTCTTCACGGCAACTTCCGCCATTAATCATGTCGCATACCGCACTGATAGTTGAAGACGACCCAGGCACGCGTCACCTCCTGCGGGAAACCCTTGCCAGCGCCGGAATCTCCAGCCTGATTGCCGAAACCGGCGCAGCCATGTGGCGACAACTGGAGCACGCCCCCGATGTGATCATTCTCGATCTCAGCCTGCCCGACGCCGACGGCCTGGAGCTGCTGCGCCGGTTGCGGCAGCAATCGGAAATCCCGGTGCTCATCCATTCCACCCGCTCGGATGAAATCGAACGCATCATCGGCATCGAAATCGGCGCCGACGATTTTCTGCCCAAGCCCTGCAACATGCGCGAACTGATTGCGCGCATCCGCAGCCTCTTGCGGCGCAGCCAGCAGCGTAACAGCTCGACCGGACGCACCGTGCTGCGCCCCCTGAATTTCGGCGAATGGACGCTCAACGGCGCCACGCGCGAACTGATTCACCGCAGTGGAAAAACCGAAACCCTGGGTGTCGCCGCCTTCGCGCTGCTCAACTGCCTGCTCGAACGCCCGTTCGAGCCGCTATCACGCGATTTCCTGTCGCGCACGGCACTGCGCCGCGAATATCACCCTTACGACCGTATCATCGACGTGCACATCAGCCATTTGCGCCGCCTGCTCGGCAAACAGGCCGACGGCACGCCCTATATCAAGACCTTGCGCGCCCAAGGCTACATCTTCATCGTTGCCGTCACCCCGGCAGCGTAGGCATAGCCAGAGACGCAGCCCGCGAGGGCACACATGAAAAGAACCGCTCGCAAGCGGCTCTTTTCATGACGGATCGCGTCTTGCGGGACGGTTCAGCTCCCCGATCCGCGGCAGCCACCCACCGTATTGCCTTCGCAAGGGCGCGAGTTTTCGCGGACGATCAGCCAGCGACCGTTCATGCGCACCATTTCCAGCACCTTGAACACGCGGTCGCTGAAGACGCTGGAATGGTAGTTCTGCGTGAATTCGGCGCGGGCGCGATCCGCGCCGTCCATCTTGACCACGATCTGTTCGAGCGTCACCGAGATGTTGTCGCGCTGCGAAATACGCTGGCGGCGCAGGGTGTTCCAGTCGTCGCGGCTCAGGCCGCCATCGGGCGTGAAACCCGGCGCATAGAAGCCGGTATAGGCCGTGTAATCCTTGGCCGACCAAGCCGCTGCCCAGGAACGCACGGCGTTCTCGACTTCGCCGCCGCCGGCCGGCGCAGCCGCCACCGGCACGGGCGCGAAAACCGGCGTACGCGCGGCCACCAGCATTTCCTGGGCCCGCGCATCCAGTTCCTGATATGAGGCGGCTTGCACATCCACCGCATCCGGCGGGCAGAGCGCCGCGGCATCGACTCGGGCCAGTTCGCTGGCAGCCGGGGTTTGTGTTTCCAGTTTCTGCAAGCCCATGAACTCGAGCAAAGTACCCATGCCGGCATAGGTGCGCAGGTAAGCGAGACTCAGATCGACCTCGGCATTGGCGAGCGAACGGCGGGCCGACAGCAATTCGTTCTCGGTATCCAGCAAGTCGAGCAGGGTACGCTGGCCGACGTTGAACTGATCGCGGTAGGCATCGCGCGTTTTCTGCTGCAATTCGACCTGGGTTTTCAGGTATTTGACCTGCTCCGCCAGACGCGCCACGTCGTTATAGGCGATCTGCAAGGTCTGGCGCGTGTCGCGGCAGGCTTTTTCCCGCATCTCGACGGCCATGTTCTTGCGTTCCATATACTGCCGCTCGCGGGCGCGGTCGGAGCCGCCGTTGAAGAGATTCCAGTTGAGCACCACTTCCGCCACGTTGTTGTCGCGATCCCCGCGCATGCCCTGGTAGTTGTCGATGGTTTCGGTACGCGCCCGGAAATCTACCTTCGGCGAGTAGGCCGCCCGGCGCGCGCTGATGTCGTGCTGCGCCGCTTCGATGTTTTCAATGGCCGCATGCAGCGTCGGGTTGCGCTGATACAGCACGTCCATGGCCGCCTTGCCGGAGGCCGGCACGCTGCTGCGCACCAGTTCCGGATCGGTGATGGTGGCAGGCGGCGTGCTGCCCACCAGACGCTGATAGCGCGCCGTGACGTCGTGCAGATTGGCCGTTTCGGTGGTCAGATTGACTTCGGCCAGCGCCAGACGGCTGCCCGCCTGTTCGAGGTCGGCGCGGCGGCCGACGCCGGAAGCGGTGCGGATCTTCAACTGCTCGTAAGTCGCCTTGTGGCGCACGTAGTTGTCTTCCGCCAATTGCTGCAGATTACGGTAGCGCAACACGTCGAGATAGGCGCGCCCCGCTTCCAGGGCGACGTTTTCCGAAGCCTCCAGCAATTCGTAGTAACGCACCAGACGCGCCTTGTCGAGTTTGCGCACTTCGCTGCGGGTGGCGAAACCGTCGAACAGCATCTGGTTCAAGGTCAGGCCATAGCCGCGGCGGTTGTAGGAATCCCGCTCGGCATCCGGGGTTTTCAGGCTCTCGCGCCCGGCGCCGGCATTGAGGTCCACACGTGGGAAATACCCGCCGCGCGCGACACCGATTTCTTCTTCTGCCGCCTTGTAGTTGTACCACTTGGTCGTCACTTCCGGACTCTTCGACACGGCTTGCTGCGCAATGTCACGCAGCGCCTGCTGCACGGTCGAAACCGGCGCGGCATCCTGCGCCTGCCCCAGCAGGGGAAATGCCGCGAATACCACCAACAAGGAAAGTTTATTTATTTTCATGTAGATACCCATTAATCACCATTGTTTTCCCTGCCTGAATCCGCCCCGGGGAAACGTGTTCAACCAAACGGAATGCTCAATCGCCGCAGATTGTAAATAAAACATGCCCGCGAAATGTAATGTTTAGTAAATCAATGCCAGTCTATGTATTGCCAGACGGGCAATCCGCAACAAACGCAAAGACAAATATGTAGTTTTTATAGTTTTCATGCGGCAATATTGTTTTAAATGGCATTTTCTGTTACTTTGTAACAAAATAAATTTTCCACACAACATGCTTGCCTTGCCGCCGTTTTCTCCGCGTTCGCCCCGCCCAGGCTTTGCCACCCCGGCGCGTGCGGCATTACGCGTGCTGCTCGTCGCATCGCTCTTCCTGCTGGCGGCCTGCGGCCAGCCTGCCGGTGATCTGCCCGCGCTGGATTACCGCGCTGCGCCTACCGGACAGCCTGCCACCTACCGCTTCGCCGTGCACCCGCTGCACAATCCGGGCAAGCTCGCCGCCGCCTACCAGCCCCTGATCGATCATCTGAATCAGCAGATCGCGGGGACCCGCTTCATCCTCGAAGCCTCCCGCGACTATCAGGCGTTCGAGGAAAAACTGCGCATGCGCGCGCCGGAATTCCTGCTGCCCAATCCCTGGCAGAGCCTGGAAGCGATCAAGGCGGGTTATCACGTCATCGCCATGGCGGGCGATGCGACGGATTTTCACGGCATCTTCATCGTCCGCCGCGACAGTACGCTGCAGAACCCCGGCGAGCTGCGCGGCCAGGCGGTCAGCTATCCCTCGCCGACGGCGCTGGCCGCTGCCATGCTGCCGCAACAGTTCCTGCACGATCACGGCATCGACGTGCAGCGCGACATCGAAAACCGCTACGTCGGCTCGCAGGAATCTTCCATCATGAACGCCTATCTCGGCCACACCGCCGCTGCCGCGACCTGGCCACCGCCCTGGCGTCTGTTCCAGCAGGATCACCCGCAGGAAGCCGCGCAACTCAAGGTGATCTGGAAAACCCAGTCGCTGATGAACAATTCGGTCATGGCGCGCGGCGATCTGCCCAAGGAGCTGGTGAACGCCGTCCGCCAGACCTTGTTGACGCTTGAGGACGCCCCCGGCGGCAGGGAAATCCTCGATGCCATGGCGACGGCCCGCTTTCACCCGGCGAGTGATGCCGATTACGCCGTCGTCGACGATTTCGTGGCGCAATTCGAGCGCGAGGTGCGCCCGGTGGAAATGCCATGAAAACCGCGGCCATGAAAACCGCGCTGCGCGATTTTTTCTCCGGCAGCCTGCAGCGTCAGTGGACGCTGGGCGGCACGCTGTTTTTTGCCCTGAGTATGCTGTTGCTGGTCATCAACATGGTGCACCGCCAGGAACAGCACGCGGTCAACGAACAGCGCCAGCAGGTGCTTGCCGTGGCGGACAGCGTGGCCGCTTCCGCCGCGCTCTGGGTCGCCGCCCGCGATTTTGCCGGCATGCAGGAAAGCATCAACAGCCTGTCCGCCTATCCCGGACTGCGCCACGCCATCCTGCTCGATACGCGCGGCGAGATCCTCGCCCACTCCGAGCGTAGCCGACGCGGCCTGTTTCTCGATCCGCCCCCGGCGAACGATGCCCCGGCCGTGCTGTACGCCCGGCACTTGGCGCTGGAAGTCGCAGCGCCCATCCGTCTGCAGCAGACGACCTTCGGCTGGCTGCGCATCGGCGTCGTGAACCAGGCGCTGGCAGAAGAATTGCAGACGCTGCGCCTGAAAGCCTATCTTTACGCTGCATTTGCCACCGTGCTGGCCGCCTTTTTTGCGCATCTGACGGCGCGTTATCTCACGCGCCGCCTGGCCGCCATCGAACGCGTCACCGATGCCGTCGAGCGCGGCGAGCATCACCAGCGCGTCACACTGACCGGCAACGACGAAGCCGCCCGCCTCGGCCGCGCCATCAACACCATGCTCGACGCGCTCGCGCGCAGCGAAGCCCGGCTCACCGAGCACCAGGCCACGCTGGAAAAGGAAGTCGCCCTGCGCACCAGCGATCTGGTCCAGGCCCGCGATGCGGCAGAGGCGGCCAGCCGCGCCAAAAGCACTTTCCTCGCCAACATGAGCCACGAGCTGCGCACGCCGATGAACGCCATCATGGGCATGACCAGCATCCTGCGCCGGCGCACCAGCGACCCTGCCACCGCCGAGCAACTGGGCAAGATCGACCACGCCTCGCGCCACCTCCTGCACATCATCAACGACATTCTCGACCTGTCCAAGATCGAAGCCGAACGCCTCAGCCTGGAGCAGCAGGTCTTTCACCTGGGCAGCGTGCTGGAGAACGTCCTCAGCCTGCTCCAGCACCGCGCCAGCGGCAAGGGCCTGGCCTTGAACACCCGCATCCCGGACGAACTGGTGCATCGCCAGGTGCTGGGCGACCCGGCCCGGATCGGGCAGGTACTGCTCAATCTGGCCGGCAACGCCGTCAAATTCACGGCGCACGGCGCGGTCGACCTGGAATTGACCTGCCTGGAAGAACACCACGACCGCCTGCAATTGCGCTTCATCGTGCGCGACAGCGGCATCGGCATTGCCGCCGACGTGCTGCCGCGCCTGTTCCGCCCCTTCGAACAAGCCGACAACTCGACCACCCGCGAGCATGGCGGCACCGGCCTGGGACTGGCCATCAGCAAACGGCTGGTCGAACTGATGGGCGGCCAGATCGGTGTCGACAGCCGCCCCGGCACGGGCAGCACCTTCTGGTTCTCGATCACCCTGCCCACGGTCAGCGGCCCCGAGAGGCGCTACCCGGACAGCGCCAGCCAAGCCGCCGAGGCCTGCCTGCAACGCCGCGCTCCGGGCACCCGCATCCTCCTGGCGGAAGACGAGCCGGTCAACCGCGAGGTTTCCCTCACCTTGCTGGAAGACGTGGGTCTGAGCGTCGATGTCGCCGAAGACGGCGAAGCCGCCGTGGCGCTCGCCCGGCAAAACGATTACGCCCTGATCCTGATGGACATCCAGATGCCGCGCATGAACGGCCTCGACGCCAGCCGCGCCATCCGCCAACTGCCGCGGCATGCAGCAACGCCCATCCTCGCCATGACCGCCAACGCCTTTGCCGAAGACCGGCTGGCCTGCCTGGAGGCCGGCATGAACGAACACATCAGCAAGCCGATCAACCCGGAACTGCTCTACGCCACCCTGGTCCACTGGCTACCCGCCGACACAAACCGCCATGAGTAAATCGACCCACGTTTCGGAAACGCCCGCCACGCAGTCGCTCAAAGCGCAGGGCGTGGCCTTCACGGCCCACCCTTACGCCTACGAGGAACACGGCGGCACGCGCGTGTCGGCTCGGGAACTGGGCGTCGATGAGCACGCGGTCGTCAAGACGCTGGTTTTCGAGGACGAAAAAGCCAAACCCCTGCTGGTGCTCATGCACGGCGACTGCAAGGTATCCACCAAGGAACTCGCCCGCCAGATCGGCTGCAAGAAAATCGAAGCCTGCAAACCCGAAGTGGCGCAGCGCCACACGGGCTTTCTGGTCGGCGGCACCAGCCCCTTCGGCACCAAAAAATCCCTCCCGGTATTCGTCGAGGCGAGTATTCTCGGCCTCTCCAGAATCTACATCAACGGCGGCCGGCGCGGTTTCCTGGTCGGCATCGACCCCAGTGTGCTGCCGCGCGTTCTGGACGCGCGCAGTGTCAACGTCGCCTTGCACGCCTAGCCGATCGGTACGCATTTTTCCGAGGATCCGCGCATGCCGCCCGCTCCATTGCCAGACGAACAGCGCCGCGCCGTCCTGCAGATCATCGGCATCTATGCCATTTTCGCCAGCGCCTGGATTCTGTTTTCCGATCAATTGATTGCGCTGTTGAGCGAAGACAAGCACACCCTGACACAACTGAGCATCGCCAAGGGCTGGCTGTTCGTGCTGGTCACGGCCCTGCTGCTGTATTTCCTGCTCAAACGCTACTGGGGCCGCTACAACCAGGCCGTGGCCGAGCAGCTCAACGCCTTGAAACTGCTCGAAACCATCGCCGACAGCTCGCTGGATGCGGTTTTCGCCATCGACCCGGACGGGCGTTACCTGGTTTTCAACCGTGCCGCCAGCGAATTCATCGGCAAACCGGCCGCCGACGTCATCGGCTCGAGTCTGCGCGAGTTGTTTCCGCCCGCCCAGGCCGAAGCCATGCTGGCAACCCAGCGCCGCCTGCTGACCGGGAACCATGTCGAGACCCAGCTCGAAAACATCCAGACCACGATCGGACCGCGCAGTTTTCACGTCACCCAGGGGCCGCTGCATGATCGCAACGGGCAGATCATTGGCACCTTCGGCGTCGCCCGCGACCTGACCGAGCGCGTCGCTTATGAAGAGGAACTGGAACAGCACCGCCGCCACCTGGAAGACCTGGTGAGCGAGCGCACCGCCGATCTGGTCCAGGCCAAGCTCAACGCCGAAAGCGCCAGCATCGCCAAGAGCGCCTTTCTCGCCAACATGAGCCACGAAATCCGCACGCCGCTTGCGGCCATCACCGGCATGGCCGGGCTGATCCGGCGCACGCCCCTCTCGCCCCAGCAGGAAGATCAACTGAACAAACTCGAATCGGCCAGCGAGCATCTTTTGTCGGTCATCAACAGCATCCTCGATTTGTCGAAAATCGAAGCCGGGCGCATGGTGCTGGACACGCGGCCTTTTCGCATCGAAAGCGTGCTCGCCAATGTCGTCTCCATGATGCATGAGCGCGCCGCCGCCAAGGGCATCGAGCTGACGGCCCGGCACGGTGCATTGCCGGCCTGCGTGATTGGCGATCCGGTCCGGGTGCAGCAGGCGCTGCTCAATTACGCCGGCAATGCCCTGAAATTCACCTCGCACGGCAGTATCACGCTGGAAGCCCGCTGCGAAGAAGAAACCGCAGACAGCGCGCTGCTGCGCCTCTCGGTCACCGACACCGGCATCGGCATCGAAGAAGCGGCGCAGGCACGCCTGTTCACCGCCTTCGAACAGGCCGACGGCAGCACCACGCGCCGCTACGGCGGCACCGGCCTGGGGCTGGCCATCACCCGTAAACTGGCCGGCATGATGGGCGGCGAAACCGGCCTGACGAGCGCTCCCGGCAAGGGCAGCACCTTCTGGCTCACCCTGCGTCTGCAAAAAGCGGCGGTACCCGTGCAATACAGCGGCACACCCTCCGAAAACGCGGCAGAAGAACGCCTGCGCGCCGAATTTTCCGGCGCGCGCATCCTGCTGGCGGAAGACGAGCCGATCAACCGCGAAATCACCGAACTCCTCCTCTCCGACGTCGGCCTGCGCTGCGACAGCGCCGCCGACGGCCGTATCGCCCTCGATCTCGCCACGAAAAACGATTACGCCCTGATCCTGATGGACATGCAGATGCCCAACATGGACGGCCTGGAGGCCACCCGCCGCATCCGGGAACTGCTGCGGGGGCAAAACATCCCCATCGTCGCCATGACCGCCAACGCCTTCACCGAAGACCGCCAGCGCTGCCTGAGCGCCGGCATGAACGATTTCATCGCCAAACCCTTCACCCCGGAACAGGTCTACACCACCCTCCTGCACTGGCTCGCGCAAGCGCAGCCCAGTCACCGCCAGCCTTGAGCCGGCCCGTGCATGTACAATCCGCCGCATTTCGTTTGCCATCGCACTTGCCGCCATGACTGAATTCATCGCCGTCGCCGCCGCCTACCTGCTGGGTTCCGTGCCCTTCGCCGTGCTCTCCTCGCGCCTGTTCGGCCTGGCCGATCCGCGCACCTACGGCTCGGGCAATCCCGGCGCGACCAACGTGCTGCGCAGCGGCAACAAGAAAGCGGCGCTGCTGACGCTCGTCGGCGACGCGCTCAAAGGCTGGCTGGCGGTGTTTCTGGCGCAGCGTTTCGGCCTTCCCGAAGGCGTCGTCGCGCTGGTGGCGCTGGCGGTTTTCCTCGGCCATCTGTTCCCCGTCTTTCTCAAATTCAAAGGCGGCAAGGGCGTGGCCACCGCGGCCGGCGTCCTGCTGGCGCTCGATCCCTGGCTCGGCCTGCTGACGCTCGCCACCTGGCTGCTGGTCGCCTACGTGTCGCGTTATTCCTCGCTCGCCGCCATCGTCGCCGCCGTTTTCGCGCCGCTCTACGCCGCCACCCTGCACGGCGCGGATGCCCTGTTCGGCGTGGTCGTGCTGATCGCTCTCGGCCTCATCGCCAAGCACTGGGTGAATCTGCAACGCCTGATGGCGGGCCAGGAAGGCCGGATCGGCGGCAGCAAGGCCGCGCCGGCTGCAGCGAAAAAAAAGAAGCGCTGAAGTCCTACAGCCAGCCGGAGCGCTTGAAGCGCCGGTACAGCACGAAGCAGGTCGCGCCGATAGCCGCCAGCGCGGCCGGATAGCCGTATTGCCAGTCGAGTTCCGGCATCACCTTGAAATTCATGCCCCAGATGCCGGCGAAGGCGGTGGCGACGGCGAAGATGCCCGCCCAGGCGGCCAGACGCTTGCTCACCTCGCTGTCGCCGATCGCCACCATCGACAGATTGACCTGAATCGCCGTGCCGATGGTGTCGCGGATGCTGTCGATGGACGCGTTGATGCGCAGCAGGTGGTCATACACGTCGCGGAAATACTCCCGGCTGGCGGAGCAGCAGGCCGGCCCCCGGCCGCTCGACAGCTTGGCGGCGACCTCCAGGAGCGGCGCTACCGCGTGGCGCGCGCGCATCACCTTGTATTTCAGGTCGTAGAGGCGCTCGATGTTGCTGCGCGCCGCGCCTTCGCTGAAAATGTTTTCCTCGATGCCTTCCAGTTCCGATTCCAGCCGGTCGACGATGGGGAAATAACGGTCGACCACCGCATCCATCAGCGCGTACAGCACGAAACCCGCGCCCTGGCGCAGCAGGTGCGGCTCCCGCTCGCAGCGGGCGCGCACGCCGAGAAAGCCCTGCTGGCTGCGGTTGCGCACCGACAGGATGTAATTGCCGCCGACGAAAACGTTGAGGTCGCCGACCTGGAAATCGTCCGCCGCCGGCTCGACCAGATGCAGCACGACGAACAGGGCGTCATCGTATTCTTCGAGCTTGGGACGCTGGTTGCCATTGCGCGCGTCTTCCACCGCCAAGTCGTGCAGGCCGAATTTCTCCTGCATCTGCGCCAGTTCTTCCGGCGTCGCATCGCGCAGCGCCACCCAGACGAAGGTATCGGGGCGGTTCAGGTAATCGCCGATTTCCCCGACCGCCAGATCGCGCAGACGGCTGCCGTGCTCATAGGCGACGCAATTGATCAGCATGCTGCAACTCCCGCCTGCAACAGGGGCCAGCGCGGCTGCACCGAGAAACCGCCGGCCGCCTTGCCGGCCGCGCCGGCTTGCAGGCGCAGGCAGCCGGCCAGCGCGATCATTGCCCCGTTGTCGGTGCAGAATTCGAGTTCCGGGTAATGCACCCGGAAGCGCTTGCGCCGCGCCATTTCATCGAGCTGTGCGCGCAACTGCCGGTTGGCTCCGACACCGCCGGCCACCACCAGCGTTTGCAGGCCGGTTGCCTTGAGCGCCTTGAGCGATTTCCTGACCAGCACCTCGACGATGGCTTCCTGAAAGGCGCGTGCAATATCGGCCCGCGTCCGTTCGCTCAACGGCTCGCCCTGCTCGCGCACCAAGGTCAGCACTGCCGTTTTCAGGCCGGAAAAGCTGAAATTCAGGTCGCCGGAATGCAACATCGGCCGCGGCAGATTGTATTTTTCCGGCGCACCCGATTCAGCCAGCTTCGACAGCAGCGCCCCGCCCGGATAGGGCAGGCCGAGCAGCTTGGCGCTCTTGTCGAAGGCTTCGCCAGCGGCATCGTCGAGCGTCTCGCCGAGCATTTCGTAATCGCCGACGCCGCTCACCCGCATCAACTGCGTATGGCCACCGGACACCAGCAGCGCCACGAAGGGAAAAACAGGCGGATCGGCGGACAGCAGGGGCGACAGCAGATGCCCTTCGAGGTGGTGCACGGGGATCACCGGCTTGTCCAAAGCCAGCGCCAGCGCCTCGGCAAAGGCGCAGCCCACCAGCAAAGCGCCGGACAAGCCCGGCCCGCGCGTGTAGGCCACCGCGTCGACGTCGGTCAGCGTTTTGCCGGCCGCCGCCAAAGCGCCGCGCAACAGAGGCACCACCCGCCGCACGTGGTCGCGCGACGCCAGTTCCGGCACCACGCCGCCGTACTCGGCGTGCATCGCCACCTGCGAGTGCAAGGTATGCGCCAGCAGGCCGGCGACGCTGTCGTACAGCGCCGCGCCGGTTTCGTCGCAGGAGGATTCAACGCCCAGGATCAGCATGGCGCATATTTTAACTTGATCTATCGCTTGATCCATCGTGGTTTTCTGACATAGAATCTCCCGTTTTCCGCAATCGAAAGCGGAACGTCAATTTTGCGCGCACTGCCCTTGTACTTGACCCGGCAGGCGCCTTACGGAAGGGGGTGAAACTATGCCGAATATTCGTGTCAAGGAAAACGAGCCGTTCGAGGCTGCAATCCGCCGCTTCAAGCGCACGGTCGAAAAGACCGGTCTCCTGACCGAGCTGCGCGCCCGTGAGTTCTATGAAAAACCCACGGCCGAACGCAAGCGCAAGGCAGCCGCCGCCGTCAAGCGTCAGAACAAGCGCCTGCGCAGCCTGACCCTGCCGCCGAAAATGTACTGATCGCTTCAGGTCATCAATGATGCAGCCGCCTGCCTCAAAAGCTGGCGGCTGTTTTTTTGCCGGAATGAGGGAAGGGTGAAAGGGGGAAGGGTAAAACCCTCCCTTTCTTCCCCCTTCCCTCTCCTTCCTTCCCCTTGCCATGATCCCCGATTCCTTCATTCAGGACCTGCTCGCCCGGATCGACATCGTCGAACTGGTCGATGGCTACGTCCCGCTGAAGAAAGCCGGGGGGAATTACGCGGCGTGCTGCCCTTTCCATAACGAAAAAACGCCTTCCTTCACGGTCAGCCCGGCCAAGCAGTTCTATCACTGCTTCGGCTGCGGCGCGCACGGCTCGGCGATCGGCTTCGTCATGGAATACCAGGGCATCGGTTTCGTCGATGCGGTGCGCGAGCTGGCCGGGCGCCTGGGCATGGCGGTGCCGGAGGACAACGACTTCCAGGCCAGGCCGCAGGGCGAGATCCGCCAGTTCACCGAAGTCATGGCGCGGGCCGCCGCCTGGTACAAGGAACAGTTGCGCCGCACGCCGCGCGCCATCGAATACTGCAAGAAACGCGGGCTTTCCGGGGAAATCGCCGCCCGTTTCGGCATCGGCTACGCCCCGGACGGCTGGCAGAGCCTGCAAGCGGTGTTTCCCGATTACGACACGCCGCTGCTCAGGCAGGCCGGCCTCGTCATCGACAACGAATCCGGGCGGCGCTACGACCGCTTCCGCGATCGCCTGATGATTCCCATCGTCAATCCCAAGGGCGACATCATCGCCTTCGGCGGGCGCATCATCGACCAGGGCGAGCCGAAATACCTCAACTCGCCGGAAACCCCGCTGTTCGAGAAAGGCCGCGAACTGTTCGGCCTGCCGCAAGCGCGTCAGGCGCTGCGCGAGAAGAACACGGCCATCGTCACCGAAGGCTACATGGACGTCATCGCGCTCGCCCAGAACGGCGTCGGCAACGCCGTCGCCACCCTGGGCACGGCCACCACGCCGACGCACGTGCAGAAGCTGCTGCGCCAGGTCGACCGTATCGTGTTCTGCTTCGACGGCGACAGCGCCGGGCGCAAGGCCGCCTGGCGGGCGCTGGAAAACGCCCTGGAAATGCTCGCCGACAACAAAGCCATCGGCTTCGTCCTGCTGCCGCCGGAACACGACCCGGACAGCTTCATCCGCGACCACGGCAAGGCCGAATTCGAGCGCCTGATCGCCCAGGCCACGCCGCTCTCCGACTTCCTGCTGCGCGAACTGGCGCTACGCTGCGACCTCACCAGCGCCGAAGGCCGCGCCCAGTTGATCTACGAAGCCAAGCCGCTGCTCCTCAAGCTGCCGACGCCGCTGCTGCGCCTGCAACTCGTCAAGCGTCTGGCGGAAGCCAGCGGTTTCAGCCAGGGCGAAGTCGAGCGCCTGTGCGAACTCAAATCCTACGCGCCGCCCGCGCCGGCCCGCGCCAAGCGCCCGCCGCCCTCGCTGTCGCGCAACCTGCTGCGCCTGATCCTGCACAAACCGTCGCTGGCCGCCGAACTCCCCGCCGCGCTCCTGCCCGACGCGCCAGAACGTCCCGCCCTGCTGCGCCTCAAGGCCTGCCTGGAAAACAGCGACGGCGCAGCCAGCTACGCCCTGCTGCGCGAGCAACTGCGCGGCCAGCCGGAAGAGAACCTGATCGAAACCGCCGCCGCGGAACTTCTCGACCTGCCGTTTGACGAAGACGAAGCCGACGCAGAGTTTCGCGCCACCCTGGAAAAACTGCAGGAAAGCGCGGACATGCGGCGCTTTGCCGAACTGCAGATGAAGGCTCAACAATTTGGCGTCGCCGGCCTGTCGGCGGAGGAAAAACAGGCTTACATCCAATTTCTCACCCGAAAAACGCAAAGCACACCCTGAACCCGGAAAATCCCGGACCGGCACTGACGCAGTACTGCTACGGCGCATGCGCCGGGCGCGGCAAAAACAGGGCTAAGTTATGGTATAATTTGCGGTTTTCCAAATACCCGGACGTGTTCATGGCCAAGGCAAAAGACAGCGCGAAGGAAACCCCAAAGGAAGCACCGAAGGCAACGCCAAAGGCAAGCGCCCCGAAGTCAGCCCCAAAGCCCCCCCAAAAGGCGCGCGCCAGCAGTAAAGCCAAGGATAAGGCTGTCGACAAGGCAGCCCTCAAGGAAGCCATTGCGGAAACCCCGCAGCCGCTCGACGCCGAAGCGCGCAAGATGCGCCTGAAGGCGCTCATCAAGCTGGGCAAGGAACGCGGCTACCTCACCTACGCCGAAATCAACGACCACCTGCCGGACGATCTGGTCGACGCGGAAGCCATCGAAGCCATCATTTCCACCTTCAGCGAAATGAGCATCCAGGTCTTCGACGAGGCTCCCGCCGCCGAAGACATCCTGATGTCCGACACCAACGCCAGCAGCGCCGACGAGGAAGAAGTCGAGGCGCAGGCCGAGCAGGCGCTGTCCACCGTCGATTCCGAATTTGGCCGTACCACCGACCCGGTGCGCATGTACATGCGCGAAATGGGTACGGTCGAACTGCTGACCCGCGAAGGCGAAATCGAGATCGCCAAGCGCATCGAGGAAGGGCTGAAACACATGATCCAGGCGATTGCCGCCTGCCCGACGACGATCAGCGAAATCCTCGACATGGCGAGCAAGGTCGAAAACGAGGAAATCCGCATCGACGAACTGATCGACGGCCTGATCGACCCCAACGCCGTCGAAGAAGAACCGGCCCCAGAAGCCCCGGTCAGCGCCGCCAGCGATGACGACAGTGCCGAAAACGACGAATCCGACGAGGAAGAAGAGGAAGAAGACAACGGCGCAGGTGCTGCCGCAGCCTCCCTCCTGCAACTGAAAACCGACGGTCTGGCGCGCTTTGCGACGGTCCGCACCCTGCATGCCAAAATGCAGAAAACCCTCGCCAGCAAGGGCAGCCAGGACAAGACCTACCTCAAGCTGCAAAAACAACTGCTCGACGAACTGGTGCTGATCCGCTTCACCTCGCGCACCATCGAGCGCCTGTGCGACAACGTGCGCGCCATGGTCGATGAAGTCCGCGGCTGCGAGCGCAAGATCCAGAGCATCTGCGTCGATCGCGTGCGCATGCCGCGCCCGCACTTCATCCAGTCCTTCCCCGGCAACGAAATCAACCTCGACTGGGCCGATGCCGAAATCGCCGCCGCCCCCAAGAGCTACGTCGCCGTGCTCACCCGCAGCGCGCCGGACATTCAGGAAGAACAGCGCAAGATTCTCGCCCTGCAGGAACGCATCGGCATCTCGCTCAAGGAACTGAAGGACATCAACAAGCAGATGTCCACCGGCGAAGCCAAGGCCCGCCGCGCCAAGCGCGAAATGACCGAAGCCAACCTGCGTCTGGTCATCTCGATCGCCAAGAAATACACCAACCGCGGCCTGCAATTCCTCGATCTGATCCAGGAAGGCAACATCGGCCTGATGAAGGCGGTGGATAAATTCGAGTACCGCCGCGGCTACAAGTTCTCCACCTACGCGACGTGGTGGATTCGCCAGGCCATCACCCGCTCCATCGCCGACCAGGCGCGCACCATCCGCATCCCGGTGCACATGATCGAAACCATCAACAAGATGAACCGCATCAGCCGCCAGATCCTGCAGGAAACCGGCCTGGAACCCGATCCGGCGACGCTGGCGAAGAAGATGGACATGCCGGAGGACAAAATCCGCAAGATCATGAAGATTTCCAAGGAGCCGATCTCCATGGAAACCCCGATCGGCGACGACGACGACTCCCACCTCGGCGACTTCATCGAAGACCAGACCACGCTCGCCCCGGCGGACGCCGCCATGTTCTCCAGCCTGCGCGGCGTCACCAAGGACATCCTGGACAGCCTCACCACGCGCGAAGCCAAGGTGCTGCGCATGCGCTTCGGCATCGAAATGAACACCGACCACACGCTGGAAGAAGTCGGCAAGCAATTCGACGTCACCCGCGAACGCATCCGCCAGATCGAAGCCAAGGCGCTACGCAAGCTGCGCCACCCCAGCCGTTCGGACAAACTGCGCAGCTTCCTCGACCCGACCGGAAACTAAAGATGCCGGGCCTCTAGCTCATGTCTGGTTAGAGCAGCGGACTCATAATCCGTTGGTGCCGAGTTCGACTCTCGGGGGGCCCACCAACAAAAAACCCCAAGCCGCAAGACTTCGGGGTTTTTCTTTGCCGGGCTTCGACGCAGCGGGCACGGGGCTCGCAAACCTGCCTGCTTGGGTAGCCCCAAAGATGGCTGCGCAGGGCAGAAGCTATGCTTAACGCAATGGTTCTGTGCGTCTTTGTCGCCCCGTTCATTGCATAAACCTGCCCCTGAACATACTCATGACACAGCCCCGGCAGTGCTTCGCCCGCCAGATAATCCGCTTGCAAGCGTAATGATGCCTGCACGAATCGCCCCCAGCACCCGCTTGGCCAGTACCTAATCCGCAAAAACAGAACAAGGTCAGACACGATTAGCCTGCTGTCTTTGAATACCTGTCCGTATCCCGCCACTTCAGTCCCCTATCGTCCTTCAATTCAGGACTCCATCGAAACGACAACTATTCTGCCCCAGGGGGACACCCATCTGCTACAGGATTTGAACAGCGTTTCAAACCAAAGTTTTCCAATACAGCCAAAAGCTCAGGATTGGCACGAGATTCATTATGAAAAACACTCAGCCCTTCCTCTAACCCATCAACACCATAAATCGACTTCAGCCTATTCAAGTAATACAAGGATTTGTCGTTGTTATTATTTATCGAAAATATATAAGCGGTTTTAATAAAAACAAATCTCCTCGGGTAGCGCGCAGCAAACAACTCGATTTCGTTTAGCAATGGAGCAGAATAATTACGCCCTACCGGCAGATTCACGAACTCCATATACTTTATGAAATTACTGTAAAACGCACTTGAAACCAAGCCCATATCTGCTGATACGTTTTTTTCATTATTCAAAGCAGCCCTATAATCCGCCTCAATTCTTGCATACCCCTGCCACAAAAAAACAACAAAAACCATTCCAAGCAGAAAAACCATTGCCAAAAGCGGCTTTGAGACTACCACCCCTTCCTCTTTTTTTGCACCATCCCCCTCAACAACACCTAACAAAAACCCTGCTGGCAGCAGAATATAAAGGTAAGCATGCGGATACTCGAAGAAAGAATGTGTTATAAAAAACAAGAACCCAATCCATGCAGCAAACCCCGCATTTGTACTGATGCGAAAAAACGCCCTACCAAACCACAACAGCATCAGCAAAACCAGGAGCGAGCCAAGCCACGGCCCATTCCACAAAAGCAGATCCAGAATAATATTGTGTGAATAGTGGTAGAAGATAGGCTGAGGTGCTTTATCCGCCAGCGCACTGTGCGCCGACTCAATTTGCCCCCAACCAAATCCATACCACGGGCCATGCGTTATAAAATAAACAGCCTGGCTATACATTTCCATCCGGTGAGTTTGCCTGGCACGCTCCAGCAGCGGTTCAACCTGAGCACTACCAAACTCCCCAAGCCAAGGGAGAACAAGCACAAATCCCACATAGACTAATACCCAAAGCAGCACATGCCTGGTCTTTGTATATAGGCGAACATTTCTGCTCAACAAATACCAGGAAAAAGGAAGCACCGCAGCAACCACCCAAGTTGTTCTGGATTGGGTCAAAGCAAGACCAAAGATGATTATTATCGCAACAATTCCAGCACAAAGCCGATTAACTATGTTTTTTTCAAACAAATACAACAAACTAGCAACAGAAAACCCTAAAATGGTTGCAAGATTATTGGGTTGACCTATATTAGCGTAAGGGCGCGAGCCCCCTTCAAGAGGCGTAAGCCAAGCAACATCAACGCTCTTGGCCCAACCGAGCCACTGGGCAGCAGCAATAAAAACAGAAAACACGCCTCCTGCCAAAAATGTCAGGCTGACCAGCTTCAGAACATCAAAATCCTGAACCTTGTTGGAATTTCTACCAACAAACAGAGCGATGCCAAACAATAATATATAAGCCAGACTCTGAAGCATATCGCCTGCATATTGGATAACACCGCTGGCGTACTGAGCAAGTGGAATAACAGCCACTGCGATAACAAACAAATCGGTTTTTTTTGCAGCAGCCTTTGAATTACCGTATATGAACGAAAAAAAAGCAACGAGCACGGCGATGGCAGCAAGAAACTCTTGATGCGCCGTTTGCCACGGAGGAAAATGAGCAGGCAAAAGCCAGCTCATAACCATAAAAACAGAATATATTGCGAATATTATTTTCATACAAAAAACAAAAGCGCCTTTCGGCGCTTTTGTTTTAATTTAAATTACCGATATTCACATGCCCCACTACCTGCATCGCACTGAACGTCTTTCTTGATGGTGGCATTACCCTTCGTTGCCGTCGTAAAGACAGCAGAGGCTCCGTTAGTATAGGATGCGCTCGTCAGAGCCTGGTTGATGCCCGTACATGCATTCCCGGCAAAGGGTGCCGGATCTTCGTCATTAGACATGTTCGCTACCGCAGCACCCATATAGGCTTTTGCTTCAGCCATACAGGCACCATTGGCAGACTTCTGCGTGTAGTCGCGGTACTGCGGCAGCGCCACAGCAGCCAGAATACCGATAATGGCCACGACGATCATCAGTTCGATCAGGGTAAAACCTTGTTGCATCTTTTTCATATTGCATCTCCTTGGAGGATAAGGCGGGGAACTCCGCTGACACCCCTCAAGCAATACACATGCCAGAAAAACGATACCACTTGATTTCCCTTGAATTTCAAGTCATTACAGCCATTCCATCGTCACGCATCGGCCCGGAAAAATTCTCCTCTGGTTGACGGAGAATGCCTGACACACCCAAATGGCTGTGCCAAGCCCACCCTGGCACACCACCAACGAGCACGCCGGGTAAAAGGGTGGCTCGGTTTTCCGGGACCACTTGGAGTTTGTTGGATAATTTACCGGGCAAAGAACACCTATCAGGCACGATGAACCGCGCGCCTACAGGGCGCGGAAAGGAACGCACTGCAACCGTCGGGAATAGGGGTTGCGCGACGCTGCCGGATTCAGCTCCTTCCCGGATTGGTCGCCGCATCACCCATTTGTGCCGCCGTTTGTACCACTAATGCTCCCCGATCACGCCTGCGAGCGATTGGGCGGTGAGTACGGCATTGACCCAGGTTTCCAGTTGCGTTTGCGTGGCTTGTTCCAGGCGTTCTTCGGCCCAGGGCGGGAGGGGGCCGAAACGCAAGCGCAGCAGGCGGGACAGCAAGCAGTGCGCGGCGGTAGTTTCGCCTTCTTGGCGGCCTTCTTGGCGGCCTTCCTGCCGCCCTTCCACACGACCTTCCTTGCGCCCTTTCTGGCGCAGTTCCTCACCCCACTCGTCGACTCGTTCAGCCAGCATGGTGTCGAACTCATGTAACACATTGATTTATTTGATAGTTTGACCCGGATTCGGTTTCTTGAAAATGGCCCGGTTGAAAAAAACAACGAAGGTACGGCGCAGGCTGTCGTGGGCTGGGCTTTTGAGGTGGCTGACCAGGGCGGCGGTAGCTTCGCGCAGGGCGTGCGGGTCGGGGGCACTGGTTTCGAGGCGGATGAGCAGGGCCAGCAGGTTGTCGGACAAGCGCCACAGTTCTTCTGCCGGTACGCGGCCTTCGTCGAGCAGGTGGTAGCGGAATTTTGGCTGCCAGCGGGCGAGGCTGCCGGAGGCGGCAATGAGATCGGCGATTTCCTGCTGCGTGGCCTGCCAGCGGGGCTGGCCGTTGTAGAGCACCAGAGGGAAAACCGGCGGCAGTTTTTCGCCGGGGCTGATCTGCTTGCCCTTGAGCAAATCCTGATAGAGCAGGCAGACGTAGGTAAGCACGCGCAGTGCCATCCACGGATCGCTGCGGCTCTGGAATTCGATCAGCAGGTAGAGGTAGAGCTATTCGCGGCGGCCATCTGGCAGGTTCAGACGTACCCGCCAGATGATGTCGTCGCTGCGCTGTTGCAGTGCTTCGCTGATGTACTGGCCGTTGGGTTCTTCCAGGGTGGAAAAGTCGATGTGCTCGACCCACGCCTCATGAACGAAGCAGCGCAGCAGGCTTTCGACCATCGGCGGGTAGGACAAGAGCTGTTTGTAGAGGCCGTCGTAAGGGGTGGGCATGGCATGCTCGGGCTGGGAATCGCCAAAATAATGCCACCGGAATTCATTTTACAGAAAAAAATAGGGGCAGGCGCGTTGGACAAATGGAGTTATTCCCTTTGCCGCTTGCTCGCCCTCAACTCCCTCAAAAATTTCAGCGATGGTCAGTTAAAACCAAGGCTTTCGAGTTGCAGGGTTTCATCGAGGGCGAAGGGGTGCAGCACCTAGTGGCCGCTGGTGTTGCGGCGGAAAACTTCGATGCGCCGGGCTTCGAGGCTGACCAGGACATGTTCCTGCAGCGCCGGAAGCTGGCGGTAGGCGGCAAACTTGTTGCCTCGGTCGTAGGCTTCGGTGCTGGAGCGCTGGCGTCCCGCCGGCACTCCCAGGTGAGATGCAAGGATCTTCATCGTCCACCAAACCGCCTACCCCACGCCTTCCGGTAAAATGGTGCGCTGAATTCAAACCCGAAGCCCCTATGAAACCCTGCATCAGCCTGAATACCGCCACGCTCATCACCGGGATCAGCCGCCGCACGCTGTGGCGCCATGTCGCCAACAGCCTCCTGCAGAAACTGCACACCCCCAGCGGCCAGAGCGCCCAGGTGGTACTGGCGGATGTACTCAAGCTGGGGGAAATCACCTTCACCGAGCGGGAAACAGCCGATCTGCTCGCCGCCGACAAAGGTGAGGCCAGGGCGCAGAACGCCATGGGGATATTCTTTCATCGACGCAAAAACCATGCCGCCGCCTGCGCCTGGTTCGACAAGGCCGCCCGCCAGAACCACGCCGATGCGCTCCAGTGGCTGGCGATCTACCACGCCGCCGGCCACCAGGGTGGCGAGCCGGACGAAGCAGCCGCCCTCGATTACCTGGAAGCCGCCGCGCGGGCCGGCCACAGCATCGCGCAGGCCCAGCTTGAGACTTTGCGCGCGAGCGAGTGAAGCGCCCCAAGCGGCCGGGAGATCGCGGGGCCCGGCCTGAAAACGCGAGCCGGCCGCATGAATGAACGGGCGCGCCCTTTCTGCCAGTTGCGCAGCGCGCCCGCTGCCAAGCCCGTTCAGCCGTCGGCGTTGATGCGGGCAATCAAAGCCTGCAAGACCGCTGCTGCTTCGTCATTCGCAACCTGGCAGGTGCCGGCGTTTTCGTGGCCGCCACCGCCGTATTGCAGCATCAGTTCGCCGATGTTGGTTTTCGAGCTGCGGTCGAGAATGGATTTGCCGGTGGCGAAAACGGTATTCTGCTTCTGCACGCCCCACAGGACGTGGATGGAGATGTTCTGCGCCGGGAAAAGGGCGTAGATCATGAAGCGGTTGGTGGCGTAGATGGTTTCTTCGTTACGCAGATCGAGCACCACCAGATTGCCGTGCACGCTGGCGCAGCGCTGGATCTGTTCGCTGGCCTTGGCGGCGTGTTCGAAATAGAGATCGACCCGCTCCTTGACGTCGGGCAGGCGCAGGATGTCGTCGATGCCGTGGTTGCGGCAGTACTGGATGAGATCCATCATCAACTGGTAGTTGCTGACGCGGAATTCGCGGAAGCGCCCGAGGCCGGTACGCGAATCCATCAGGTAGTTGAGCAGCACCCAGCCCGTCGGCGCGAGGATTTCGTCGCGCGAGAACTGCGCCGAATCGGCCTTGTCGACGGCCGCCATCATGTCGCCGAAGGCGGCCGGGAAGCGCGTCTTGCCGCCGAAATGCTCATAGACGACGCGGGCGGCGGAGGGCGCATCGGGCAGGATGATGTGCTCCGGGCGCTCGCCGGTGTTGCGCACGGTTTCCGAAAGGTGGTGGTCGAACGCCAGATGCACGCCCGGCACGTAGGGCAGGTTGGTGGTGATGTCGCGCCCGGTGATCTCGACCTTACCGTCCTGCATGTCCTTGGGGTGAACGAACTTGATGTCGTCGATCATTTCCAGCTCGTTCAGCAATACGGCACAGACGAGGCCATCGAAGTCGCTGCGGGTGACCAGACGGTATTTGGCTGCGGACATGAAACGTCTCCTGCGTGGGTGTGATTGGGTTGAAAGTCGAGAATCTAAACGATTTTCGGCGTGCCGTGGTAAGCGGCCCAGGCACAGAGGCGCGCAGGGACGCCACTTCCCGCGGCCCGTCCCGGAATTGCGCGCCGGCTGCGTCGGCGCATGCGGCAACGCGGTATAATCGCGCGTTTTTTTCTGCTTTGGGACAATTGCAAGATGAAGATCGCTCAGGAACTGCGCTCCGGTAACGTCATCATGGTCGGCGGCCAGCCGCTCGTGGTGCAGAAAACCGAATACAACAAATCTGGCCGCAATGCTGCCGTGGTCAAGATGAAACTCAAGAACCTGCTCTCCGGCAACCCGTCGGAAGCGGTGTACAAGGCCGACGACAAGTTCGAGGTCGTCATCCTGGAAAAGAAGGAAGCCAGCTATTCCTACTTCGCCGATCCGATGTACGTGTTCATGGACCCCGACTACAACCAGTTCGAGGTGGAAGCCGAGAACATGACCGATGCCCTCAAGTACCTCGACGACGGCATGACCTGCGAAGTGGTGTTCTACGACGGCAAGGCGATTTCCGTCGAACTGCCGACCTCGCTCGTGCGCGAAGTCGAATACACCGAACCCGCCGTCAAAGGCGATACTTCCGGCAAGGTCATGAAACCGGCCCGCATCAAGCCGACCGGCTTCGAACTGCCAGTTCCGGCCTTCGTCGAAATCGGTGACAAGATCGAAATCGACACCCGCACCGACGAATACCGCAGCCGCACCAAGTAAGTCCCGGGCGGCCCCGCCGCCCATCCCTCCCCCCTCCCCCCTTCTCTCCCCCCTTCTCACCATGCCCTACACAGTCTTTGTCGACGGTCAGGAAGGCACCACCGGCCTGCAGATCAATGAATATCTGGCGCAGCGCAGCGACATCGAAGTGCTGCGGATTGCGCCGGAGAAGCGCAAGGATCTCGCCGAGCGCAAGCGGCTGATCAATGCGTCCGACGTCACTTTCCTGTGCCTGCCCGATGCCGCTGCCAAGGAATCGGTGGGTCTGGTGGAAAACCCGAACACCTGCGTCATCGACGCTTCCACCGCGCACCGGGTGAATCCGGACTGGGTGTTCGGCCTGCCCGAACTGTGCCTGGAGCAGCGCGCCAGAATTCGCGCCAGCAAGCGCATCGCCAATCCGGGCTGCCATGCCAGCGCTTTCATCCTGGCCGTGCGCCCGCTGATCGCCAGCGGCTTTGTTCCCCCCGGCACCCCCCCTGCCGCCTGAATTGCGC
>URNG01000039.1 GCA_900549295.1 uncultured Rhodocyclaceae bacterium
GCGGCGGCGGGCTGCGTCTGGGCGGCGGGCGCATGGGCCTGGGCACCATCGCCATTGCCTTGGTCGCCAGCTATTTCCTCGGCGTCAACCCGATGACGGTACTCAGCATGCTCTCCGGCGGCGGCATGCCGGCGATGGAGCAGCAAGCGCCGGCCAGCGCGCCGCCCGCCAACGATCCGACGGCGCAGTTCGTCTCCAAGGTGCTCGCCTCCACCGAGGACACCTGGAACGCCGCCTTCCGCGAAATGGGGCGGCAATATCAGGAACCCAAGCTCGTCCTCTTTTCCGGCATGACGCCCACCGCCTGCGGCACCGGCCAGTCGGCGATGGGGCCGTTCTACTGCCCCGGCGACCAGAAGGTGTACATCGACCTGGCCTTCTTCCGTGAAATGAAGGAAAAATTCCGCGCCCCCGGCGAATTCGCCCAAGCCTACGTGGTGGCGCACGAAGTGGGGCATCACGTCCAGCACCTGCTCGGCATTTCCGATCAGGTGCAGCGCGCCCGCCAGCAGTCCGGCGAGAAGGAAGCCAACGCCCTGTCCGTGCGTCTGGAATTGCAGGCCGACTGTCTGGCCGGCGTCTGGGGCAAGCGCACCGACAGCATGGCCGACGTCCTCGATCCGGGCGATCTGCAAGCCGCCCTGACTGCTGCCTCGGCCATCGGCGACGACCGCCTGCAACAGCAGGCGCAAGGCCGCATCGTGCCGGAAAGCTTCACCCACGGCAGCTCCGAGCAGCGCATGCGCTGGTTCAAGCGCGGCTTCGACAGCGGCGACTTCAACCAGTGCAACACCTTCAACGCCCGGCAGTTGTGAGCTTGGTCAGTGACGTCGTAAAAAAGCCGCGCTGGCGGCGCTGGGGGAGGGAAATCCTCATCTTCCTCGTCGTTTTCACCGCCCTTCAGGCGTGGCAACTACGCGACACGGCGCAAGGGCCGGCTCCGGCCTTCGCCGGCACTCTGGTGGACGGCGCGGCGTTCGCGCTCGACGACTACCGCGCCGCGCATCCAGGAAAACCGCTGCTGCTGTACTTCTGGGCCGACTGGTGCCCGGTCTGCAAAACCACCGCCGGCAGCGTCAGCAGCATCGCCGACGACCGACCGGTGCTGACGATCGCCACGCAAAGCGGCGATGCCGCCGCCGTGCAGCGATTCATGCAGGAAAAGGGCTACCGCTGGCCAACGCTGGCTGACCCGGACGGCGAAATCATGCGGCGCTATCGCCTGCCCGGCACGCCGGGTTTCGTCGTCATCGCGCCGGACGGCGACATCCGCTTCGTCGCCGTCGGCTACACCAGCGAAATCGGCCTGCGGCTGCGCCTGTGGTGGACGGGCCGCTGAGCGCCGGCCCGGCACTTTACATCCCGAGTTACATCCCCAGGGATTTCAGCAATTCATCATGATCCTCGCCCGCCGTGCTCGGTGCGAGGCTAGTGGCCGGCGTGGCGGCGGCCTGGGCGATCAGCAGATCGGGATCGGGCGCTTCGCTGGCCTCGAAATCGCGCAGCTTGATGAATTCGGTGCCGTCGATCGCCATTTCCAGGTAGAAGATGTTGTTGCGCGCCGTGTAGAAAGTGACGCGCCGCGCCTGCGGCTGGTCGAGATTGGTATCCACGCTCAGCATCACCTGCTTGCTCAACACCAGCATTTTCGGCTGGTTCTGGGTGATGTGCGTCTGCAACTCACGGCCAATCTTGCCGGTGAAATTGCCGACGATCTGGTTCATCAATTCGCCCATCACGTTGCCCACCTCGTCCGCCGTATGGCTCGAAGCCAACTCTGATTTCGCCATGCCCATGCTGGTCAGGTAGGTTTCGTACACCTCCATCGCCGCCGCCGCCGAAAAATTCAAGACCACCAGCCCGGTAAAACCGCCGTCGAACAGCACGAAGCAGCCGATGTCCGGCTTCAGGCAGGTTTTGGTGATGCGCTGCACCATGCCGGAATAGTGCAGATTGCTCTGCGTGGCGACGTTGAGCACTTCGACCACGGAATTGCACAGGCTCAACAGGATGTCCTCGGTGCCGATGACCGGGCGATTTTCTTTGGAATGCATGGGGTGCGCGCCGTAAGATGTTGCAAAACGTACATTCTAGGGGCCAGAAGCCCGTTTTTTTCAGATGCCGGCAACGATTTTTATCCACCTCGCCGCTGACGCGCCGGACAAACCGCCGCCCGGCGCGCCCTGCAACGGCTGCGGCGTCTGTTGCAGCCAGGATACCTGCCCGCTCGGACGGCTGCGCTTCTGGCAAAAACGCGGCCCCTGCCCGGCGCTCACCTGGTCGGCCAGCGAAAAACGCTATCACTGCGGGCTGCTTACCGATACCCGACGCCATCTGCCGTTCCCCGCGCCGCTGGCAAAACCGCTGCACCGCCTGATCCAGCGCTGGATCGCCGCCGGCAGCGGCTGCGATTGCACGGCGCAAGTGGCTGGCGAAAAACTCGGAGAAGCAACCGACGAAACAACCAGCGAGTAGTACCGGAACGCCCTGCAGCGCCCGGTTTTACTGGAAATCGGGCCGCCTTTCAGGCATAATTACGTGCTTACCAGCCGACGGTCACACTCCTCTTGCAGCATGGCGTAAGCACCCGGAGACTGGATTTTTCTTTCGTTTCAGTCACCTGGAGAGAGACACCCCATGACCGCCGCATTGAACACCCCCAACTACGTCAAACACGAAGGCCTCAAGAAGTGGGTCGCCGAGATCGCCGCGCTCACCCAGCCGGATCAGATCCATTGGTGCGACGGCTCGCAGGAAGAATACGACCGCCTGTGCGCGGAAATGGTCAAGGCCGGCACCCTCATCAAGCTGAACGAGCAAAAGCGCCCGAATTCCTACCTCGCCTTCTCCGATCCGTCCGACGTGGCGCGCGTCGAGGACCGCACCTACATCTGCTCGGAAAAGAAGGAAGACGCCGGCCCGACCAACAACTGGGAAGCCCCGGCCAAGATGCGCGAAACCCTGAACGGCCTGTTCACGGGCTGCATGCAGGGCCGCACCCTATACGTCATCCCGTTCAGCATGGGGCCGCTCGGCTCACCGATCGCCCAGCTCGGCGTCGAAATCACCGATTCGCCCTACGTCGTCACCAACATGCGCGTCATGACCCGCATGGGCAAGGCCGTGTTCGACGTGCTGGGCAGCGACGGCGAATACGTGCCCTGCGTGCACACCGTCGGCGCGCCGCTCGCCGCCGGTCAGAAGGACGTGGCCTGGCCGTGCAACCCGACCGTCAAGTACATCGTGCACTACCCGGAAACCCGCGAAATCTGGTCTTACGGTTCCGGCTACGGCGGCAACGCGCTGCTCGGCAAGAAATGTCTGGCGCTGCGCATCGCTTCCAGCATGGCCCGCGAGCAGGGCTGGCTGGCCGAACACATGCTGATCCTCGGCGTCGAATCGCCGGCAGGCGAGAAGAGCTACGTTGCCGCAGCCTTCCCCTCGGCCTGCGGCAAGACCAACTTCGCCATGTTGATTCCGCCCGCCTCGATGAACGGCTGGAAAATCACCACCATCGGCGACGACATCGCCTGGATCAAGCCGCGCGTGGACAAGGACGGCGTCACCCGCTTCTACGCCATCAACCCGGAAGCCGGCTTCTTCGGCGTCGCTCCCGGCACTTCGGAAAAAACCAACTACAACGCGCTCGCCACGCTGAAGGAAAACATCATCTTCACCAACGTGGCGCTCACCGATGACGGCGACGTGTGGTGGGAAGGTCTGACCAAGGAAGCCCCGGCCCACCTGATCGACTGGCAAGGCAACGACTGGACGCCGGAAGACGGCAAGGCGGGCAAAAAAGCCGCCCACCCGAATTCGCGCTTCACCGCCCCGGCCAGCCAGTGCCCGTCCATCGACGCTGCCTGGGAAGACCCTGCCGGCGTGCCGATCTCGGCCTTCATCTTCGGCGGTCGCCGCCCCACCACCGTGCCGCTGGTGTACCAGGCCTTCAACTGGAACTATGGCGTCTACATGGCCTCCACCCTGGGTTCCGAAACCACCGCCGCCGCCTTCGGCCAGCAAGGCGTGGTGCGCCGCGATCCCTTCGCCATGCTGCCCTTCTGCGGCTACCACATGGGCGACTACTTCAACCACTGGCTGCAAATGGGCAAGAACGTCGATGCCACGCCCAAGATTTTCTGCGTCAACTGGTTCCGCATGGACGAAAACGGCGGCTTCATGTGGCCGGGCTTCGGCGACAACATGCGCGTCCTGAAGTGGATCGTCGACCGTTGCCAAGGCAAGATCGCCGCCAAGGAAACCGTGCTCGGCTGGATGCCGAAGTTCGAGGACATCGACTGGACGGGCCTCGATATCGACCGCAACGCCTTCGAGGCGCTCACCACCATCGACGCCGAAGTCTGGAAATCGGAACTCAGCGGCCACAAGGAATGGTTCGACAAGATCGGCGACAAGATGCCGCGCGAGCTGCTCCTCAAACGCGAACTCTTTGAAATGGGCATCTACCGCGACGAAGAAGCCAACGCGGCCTGAGTTTCACACAGGCAGTCACACCGGGCCACCTGCGGGTGGCCTTTTCATTTCTTCAGGATTTTCCATGCGCCCATCCGCCGACCGCCTCGCCGACATCGCCCCCTTCCACGTCGTGGAACTCCTGACGCGGGCCCGAGCGCTCGAAGCCCAAGGACACGACATCATCCACATGGAAATCGGCGAACCCGATTTTGCGACGCCGGAACCGATTGCCGCTGCCGCCATGGCCGCCATTCAGGCCGGCAAGACGCTGTATACGCAAGCGCTGGGCCTGCCCGAACTGCGCCAGGCAATCAGCGATTTTTACCAGAGCCGCTATGGCGTGGCCGTGCCCGCCAGCCGCATCGCCGTCACCAACGGTGCATCCGGCGCGCTCAATCTCGCCTTTGCCTGCCTGGCCAACCCAGGAAGCGAGTGGTTACTCAGCGACCCGGGCTATCCGTGCAATCGCCACATCCTGCGCTGTTATGAAGGGCGCGGTGTCGCTCTGCCCGTGGGGCCGGCAAGCAATTTTCAACCCACGCCGCAACAAGTGGCTGCCGCCTGGACGCCCCACACGGCGGGCCTCCTGGTCGCCTCCCCGGCCAACCCCACCGGCACCCTGTTGCGCCACAGCGAACTCGTTGCCCTGGCCGACGTCTGCCGCAGCCGACAAGGGCATTTTCTGGTCGATGAGATCTACCACGGCCTCACTTACGAAACCGATGCGCCCACCGCCTGCGCCGTCAGCGACGAACTCTGGGTGATCAACAGCTTCTCCAAATATTTCCAGATGACCGGCTGGCGCCTGGGCTGGATGGTCGTCCCCGAGGCTTACGTGCGCGACGTCGAAAAACTCGCCCAAAACCTCGTGCTATGCCCTTCCACACCGGCGCAATACGGCGCACTGGCTGCCTTTGAACCGGCCACCATCGCCTTGCTCGAAGCGCGCCGCGCCGAATTCCGCCGGCGCCGCGATTTTCTCGCCCCCGCCCTGGAAAACCTGGGATTGCGCGTCACCGCCCGCCCGGAAGGCGCGTTCTATCTTTACTGCGATAGCTCGGCGCTCGCCCCCGACAGCTTCACGCTCGCCCGCGATCTCCTCGAACACACCGGCGTCGCCTGCACCCCCGGCCTCGACTTCGGCCACCACGCCCCGGAAAAACACCTGCGCTTCGCCTATACCACCGACATCGCCCGCCTGGGTGAAGCGGTGGAACGCCTGGCAGCGTACTTCGGGCGCTGAAGATCATCCGCAGCGTTCAGCAGTGGCCGGCAAGAATCAACGACAGCCCAGCCTCAATGTCGACGCTCATCCAGCCCCGCCATTTGCATTCCCTCCTCCTCCGGCCATAAAACGTGCATATCCAGCAACAGACGATAGCGGGCTTCGTTGGCATCCAGACGGGCGCGGGTCGCGGCGAGGCGGGCGTCGATGGCCTGGCGGCGGGTTTGCTGCAATTCGTTGAACTGCCCTTCACCCAGACGCCAAGCCTTTTCCAGCAGGCGGACGTTTTCATCCAGGCGCTGGGCGACTTCATCCAGGCGCTGCCATTGACCGTGGCTGCTCAAGGCGGACTGTATCGTCTGGCGGGCGCTGCTTTCCGCGCGCAGCAAGGCTTGCGCTTCACGGGCGGCAGCGGCTTCGGCAGCGGCCTGACCGGCGCGGGCATCCGCCGAACGACCGGCCCCGGGCAAGGGAATGCTCAACTGTAAACCGACGACGCGTTCCTCGCCATTGCGCTCACGCCCCACCGCAAGGCCCAGGCTGGGATCGGGCAGGCGCTCGGCATCCAGACGCCCGGCCTGCAAGCGGCTTTTATGGGCAGAACTGCGGGCCACGGCAAGTTCGTGGTTTTCCCCCAACAGACGCGTACGCCAAGCTGCGTGCCGGGCGGCATCCACCGGCAAAGCTTGCGGTTTAACCTCGATCGGCGTTTGCGGCAGGGCGATGCCCGGGAAATTCTGCTGCCAATCCACCGTCACCTGCGCCATTTCGTTTTGCAAGCGGGCCAATTCAGCCTCGCCCTGGAACAGCTGCGCTTCGGTTTGCAATAATTCCAGACGCGCGGATTCGCCCAGTTTCACCTTTTTCTCGGCAACGCCGCGTTGCACGCGCAGGTTATCGACTTGCGCCTGCCAATCGCCCACCGCCGCAGCGGCACGCTGCCAGTCGAACCAGCGGGCAAGCAGCAGACGCGCCGTTTCGTGGCGGGCATCGCCCAGCGCATAACGCGCTTCGCTGATGCCCGCCGCGCCGATTTCCGCATCGCGCGCCGCCTTGCCGGGCAGGCGGAAAGCGCGCTCGATGCCGATTTCATGCTCACGGGTGCGCTCATGCTCGGTACGGTCGTGGCGGGGGGGGGGGGGCCGCCGCCCCGCGGGAGATATCTTTCTCGCCGCCGTTACGGTGAATTCGTAAGGCCCGGCGCGCAGACGGTCGCGGTTGGCTTCCTGTTCGCGCACGCCGGCACCGGCAGCCAGAACCAAGGGATGCGCGAGCAATACGGCGTCCACTTGCGCGCTTGCGGGCAGATCCGCGCCAATCGGGCCAGTCCCGTGATCATTGACCGCAAAGACCGGATTGCCGGTCAGCAAAAACGTGCTCAAAACAAGGTGAGGCAGCTTCATGGTTTGATTTCCCAAGGACAATGCGAGAAAAGGACGAGAAAGATACCCGCCGCGCCAGAGCAAGGCAAACGTGCGGTCGAGCGCGGCCAAAAGAATATCCACAAAAAGGCGGGCGCGAAAAACCTCAGCGCCGGATGCGCCCCGACAAGGAAAGCAACGCGCCGTAACAGCCCGCCAGCAGGCACAGCCCGAGCAATGCCCCGAAGGGCGCACGCCACCAGGCCGTCGGCGCCAGCAGCAAGGCGTGAAACACCAGCGCCAGATACAGCAGCGGCATCAGCCGATGCAGATAGCGCCAGGGGCGGCGGGGAAAACGCCGCCACAGGGAGAGCAGCAGCATGAGCAGCAAGAGGTAGAACGCCCACTCGCCCATGTCTTTGGCCAGATGTTGCAGGCTGCCCCAGATACCGTCGAATTTCTCGCGGGAAACCTTGCCCTCCTTGCCGATGGCAGATGCCAGCCAAGACCCGGCGATTTCCTTGGCGAACCAATGCACACCGGCAAAAACGCCCGCCCAGACCGCCGCCCATCGGTGCGCCCGATACATCCCGCCCAGGCCGCCAAACGGTTTTTCCAGCCAGCGCGGACGCGCCGCCAGCAGCATGGCGAACGACATCAGGGCCAGCGACCACACCCCGCTCAGATTCAATACCTCCTGGCGCACGACCCACGGCAGCGCGCCCTGCCAACCCGTCTGCGCCACCGTATGCACCCAGGCCAGCCCCAGCACGGCAAGCAAACCCAGCAACACTTTAGGTACGATGTGCATCTTCTTTCTCCCTCGATTTGGAAGCCCCAGTGTTGCGCACTGCCGGTGAACGCAAACTGAAAGCGGCATTCAGGAAAGGTTCACCCGGCCCTGCGTAGAATCGATTCCGCTGCATCCCCCCGTATCCTTTTTCTGGAGAAAATCATGTCCTACACCCGTACCCTGCTGCTCGCCGCCGCGCTCGTCCTGCCGTCCAGCGCCGCGCTTGCCGACAGACATGACCACGAAATCGCCCGCCAGGCCCTGGCAAACGGTGAAATCCTGCCGCTCAAGCGCGTGCTCGAACGCGTCGAGCGCGAACATCCCGGCGAACCCCTGGAAATCGAACTGGATCGTGAGAACGGGCAGTGGACATATGAAATCAAACTGCTCAAACAAGACGGCAGCATCCACAAACTGATTCTCGATGCCCGCGATGGCCGCCTGCTGCGCAGCAAGGAACGCGCGCCGCAAACGGCGACGAATCAGGAAAGAAAACGCTGATGCGTCTGCTCCTGGTGGAAGACGAACCCAACCTCAGGCGGCAGATCGGCGACCGCCTGAGCGCCGAGGGTTATCTGGTGGCAAGCGCCAGCAATGGCGTCGATGCGCTGCATCTCGGGCTGGAGGAAGACTTTGCCGCCGCCGTGCTCGATCTGGGATTGCCCGGCCTCGATGGCTTGAGCGTGCTCAAAACCTGGCGCGCCCAGGGGCGCAGCCTGCCGGTGCTGATCCTGACCGCGCGCGGCGACTGGCACGAGCGCGTCACCGGCATCGATGCCGGTGCCGACGATTACCTCGCCAAGCCTTTTCACATGGAAGAAGTCGCTGCCCGCCTGCGCGCCCTGATCCGGCGCAGCGCCGGGCAAGCCGACAACACCTTGCGCAGCGGCCCGCTGCTGCTCGATCTGCGCAGCAACCGCGTGTATCTGGAGGGTGCCGGGCTACCCCTGACCCATCACGAATTCCGCCTGCTCGCCTGCCTTTTGCGCCAGCCCGGCAAGGTCATGTCGCGCAGCGAACTCGCCGAACAGCTTTACCCGCTGGACGATGAACGCGACTCCAACACCATCGAAGTATTCATTGGCCGCTTACGCAAAAAACTGCCGGAAGGCATGATCGAAACCCGGCGCGGTTTCGGCTACCGCCTGGCCACCCCACCTGCCACTCCCCCTGCCGCCCCCTGAAACATGCGACGCATCGCCTCCTCCCTGCGCCAGCGGCTGCTGCTCGGCACCCTGCTGTGGATACTGGCCAGCATCGTTGCCACCGGCTGGCTGCTGCAACATCTGTTCAGCGAACACCTCGCCCGCCAGTTCGACCGGGAACTGAACATTCACCTCAATCAACTGGCGGCCAATCTCGAATTCGACGCCACGGGCAAACTCCGCATCCAACCCCTGAGCGACCCGCGCCTGCAACAGCCCTATTCCGGCCTGTACTGGCAGATCGACGCCATGCCCGGCGCCGCTGCGCCGGCCCAGCACGCGCTACGCCGCTCGCGCTCGCTGTGGGACAGCACGCTGCGCGTGCCGCAGGACGGCCTCGGCGACGGCGAGCGCCATACGCATCGCGTCAGCGGGCCGAACGGCGAAACCCTGCGCCTGAGCGAGCGGATATTTCGCCTGGCCGAACACCCGCAAGCGCCGCTGCGCCTGATCGTCGCCGCCGATGAAAAATGGTTGCAGCAGCCGGTGCATGAACTGCGCATGCCGCTCTTCATCAGCCTCGGCGCGCTGGCTGGCGGTTTGTTGCTGGCGGCGCTGTTCCAGGTGCGCGCAGGCCTGTCGCCCCTGACCCGCCTGCGGCAGGAATTGAGCGCCTTGCGCGAGGGCGAGCGCGCCGCCCTGGGGAACGATCACCCGGCGGAAATCCAGCCCGTGGTCGACGAACTGAACGCCGTGCTGCGCCGCAACGGCGAATTTGCCGAACGCGCGCGGCAGCAGGCGGGCAATCTCGCCCATGCGGTCAAAACCCCGCTCGCCGTCATCGCCAACGCCGCCCGCGCCGAATCGACGCCGCTCGGCACGCTGGTCGCCGGCCAGATTGCCATCGCCAGCGCCGAAATTGACCGCCACCTCAGCCGCGCCCGCAGCGCCGCCCGTGCCCGCCACGCCGCAGGACGCTGCGCCGTGAAGCCCCTGGTCGACGGTCTGGTGCGCCTGATGCAGAAAGTGCATGGCGAGCGCCCCCTCGATTTCGCCGTGCAGGTCGGCGCAACGCTGGAATTTCGCGGCGAAGCCGAGGATTTGCAGGAAATGCTCGGCAACCTCATCGACAACGCCAGCAAATGGGCAGAATTGCGCATCGACATCCGCGCCGGGAAGGAAAACGGGCGCGATTATCTCGACGTCGACGACGACGGCCCCGGCATCCCGGAATCCGCCCGCCGCCTGGTGTTGCAACGCGGCCGCCGCGCCGACGAGCAGACGCCCGGCAGCGGCCTGGGGCTATCCATCGTCGACGATCTCGCCAGCCAGTGCGGCTGGCGGCTCCCACACCCCCCCCCCCCCCCCCCCCGCCGCGCCCGCCTCTGGCTGCCCGACACGGTAACCGCCTGAAGCGGCGCAATCACCCTTCCGCCGTCACGCTATCGAGCACACGGTACATCAAGGGCAGCAGCAAGGCAGCCGCAGCGGCCAATGCAATAACGGCAGCCAGCCAGAAACCGGCGACGCCCAAGGGCGGCGTCCAGCGGTAGCAGAGCCAAGCGCCGCCGCCCAGGGCGATGCCCCAGAAACAGAACATCTGAATCAGCATCGGCGCGAAAGTCACCCGGCAGGCGCGCAGAACGTGGCCGGCGACGGTCTGCAAGGCATCGACGAACTGGTACACCGCCACGTAGCCGATCAGGGCGAGCGCCACCGCCTGCACTGCCGGATCGTCGGTGTAGGCGGCGATTACCGGGCGGGCGGCCAGCCACAGCAGCAGGCCGGTAAGCACTGAACTGACGGTAGCCAGCCACAGCCCGGCGCGGGTCAGGCAACGCGCTTCTGCCCAGGCGCGCGCGCCCAGCGCCTGCCCCACCGCCGCCATGGTGGCGATGCCGAGCGACAAGGGCAGCATGTAGGCGAGTGCCGACAGATTGGCGATGATGCGATGTCCGCCCACCACTGCCGCCCCCAATGAGGCGACGAACAGGCTGACCAGGGTGAAAGCGGTGATCTCGATCAGATTGGAAAGCCCCATCGGCACCCCTAGGCGCAGCAGTTCGCGCCAGCTTTCCCAGCGCGGGCCGCGCCAGTGGCGAAACGGCTGGTAGCGCTGGCCGAGCGGCCCGAAGTGCAGCCACAGCGCGGCGCACAGGCATTCCAGCCAGACCACGGCGACGTTCGACAGCGCGCAGCCCACCACGCCCAGCGGCTCGCCCCCCCAGCCCCCCCCCCCCCCCGGGGCCTCGCCCAGCCAGCCCTGCTGCGCCAGCCCCCAGGCCAGCACCGCATGCACGCCCAGGCCGAACAGCCCGATTCCCATCAGCACGCGCGGTCGCCCCAGGGCGCTGCAAAAAGCGTAGAAGGTGCGGTAAAAAATCGCCGCCGGCAGATACCAGGCGAGCAGATTGAGATATTGCTCGACCTTCAGCGTCACCACCGCATCCAGTCCGAACGGTTCCAGCATGAATTGCGGGCGCAACAAAAGCGCCATGCCCGGCAAGGCCAGCAAGGCCGCCAGCCAGAAGCCCTGCTGCAACACCCCGGCCACCTCGCTATCGCGCCGCGCGCCATGCAGATGCGCCGCCACCGGCGCCACCGCCTGCACGATGCCGACCAAGGCAAACACGATGGACACCACGATACCGCTGCCGATCGCCACCGCCGCCAGATCCTCCGGGCTGACGTGGCCGAGCACCACGGTATCGACCAGCATCATGCCGATCGAAGCCAGTTGCGCCACGAGGATGGGCAGCGCCTGTGCCAGCAGACGGCGCATCGCCGCCGGCAAGCTGACGGACACGTTCATGGGCAAGGCGGACGATTCGGAAGATTCAGACGATGCGCGCATGCAATTCCGGCAGATCGGCCACCCCGGCACGCAGCACATCGCCACGCAACAGCGCCCCGACCCCGGCAGGCGTGCCGGTATAGATCAGGTCGCCGGGGGCCAGCGTCACCCAGGTCGACAGATTGGCCACGATCCGCGCCACCGGCCAGCCCATCTGCGCCAGATCGCCGTCCTGGCGCAACGCGCCGTTGATCTCCAGCCAGATCCGCCCCTGCGTCGGATGCCCGCATTCGCTCGCCAGACGCAAGGGTGCGCACACCGCTGAATGATCGAAGCCCTTGCTCATGTCCCAGGGATGCCCCTTCTCCTTAGCCCGCGCCTGCACGTCGCGACGCGTCAGATCGAGGCCGACGCCATAGGCCAGCACGCAATCGAGCGCGTCTTGCACGGGAATGTCGGCCCCGCCCCGGCCCAGCGCCGCCACCAGTTCGATTTCGTGGTGCAGATTCGCCGTTTGCGGCGGATAGCGCACCGCAAGCTCCCCGCTGCCGCTGACCAGGGCATCGGCCGGCTTGCTGAAGAAAAAGGGCGGCTCCAGACCGGCCGCCTGATCGTGCGCGCCCATCTCACGGGCATGCTCGGCATAATTGCGGCCGACACAAAAGATGCGCCGCACCGGAAATGCAGCGGCCAGCCCGGCCACCGGCACGGTGACCGGAGCGGGCGGCGAAAAAAGGCAAGAAGTAGTCATCGGCGGGATTATCGAGGCCCGGGATGAAAAAGGAAACCAGCGGCCGTCACGCCGGATTGTCGAAATCCACGAAACGCGCCTCCAGCCCGAATCGGGCCGCCAGGTGCGCGGCCAGCGCCTGCACCCCATAGCGCTCGGTCGCATGATGCCCGGCAGCCAGATAAGCGACGCCGCTTTCTTCGGCCAGATGCAAGGTAGGTTCCGAAATCTCGCCGGAAAGATAAACGTCCACGCCCGTGGCGATTGCCTGCTCGAAATAGCCTTGCGCGCCGCCGCTGCACCAGGCGATGCGCTCCACCAGCCGGGTCGGGTCGCCGATGGCCAACGGCGCGCGGCCGAGCACGGCGGCGATGTCGGACATCAGGCGGGCGAGCGTCACGGCTTCCGGCAGGCGGCCGTGCCAGCCGATCTCCTGCTCGCCGAAGCGGCCTTCCGGCAGCCAGCCGCAGCGGGCGGCGAGCTGGGCGTTGTTGCCCAGTTCCGGGTGGGCATCGAGCGGCAGATGGTAGGCGATCAGGCTGATGTCGTTGGCGAGCAGGGTGGCGAGGCGTTTCTTGCGCAGGCCCGTGATGCGCGCTTCCTCGCCTTTCCAGAAATAGCCGTGGTGCACCAGCACCGCGTCGGCCCCCTCGGCCACGGCGAAATCCAGCAGTTTCTGGCTGGCGGTGACGCCGACGACGATTTTTCCGACTTCGCCGCGTCCTTCCACTTGCAGGCCGTTTGGGCAATAATCGCGCAGTCTTGCGGGTTCCAGCAGGCCATCCAGGTACTGCACCAATAATTCCAGTTTCATCATCAGATTCTCATGCACAGACTGTGGTTGATTTTTGCACAAACGGTGACGGTTGCGCTGGCGGTTTTCTTCACGCTAGGAACCTTGAAACCCGAATGGCTGGGGCGTGCGCCGCAAACTTCCGCGCCGGCTCAGGTCACGCTGCACGGCGCCTCGCGCGCCGATGGCGAAGCGCCCGCGCCAGCCAGTTCCTACCGCGAGGCAGCGCGCGCCGCTCTGCCCGCCGTGGTGCACATCTACACCACGCAGGAAATCCGCAGCCAGCGCCACCCGCTGTTCGATGACCCGATCTTCCGCCACTTCTTCGGCGAGCGCCAGGAAGGCCGCAACCAGCGCAATTCCGGCCTGGGTTCCGGCGTCGTGGTCAGCGCCGACGGCTACATCCTGACCAACTACCACGTCATCGAGAGCGCCGACGACATCCAGGTTTCCCTGAACGACGGCAAGACCTACAAGGCCACCGTGGTCGGCACCGACCCGGAGTCCGACCTCGCCGTGCTGCGGATCAAGGCGCAGGACCTGCCGGCCATCACTTTCGGCCACATGGAGAACCTGCGCGTCGGCGACGTCGTGCTGGCGATCGGCAATCCCTTCGGCGTCGGCCAGACGGTGACGATGGGCATCGTCTCGGCACTCGGCCGCTCGCACCTGGGCATCAACACCTTCGAGAATTTCATCCAGACCGACGCCGCCATCAATCCGGGCAATTCCGGCGGGGCGCTGGTCGATGCGGCCGGCAATCTGGTCGGCATCAACACCGCCATCTCCTCGCGCCCGGGCGGCAACCACGGCATCGGCTTCGCCATTCCGGTATCCAGCGCGCGCAGCATCATGGAGCAGATCATCGCTTCCGGCGCGGTCACGCGCGGCTGGATCGGCGTCGAGGCGCAGGAAATCACCAGCGAGCTGGCCGATTCCTTCAACCTGCCCGACACCGCCGGCGCCCTGATCGCCGGCGTGGTGCGCGGCAGTCCGGCCGACCGCGCCGGCATCCGCCCCGGCGACGTGCTGCTCTCGGTCAATGGCACGGCCGTCACCGACCCGCAGGTGATGCTCGACCTGATCGCCGGCCTCGCGCCCGAATCGGAAGCGCGCTTCCGCCTGCGCCGCGACACCAGCATCCAGGAAGTGCCGATCCGCATCGGCAAGCGCCCGTCGTTGCAAGCCGGGGAGTAAGCGCCATGTGCGAACTCCTGGGCATGAACTGAAAACAAAAAAATAATTACAATAAAATCAATTTGTTATGATCGAATAATTTATTTTTGTGTCACCTAATTTGGTATTCATGTATCTCCTGTAAGTATTACCTGCACTTGCACCCAAACGCGCCGCACCTGTACGTGTGGTCCTCTGACCCGGCCAGCATTCCAGCTTCCCCCCACACCCCCTGTAACACCCTAGAACCGCCCCAGAGGCCCGCAAAGCAAGCTCCCCAGCCAGGCAGGGTACATAGCCCCGGCGAGGCGCACAGTAAGCCCCATAGCTGCACTTGCGACAGACTTACACAATCCCATGTTTTATAAGAACTTAATTTAGAGTATCCCTAGAATGGATACATTCAGGCAAAGGCACGAAGCCGCAAAAGTAGCCGTCTCCGGGCTATCAATGCCCGGAAGCTACAACAGCGTAACCAGTAGCAGTAGAACAACAGAAGCACACTGACCGCTTAGAGTCTCCCTACATGGTACGAGAGTAGCAAAACAGAAATCGTCCGATAGAGTATGCCCATACGAACATAGAGAATCACCACAAAATAATGTTCGTTAGACTTGACACAAACCATACGGACAGATCACAGTACGAACACCACATCAACGGACAACGTACATGACCACGATTCTCTACGCCCGCGTATCGACTTCAGAGCAAACCATCCTTCACCAGCAGGTACAGGCAGAGGAAGTGCTAGGCATGCCGATGGATCAAGTAATCTCTGACGAAGGTGTGTCAGGGGTTCAGGTCCGACTGAAAGACCGCCCCCAAGGGAGACGACTATTCGACATCCTGCGTGCAGGGGATACGCTTGTCGTACGCTGGGTGGATAGGTTAGGGAGAAACTACTGCGACGTTACAGAGAGCATCCGGGAGTTTCTGAATCGTGGGGTGATTATCAAGACGGTAATTAACCGCATGGTCTTTGATGGCAGTACAACAGACCCCACGCAAATGGCTGTTAGAGACTCGCTAATCGCCTTCATGGCAGCAACCGCGCAAGCTCAAGCCGAAGCCACCAAAGAAGCGCAAATGGCTGGCATTGCCCATGCCAAGGAGCACGGAGCATTCAGGGGAAGAAAGCCCAGCTACACGCGGCGGCAGCTAGAACAGGTAACGGCCCAGCTAGAAGCCAAAGAGAGCATTCAGAGTATCTCAAAGGCTGCCGGCCTATCTCGTGCCGCCATCTATCGCATTCAGGAAAGCCCAGCCAAAGCCTTTACATCGTTAGAGGCTTGGGGGCTGTAACTTGCCCGTGCTAGCCCGGTGAATTGTCAAACTCGAACAGTTCGCCGGGTTTCACTTCCAGCGCCTCAGCAAGGCGGCAAATGTTGATTAAGGCAATGTTCCGTTGCCCACGTTCAACGCCGCCTAAATAGCTTCTCGCTACGCCCGATTCAAGGGAAAGCGTTTCCTGACTCCACCCCTTTGCTTTCCGTAGCTGGGCAAGTCGTTTTCCAAATAGCTTGCGTACGTCCAAAGCACTTCCCCAAAGGGAAAGGATGCTATGGAGCAGACCGCTATGAGGCGACGCCCTATGAGTGACAAATGCCAACGCAACGTGTATAATTTGTCACCTATAGTAGGCATCTGGAGTTTTAGCTTGAAGACCGCGCTTTTACTTATCGCCCCCCTTGTGCTCGCTGCATGCGCAACACAAAGCACCGGCCCTGTAGCCGTAGGCAATGGAACTTATGTTGTCTCTCGCCAAGCAGGGGCATTCCCCAGCGGTCGAGAACCGCTGCTAGTCGAGGCTATTACTGAAGCACAAGCGAAGTGCTCAAGCACAGGCAAAAGCGTCAAGCTGATCTCTCAAAATGAAAACCCCGGCCCTTATGTCATGGGGAATTACCCAAAAGCTACCGTTGTTTTTTCTTGTGAGTAAGCCGTGGAAATAGTTATCGCTATTGCTGTATTTCTTGTCGCTGCTTGGTTTTGGAGAGCAAGGCAGTATGACAAACACACCCTCCTCGATTTCGATTCTTGGGTTTCAAAATACGAGAATTCAGCATCTCCCCTTCAAGCCTCTAGGATGGCCGTTGCCTTCCTGAGTCAGTCGATTCATTTTGCATGGGAGACGGGGGCCATCAACAGCAAACAGCGTGATGCTGTAACTGCCGCACTGAAACAGATGCGCGCCACGACAGCTATGACAATGTGGCTTGGCTCCAGTCTCCCAACTGTTTTGCGGGTCGTAGGCTCCGACGAAGTTTCTAACACCCCGGCCAGAGCGATAGGAATGCTTATGCTACTGGCTTGGATGTCGCCAAAGGGAGAAGAAGAAAATGCCATTCGCGCATTCCTCTTCCGCCGATGACGTATCAGCTATCTGTTTCTTTTACGGAAGCGAAGATCACAGAGCGCACCGCCTCGATAGCATCCAACCCAAGTCCCAACGGAACACCCGATCCATAGACTGCTGCAACACCTCGCACCCGATGCCCGATCAAGCGTTCACGTATTTCAAAATCAATGCCTCGACGAACCGCAATGTCCTTCCATGAGTGCCGCATCTGGTAAAGCGTGTAGCCGTTCGTCATTTTGTTGAATCTTGTACTCATCGACGAAACCGCCCCGTGTAAAGAACGTGGGTTATTCTCTTGCCAAACCAGCATAGCCCGTAACCTGTCGATGTCGATCACAGAGCGAGCGTCATCGCAAATCGGAATGTCCCTCTCCGCCGCCTTGTTCTTCCCTTTGGCAACTCTGAAATAAAGCCCCTTCACGCCAAACACGTCTGTCTTCTCGCAAATGGCATCGCTCTTGGCCTGCATTAATTCCCGTGGCCGCATACCGAGTACAGCAAGCGTCTCGACGGCAATCGCATCGAACTGTGAAGCCCCGCCCTCGTAGCCTTTCCTGACCTTCACACTCGCCGGACGCTGTTTGAACCCCTCTATTGCCTCCCGGATGGCTTGCACTGGCATAGGCTCCCGATCATCCACACGCGGCTGCATTACCCCCTGAAGCTCTTTCAGACGCGGCATCTGCAACTTGGGCAGCACACAGCGCAAGGCCGAAACCATACCGTCAAGCTGAGTTTTCACCGTCCGTGGTGTTACATCGTTCAGACGTTCCCGGCACCATTCCAGCAAGCCCGCCTCGACATGGGCCAGCGTAACCGTTGCCAACTTGATTTCAGGCAATCGCCGTTGTGCCAATTTGTATCGCGAATCGCCAACCCGATCATGGTATTTCGCCAAAGCGCGGCGGCATACACTCGCCCACGATTCACCCGCCTCCGTCACGGGATACACCTCGCCATCCCCGCCCACCGCGACCGTTTCGGCTGGCAAGGGCTTCCCCTGTATTGCCAACTCAATCCCGTTTAGAAAGGCCTGAGCCTCGATTGCGGGCCTTTGTGCCTCCGTGGGTACTTGGCCAACCTTCATCGCTTCATAAAACGACTGCCAGCCTTTGACCACATTCAGCCAATCCCGTGGATTACGCTGCTGCTCCTCAATCACCCGAGAAGCTGCCTGCCGAGTCAAAGCGGGAATCCGTGCAAACAACTCGTCCGCACTTGCAGATGAATCCGCCCCCTCGACGGCTTGCGACAACACAGCCCCAGCAAGGGCCAGATCGCGCTTTTGCCTCGCCTCATAGCAAATGGAATCGAACTGCACCGATACGCTTCGGGAAAGCCTTTCTGCATCCCGCTTGGCTGCTGTCTTCAGACTTTGCATGTACATCGCCTTGCCCAGCACCTTGGCAACGTCCTGAGGATAGCGCCGCCTGTAGTACCAGAGATTTGACCCCGATTTTTTGTGTAAGAATTCCGCCAACGTGTCGCCCGCCCGTGTTTCTGAATTTCGCCCGCTTGTGTCACCTCAGGAAGACTGGAACAATCCACAAAACCCCCTGTATTCACAAGCATCTTGAGCAGACAGGCTATCACGGAAAGAGACGAAAAATGTGCGAACTGCTGGGCATGAACTGCAACGTGCCAACCGACATCTGCTTTTCCTTCACCGGCTTCCAGGCGCGCGGCGGCGCCACCGGCGTGCATTCGGACGGTTGGGGCATCGCCTTCTTCGAGGATCACGGCTGCCGCGTCTTTCTCGATCCGCAGCCTTCTTCCGCCTCGCCCATCGCCGAGCTGGTGGGGCGCTACCCGATCCGCTCGAAAAACGTCATCGCCCACATCCGCAAGGCCACGCAAGGCTCGGTGCGGCTGGAAAACACCCATCCCTTCATGCGCGAAATGTGGGGCCGCTACTGGATTTTCGCCCACAACGGCAATCTCATCGACTTCGCGCCTTCGCTGGACGGCCCTTACCGGCCCGTCGGCAATACCGACAGCGAGCGCGCCTTCTGCTGGCTGCTGCAGGAATTGCGCCGCCACTTCGGCGACCATCCCGGCGACCACCTGCCGGCCACCGCCGACCTTTTCCGGCACCTGCATCAACTGACGCTCGCCATCAGCGAATACGGCGAATTCAATTTCCTGCTCTCCAACGGCGACGCCCTGTTCGCCCACGCCTCCACCCGCCTGCACAGCATCGTGCGGCAAGCGCCGTTTGCCCAGGCGCATCTCAAGGATCAGGACGTCAGCATCGACTTCAGCGAAGTCACCGGAGCAAACGACCGCGTCGCCGTCATCGCCACCTTGCCTCTCACCGACAACGAGGCATGGACGCCGCTGGCGGCCGGCACGCTGTGCTGTTTCGTCGAAGGGGTCATCGTGCACCAGGCGCCCACCCGGCCGGGGCCGCCGCGCCCCTGAGTTTCAGGCGCCGGGCCGGTCGGCGTCGAGGCGCGCGGCGGTCGCTACGAAATCGAGCATGGCCACCGGCCGGGAGAAGAAATAACCCTGACCGTAGCCGCAGCCCAGGCGGCACAGTTCGCGCAACTGGAATTCGTCCTCGATGCCCTCGGCCACCACCTGCAGCCCGAGGCTCCTCGCCATCGTGATGATGGCCTCGACCAGCGCGAATTCGTTGCTGCCCTGCTGCGGGTCGCTGATGAAGGATTTGTCGATCTTCACCACGTCGAGCGGGAAACGCTTCAGGTAGGAGAGCGAGGAATAGCCCGTGCCGAAATCGTCCATGAAAACGCGCAGGCCGGCGCGGCGCAGATCGTTGACCCAGGTCTGGGCGACGGTGACGTCGCTCATGAGCACGCCCTCGGTGATTTCGAGCGCGATCGCCGACGGCGGCAGGCCGTACCGGGCCAGCAGGTCGAGCACCGCCGGCACCGGCAGTCCCTCGGGAATCTGGCGCGCCGACACGTTCACCGAGGCGTACAGCGCAAGCTTCTGGGTGCGCCACAGGGCGACGTTGCGGCAGGCTTCTTCGAGCACCCAGTAGCCGACTTCGTCGATCAGCCCGATCTGCTCGGCCAGCGGCACGAAAATTTCCGGCGAGATCGGGCCAAGCTGCGGGTGCCGCCAGCGCAGCAGGGCCTCCCCGCCCGCCACCCGCTGCGTCGCCAGATCGATGATGGGCTGACAGTAAAGCTCCAGTTCGCGGCGGCCGATGGCGGCGCGCAGATCGTCCTCCAGACGCCGGCGGTATTCGGCGGCGGCTTCCTGGGACGGGTCGAACAACTGGCAACTGGGCTGCCCGGCTCCCGTCGTGTTCAGCGCGATTTCGGCGCGCCGCATGAGCTGGTTGAAGTCGCCGCCATCCTGCGGGAAGCGCGCCGCGCCGATGCGCGCGCCGAGCACCACCGCGTGCGAGCCGTCATGATTGGCGTAGGGCTGCGACAACAGGCGCACCAGGGCTTCCAGGCGGTCGAGGATGTGCAGCGCATCCTGTTCCTGGCCCAGGAGCAGCGCGAATTCGCCGCTGCCGACGCGGGCCGGAAAATCCTTCGCCCGCATCCACTGTCGCAGCCGCTTCGCCACTTCGAGCAGAATGCGGTCGCCGGCCACGAAGCCCGTCGCATTGACGATTTGCCTGAATCCGTCGAGGTCGATGCGCACCAGGGCGAACGGCGGTGTCGACGGCGGTAGTTCGGCCAGCTTTTCCGCCAGCCCTTCGCGATTGGCGAAACTGGTCAGCGAATCGGTGACGGCCAGCCGGCGCGCCAGCATTTCTTCTTCCTTGCGCTGCGTCACGTCATTGACCGTGCCTTGCACGCTGCCGTCGCCCAGGGCGATCACGCCGACCTGCAGCCAGCGGGCGTCGCCGCGCCGACCGACCAGCCGGAAATCCCCTTCGGCGGATTTCTCGGCGCTTTCCAGCGCCCGCCGGAGCAGGCCGAGCAGCGCCTGCGGCTCGTCCCAACCGGTTTCGAACAGGCTGCGCGCGCCGTCGCCGGTTTCGCGCGCCGGCAGCCAGGTCAGGCCGACGAAGGCGCGGTTGAACGAATCCAGCCGGCCGTCGCCCTGGGCGATGAAAATTCCGGCGCTGGCGTTGTCGAACAGGTCGTGATACTTGCGCTGGTCGATTTCCTGCTGCTCGCGCAGGGCGCGTTCCTGCCCCAGGGCATCGACCAGTTGCCCGGTCAGGCCGTTGATGTCCTCCACCAGCCGCCCCAGTTCGGTGCTCTGGTGGCCCTCCGGCACGGCAAGCCGTTCGCCGCTCGTCACCTTGAGCCGGTGCATGCGGTCGGAAATCTGCTTGATCGGGCGGATGACCAGAATCAGCAAAGCGCCTGCCGCCGCCGCGATGACCAGAAAAATCAGCGGCACCAGCACGAAAACCGTCAGCGCCACGCTCTTGGCGATCTGCGCCTGAATCGCCTCGTCGTTGGTTTCGAGGATGATTTCGCCGATTTTTTTCTCGGCATTGAAGGGCGAGAAGAGCGGGCGGGTCACAGACGAGCCGGTCGCGGACGATCGCGTCTGGGGACGCGCCAGCCGCGCGATGCTGCGCTGCGCCGCGCGGATGTCGACGCGCTGCACCTCGCTGTTCCTGAGCAGACCTTGGGCGACTTCGTGCGCCAGTTGCTCGTCGTCGGCGAAACAGGCGACGCTGGCCGTGCTCTGCACGGTATCGAGCAGTTCGCCCAGTTTCTGCGCGGCGCGCTCGTGCACCTGGGCGCTGACCACCTGGCTGGCCACGATGACCGAGGGAATGCCGACCAGCAGCGTGATGCCGATCACCGCCAGCAGGCTGCGGGCGAGAATGCCGCGCCACCAGATCATCTGACCGCTCATGGCAAGGATTTGTCGAAGGAGTACAGCACACGCACCCGGCTATCGACCTGCGCCAAGGGCAGGTAGGCCATCGCGCCGGGCCGCGCCGTCACGAAATCGAGAATCTCCTCGGCGCTCTGCAATATCTGCGGCGGCCGGGTCTTGCCGGAAAAGAGCAGGCGCGACCAGTAAGCGTTGATTTCGGCCGGGCTTTTGTTGACCAGCAGACGATAGAAACGGCTGCGGATTTCCGAATCCTGCGCCTGATCGACCGGCTCCGCCGTCACGCCGGAAGAAAGGCGGCGATAGCGGCCCAGGAAGATATTGACGACGTCGTCCTGCGTCAGACGCTCGATACCGCAGCGCGGACTGGCGACCACCACCAGCGCGTCGGCGCGCGCCGACGCGCACGACAGACAGAGAAGCAGCGGGAGGAAGGCGGACAGGCAGCGCATGGTCAGAACACGAAATCCAACGTCACGGACAGCACGTCCGTCCTGCCATTCCAGCCGGCATCGCTGCGGGCGAAGGCGAAGCGTGAATCCGGCTCGCCGCGCACGGCATCCCACTGTGCCTTGAGGGCAAGGTTCTGGTAAAAATCCCAGCGCACGCCGACGCTGTAGGTTTTCTGATCGACCTGCGAGGCCATCATGTACTGCCGGTAGCCCTGTTCCAGTTGAGCGAAGGACGGCCCCGGCGGCAAACCGGCGGAACGGGCGTTGCGTTTCGATTTCCAGCGCGACACGCCGACATAGGGCGTCACGCTGCCCAGACGGTAGGCGGCCAGCACGTAGGCCGCGTGCGAATCCGCGAACACGTCCGTCTGGTGGCGCGTGCGATTGACCATCGCCTGGATCTGCACCGGGCCTTCGTCGTAGGCCACGCCGAGCGCCATGAAACGGCTGGTCTTGTGCTTGGTGCGGATGCCATCGGCGGCGCGCAGGGTTTCCGGAGAGCCGAGCAGGGTGCCGGCCGCGCGTAGCTGGTCGTGCAGCCCGAAATTGCCGACGTTGCTGGCAAAACGGATTTCCGCCGCGTTGACGTGCAACTGCCAGGGGCCGGTCTGGTAATCGAGCACCAGACCGCGCACCGGAGAGCCGCTGCTGTCCCAGATGCCCGGCGCGCCGGCGGTTTTTTCCTGAGTCTTGCCGTAGAACAGCTTGCCGCGTGCCACGCCGCCCGCGAGCGGCAGGGTCAGGCTGCCGTCCACGCCGTCGAAATGCGAGAAGAACAGCGGCCCGAAAAAATCCGCCGAGGGGCGCACCGGCAGGTAGGAATAACCCACCAGACGGGAATCCGCCAGCATCATGAAATCCGCGCCGATCCGCCCGAAGCGCAGGTTGAAGCGGGGGTCCGGCTCCCACTTGGCAAAGGCCCACATCACCTCGGGGTCGTGGCTGCGGTCGTAATGCAGCCGCGACACGGCCTGGCCGACCACTTCCCAGTCCGCACCGAGCTGCCAGTTGGCCTGCACGCCCAGCATGCTGTCGATGCGCCCCGACCAGCGGCCGGACTTGATGCCCACCGGCTGCGACAGGTCGCGGACGAAGTCCACGTGCCGCGAGGAGGAGCGGGCCGCGCCCAGCGTGCCGAAGCCGCTCAGGGTAAACCGTCGTTCCGATACTTCCTCGGCGTGGGCCGGCGCTTGCAAACCCGGCAGCAGACAGAGCAGGCAGGCGAGGATTCTGTTTGTTTTCGAGGAGAACAAGGACGGCCCCAGTGCGTTGAACCAGAAAAATCCAGCAAGGCAAACCCGCCACCGACGCCGCGCTTGCGAGCGGGCACAACCGATTCCGGGAAAACAGGGCGGATGCTAGCACGGTTCTTCGCCCCTCATAAATGGGACAAAAGGGCTGAAGAATGGCCGCAATGGCGCCGGAACGGGGCGGGGGGGTGCAACGGATGTCGCGCGCAAGGCGGCGCGCCGGGGCCGCCGTTTGATTTCCGCGCGCAATCGGTAACAATGCCGGTTTTGTGCCACACGACACCGCGCATGGACAACCTGATCAAGGACACCGCGACGCTGGAGCTTTTCTGCTGGCTCGATCCGGGTACCGAACTGCCGGGCTGGGACATCCTCAACGGCAGCCCTTTCGGCGCTTCGCTGGCCGCGCCGCAAGGCGGCGCGCCGGAAGCCGGCGACCAGTTGATGTCGGTGCAGAACTACTTCGCCGAATACCATCTGGAATACTTCCGGCAGCGCCGCTACAGCCATTTTCCGAGCCGCCTGCACGCCCTCCTGCAATTCGCCACGCGCACCGACGCCATGACCTTCCGCCACAAGCACCCGAGCCGGGTGTTCGGCAAGAACCTCTCCTGTTCGCGCACCAAGGGCGCTTACATCTGCTCCTTCCACGACGCAAGCTGGCTCGATTACCTGCGCCTGCCGCACAGCCTGTCACTGAGCGCCCTCGACGAAGTGGCGGATTACTACTGGTCGGGCAGGACCGTGGAGGAAGTCGGCCTCACCTTCATGGACGAACCCTGGCGCGAGCCGCCGGTGATCGAGGCGCTTTACCAGGGCGTTCTGGAAGCGGAATGGGGACACGAGCAAACCGGCTGGCTGCCGGGTTTCCGCTGATTCGTCACTGCGGCCCGACTTGGCCGGAATCAACGCGCCTGCATGCTAAAGTTACATCCCGTTTTTCACCATAACATCCCATAGGAGTCCAGCATGGCTTATTACATCGATCAACTGCAACCGGGCATGTCGGCCAGCACCTCGAAAACCGTCACCGAAACCGACATCGTCCTGTTCGCCGGTATTTCCACCGACGTGAATCCCGCCCACCTGGACGAGGAATACTGCAAGGGCACGATGTTCGGCACCCGCATCGCGCATGGCATGCTGTCCGCCGGTTTCATTTCCGCCACGCTCGCCAACAAGCTGCCGGGGCCGGGCACCATCTACCTGTCGCAGACGCTGAAATTCAAGGCTCCGGTCAAACCGGGCGACACCGTCACCGCCACCGTCACGGTGCGCGAGGTCAACGTCGAGAAAAACCGCGTCATTCTCGACACGGTGTGCACCGTTGCCGGCAAAACCGTGATCGACGGCGAATGCCTGATGATGCCGCCGGTACGTCCCGCCGCCTGATACGAATCGCCCGCGCCCGGTTCTGCCGGGCGTTTTTCCTTCTTCCGGATTTTCCATGAGCGGCCCGACGACAGCACTTTTCGGCCTCGATGCCGTTGCCATCCTGCTCGCAGCCGCCGCCATCCAGGCCAGCCAGGCGGTGCAGGAAGGCTATGCCGAGGCCGCCGCAGAAGGTGAGCGGCAGGCTGAAAAGCGCGCGGCGGCGAGCGAGCGCCAGAGCGCAGCCGCGGCCAGTGGCCAGGCCGCGCTCGCTGCCCGCATCGAGTCCGCCGAAGCAGAACACGCCCGGCTGTGCGCGCTCACCGCGCCTTACGGCCTGGCGGAGGCGCTGGCCGGCAACAAACCTGCCGTCCCGGTAGAAACCTCACACGCCGCCCTCGCCGCCTACCTGGAGCAATTGTTGACGCGCAACGCGCATCTGAGCGCGGCGCTGGACGGCATGCTCGCCGCCTTGCCGCAAACGCACGCCGCCGGATTGTCGGATGGCCGCCCGGCCGCCCCGCCAACACGATAGCCCAG
>URNG01000040.1 GCA_900549295.1 uncultured Rhodocyclaceae bacterium
GGGTGCTGGGGTCGATTCTCGGCGGGCGAAAGTGAGCGTTTAGGAAGCTCTGAACCAATCCGTCCGCCCTGAGCTTGTCGAAGGGCATCACCCGCAAAATCAAGGGCTTCAACAGGTTCAGTCCGAACGGTTTTGGTTGATTCAGAACTCCCTTAACGCGGATTCGGCGGATGAACGCGGATCAGAGGCACGCGATCACGGGTTTATCCGCGCAATCTGTTGCTCCGCGACGATTCGCGTTCAATGCTGTTTTCCAGCGCAACCGCCTTGGCACTGCCGCAGGCTCAGCCCGAGCGGTTGTGATTTGTTCAGCTTCCTTGGCTAATCCGCCCCGCCCATCGCCGCCAGATGATCGAACAAGGCGCGCGCCGCCGGGCCGAGGGCGGCGCGTTCGCGCACGCACAGGTGCAGGTCGCGCGGCGCCCAGGGGTCGGCGATTTCCACCGTGTGCAGGCGGTCGAGCGCCGAAACCGACGAGCGCGGCACCATGCCGATGCCGACGCCGGCGGCGACCATGCGGCAGACGGCGGCGAAGCTGCGCACCTGGATGCGCACGTCGAGCCGTCCGCCCAGGCGCGCCGCGTGGTTCATCATGAAGGTGTGAATGGCGCTGCCGGCGTGCAGGCAGACGAAGGCTTCGCCGAGCACGTCGGCAAAGGCGATTTCCCGTTGCCGGGCCAGCCGGTGCGCGGCGGGGACGATCAATACCAGCCGGTCGCGCCGGTAGGGCGTGACTTCCAGTTCGCCGAAATCGCCTTCGGCAGCGACGACGCCAAGCTCCACCTGACCGCCCGCCACCGCGCCGACGATGGCCGGACTGGGCTGTTCCTCCAGGCTGACGCGCACCTGCGGATGCTCGCGCAGGAAGTCGCCGAGGTCCTCGGGCAGGAAACAGTTGATCGCGTTGGTGTTGGCGAACACCGTGACCTGGGCGTTCAGCCCGCTGGCGTAAGGCGCGAGGTCGGCGTGCATCTGTTCGAGCTGGGCGAATACCTGCCGGGCATGGCGTAACAGCGATTCGCCGGCGGCGGTCGGCGTCAGGCCGCGCGCGTGGCGCTCGAACAGGGCGACGCCCAGGCTCGCTTCCAGTTGCGTCAGGCGGTGGCTGGCCGACGACGGGGCGAGGTGCACGCGTTCGGCGGCGCGGGTCAGCGCGCCGCTGTCGGCGATGGCGGCGACGAGACGCAGATCGGGCAGGTCGTAGTGCATGGTTGTTTTGTCTTCAGGGAAACTCTGAACAAATCCGTTCGCCCTGAGCTTGTCGAAGGGCGTCACCTACAAAAGCAAGGGCTTCGACAGGCTCAGCCCGAACGGTTTCGATTTATTCAGAACTTCTTCAGGTTTCGTCTGTAACGAATGCTTGCTTGCGATAATACCAATTGCCGGCGCTATCCGATGGGCGTTCAATCGCGCCCTCGCTTCCTTTCTTGCGCCACCGTGTCCGCCGCTCCCGCCGATTCGTCTCCTTCAACGCTTCCCGACAATTCGGCGCGCATCACGCTGGCCGTTTCTCTGGCCGGGTTTTCCTGCTTTCTGCTGCTCTACGGCACGCAGCCGCTGCTGCCGCAGTTGACCGGAACCTTCGCCATTTCGCCGGGAACGGCGAGTCTGAGCGTTACCGCCGGCACGGGCGTGATGGCTTTGCTGTTGATTCCTCTGAGTCTGGTCACCGACCGCTACGGCCGCGAGCGGCTGATGCGCTTCGGCCTGTTCGGCGCGGCGCTGTTTTCGCTGCTGTCCGCCTGGGCGCCCGATTTCTTCCTGCTCGTGCTGGCGCGCGCCGCGCTCGGCGCGTGCATCGCGGGGGTGCCGGCGGCGGCGATGGCCTATCTCGGCGAAGAATTGCCGGTGGCGAACCGGGCGCGCGCCATGGGGATTTACATCGGCGCCAACGCGCTGGGCGGCATGGCCGGGCGGCTGCTGGCGGGGGCGTGCAGCGATTGGGCCGGTTCCTGGCATTACGGTTTGTCGGCGGTCAGCCTGCTCGGCCTGGCGGTGGCTTTCGTTTTCTGGCGCTTGCTGCCGGCGCCCCGCCATTTCACGCCGCACTCGCTGCAACCCGGCCTGCTGTTCGCCGACGTGCGCCGCATCTACGCCGATGCCGGTTTGCCGTGGCTGTTCTGCGTCGCCTTTCTCGGCATGGGGACGCTGGTCGGCCTGTACAACTACCTGCCCTTCCGGCTTTCGGCAGCGCCTTATGGCCTGGGGCCGACGGCGATCGGCAGCGTCTTTCTGCTCTATGCCGTGGGCAGCTACGCTTCGGCCTGGGCGGGGCGGCAGATCGCCCGCCGTAGCCGCCAGCGCATCATGCTCGGCATGGCCGCGCTGTTCACCGCCGGTATCGTGGTGACGCTGGCCGCGCCCTTGTGGCTGATCATTGCCGGGCTGGCGGTGTTCACCTTCGGCTTCTTCTCGGTGCATTCGGTCGCCAGCGCCTGGGTGGGGCATCGCGCCGGAGCGCGCCGGGGCTTGGTGTCGGCCCTCTATCTGTCGAGCTATTACCTGGGCGGCAGCGTGATCGGCACGGCCAGCGGCTGGGCCTGGAGCCATGCCGGCTGGCCGGGGGTGATCGGGGCGATGCTCGCCTGCGGCGTTTGCGTCATCCTGATCGCCCTGCGTTTGCGGCGGCTGGCGGAGTGAAAAAACGCATGAGCGCGCTGGCCGATCCGGGCGTTTCCCTCGCCTTGTTCGCCGCCTTCGGTTTTTCGCTGAAAGCGATTTTCATCAAGCTGGCCTATCCCTACGGCGTCGATGCCGTGACCTTGCTGACCCTGCGCATGGCGTTCTCGCTGCCGGTTTTCCTGTGGGTCGGGCTGGCCCGCCACCATGCCGGCGCCGCGCTCAGCGTCGGCGATTGGGGCCGCGTCGCGCTGCTCGGCTGCCTCGGCTATTACGGGGCCAGCATTCTCGATTTCTGGGGCTTGCAATACATCTCCGCCGGCCTGGAGCGGCTGATCCTGTTCACCTATCCGACGCTGACGCTGCTGATCGGCGCGCTGTTTCAGGGCAAGCTGTTCGGTCGCCGCGAGGTGATCGCCGTGGCGCTCTGCTACGCCGGCATCGGCTTCGCCTTCGCGCACGATCTCGGCCTGGGCGAGATGCGCGACGTGCTGATCGGCGGCGCGCTGGTGTTCGCCTCCAGCGTCGCCTACGCGCTCTATCTCGCCGGCAGCGGCACGCTGATCGCCCGCCTCGGCGCGATGCGCTTCACCGCCCTGGCGATGCTGGCGTCGAGCGCCTTCACGCTGCTGCATTTCGCCGCCGTCCAGCCGTTCTCGGCGCTCATCCAGCCGCTGCCGGTGTATGGCTGGAGTCTGGTGATGGCGGCGCTGTCGACGGTGCTCCCGGTTTTCGCGCTGGCCGCCGCGATCCGCCGCCTCGGGGCCGGGCCGACCGCGCTGTACGGCATGATCGGCCCGCTGCTCACCATTTTCTTCGGCTGGTGGCTGCTCGATGAATCTCTGTCGCTGGCGCAGGGCGTTGGCGCGGTGCTGATCGTCGCCGGCATCCGGGCGATGCGCCGCTGAGTGGCGGGGATACCGACCGTTTTTAGGCGCAAATTCCGGGTGGAAAATTTTCCCGCCCTCTTGAAATCCCCCAACCCCGCCCCTATCATTAGCACTCGTTGGCGTTGAGTGCTAACAGCGCTTCGCCAGATGCCCGCTTCGAGAACGGGCCGATTTTTTCGCTTCATCCCTGTTCATTTTTCTTTCAGGAGCTTGTTTCATGAATATTCGTCCTTTGCACGACCGTGTGATCGTCAAGCGCGTCGAAGCCGAGCGCACCACAGCTTCCGGCATCGTCATCCCCGATTCCGCCGGCGAGAAGCCGGATCAGGGTGAAGTCCTGGCCGTCGGCCCGGGCAAGCGCGACGACAACGGCAAGCAGATCGCCCTCGACGTCAAGGTCGGCGACCGCGTGCTGTTCGGCAAGTACGCCGGTCAGGCCGTCAAGGTCGATGGCCAGGAAGTGCTGGTCATGCGCGAAGAAGACATCATGGGCGTGATCCAGAAGTAATTTCTGGCCCTTCCCCACATTCAAACAGATCAATTTTCAGGAGCTATCTACATGGCAGCCAAAGAAGTCAAATTCGGTGATTCCGCCCGCGCCCGCATGGTCGAAGGCATCAACATCCTGGCCGACGCGGTCAAGGTGACGCTCGGCCCGAAAGGCCGCAACGTGGTTCTGGAACGTTCCTTCGGCGGTCCGACGGTGACCAAGGACGGCGTTTCCGTCGCCAAGGAAATCGAACTCAAGGACAAGTTCGCCAACATGGGCGCGCAGATGGTCAAGGAAGTCGCTTCCAAGACCTCCGATATCGCCGGTGACGGCACCACCACCGCCACCGTGCTGGCCCAGGCCATCGTCCGCGAAGGCATGAAGTACGTCGCCGCCGGCATGAACCCGATGGATCTGAAGCGCGGCATCGACAAGGCTGTCGCTGCCACCATCGAGGAACTGAAGGCCATCTCCAAGCCGTGCACCACGACCAAGGAAATCGCCCAGGTCGGTTCGATTTCCGCCAACTCCGACGCTTCCATCGGCGACATCATCGCCGAGGCCATGGAGAAGGTCGGCAAGGAAGGCGTCATCACCGTCGAAGACGGCAAGTCGCTCGCCAATGAGCTGGATGTCGTCGAAGGCATGCAGTTCGACCGCGGCTACCTGTCGCCCTACTTCATCAACAACCCGGAAAAGCAGATCGCCATTCTGGACAACCCCTTCGTGCTGCTGTTCGACAAGAAGATTTCCAACATCCGCGACCTGCTGCCGGTGCTGGAACAAGTCGCCAAGGCATCGCGCCCGCTGCTCATCATCGCCGAGGATGTCGACGGCGAAGCCCTCGCCACGCTGGTGGTGAACAACATCCGTGGCATCCTCAAGACCGTCGCCGTCAAGGCCCCGGGCTTCGGCGACCGCCGCAAGGCCATGCTGGAAGACATCGCCATCCTGACCGGCGGCACCGTCATCTCCGAAGAAACCGGCCTGTCGCTGGAAAAGGCCGATCTGAAGGATCTGGGCCAGGCCAAGCGCATCGAAATCGGCAAGGAAAACACCACCCTGATCGACGGCGCCGGCGACGAAGCCTCCATCCAGGCCCGCGTCAAGCAGATCCGCATCCAGATCGAGGAAGCCACCTCCGACTACGACCGCGAGAAGCTGCAAGAGCGCGTCGCCAAGCTGGCGGGCGGCGTGGCCGTCATCAAGGTCGGTGCCGCCACCGAAGTCGAAATGAAGGAGAAGAAGGCCCGCGTCGAGGACGCCCTGCACGCCACCCGCGCTGCCGTTGAAGAAGGCATCGTCCCCGGCGGCGGCGTCGCCCTGCTGCGCGCCCGCGCTGCGGTCAAGTCGCTCAAGGCGGAAAACCACGATCAGGATGCCGGCATCAAGCTCATCCTCAAGGCCATCGAAGCCCCGCTGCGCGAAATCGTCGCCAACGCCGGTGACGAGCCGTCCGTGGTGGTCGACAAGGTCGTTCGCGGCAAGGGCAACTACGGCTACAACGCCGCCTCCGGCGAATACGGCGACATGGTCGAAATGGGCGTGCTCGATCCGACCAAGGTCACCCGCACCGCGCTCCAGAACGCCGCCTCCGTCGCCGGTCTGATGCTCACCACCGAATGCATGGTGGCTGAACTCGCCGAAGACAAGCCCGCCGCCGGCATGCCCGACATGGGCGGCATGGGTGGTATGGGCGGCATGGGTATGGGGATGTAAGTCGGGATGTAATTCCCGGCTTTGCCCGAAACAAAAAACCCCGCTGCGGCGGGGTTTTTTTGTGGCTGGGCGGTTGGTGGGATGTTGGACAAGGTGGCCTCAAGGCAGCCAACGCTGCCCGCCCTGTGCGGTCAAACGGTATTTTTGCGTGGAACTGCGCGCTGCCCGTCGTCGATGCCCGTTCATCCGGCGAAAATGCCGCGCCCGGTGGCCGGGTTTGTTAGACTTGTGCCGGAAAAAAGCGGTGGGGGGCCTGACTGGCAGGTATCCCCCCGAGCCGGAACGGGGTTCCTGGCTCCTAGACCATAAAAGGAGAACAGCGCCTCTAGGATAACCGAAAGCGCTTACAAATTGCTTACGTTTCAGCAATATTCTGTTGGAGATTTATGCGAATTCTCATAGCGGAGGACGATGACATCATCGCCGACGGCCTGAGCCGTTCCTTGCGCCAGGCGGGTTACAGCGTGGATTGGGCGGCGCACGGCGAGGCGGCGGAGGCGGCCTTGCTGGCCAATGAATACGATTTGCTGGTGCTCGATCTGGGGTTGCCCCGGCTCTCCGGGCTGGAGGTGCTGAAGCGTCTGCGCTCGCGCCATTCGACGCTGCCGGTGCTCATCCTGACGGCGCTCGACGGCACGCACGACCGGGTGCGCGGGCTGGATCTGGGGGCGGACGATTACATGGTCAAGCCCTTCGAGCTGGCCGAACTGGAAGCACGCGTGCGCGCCCTGACCCGGCGGGCGGGCGGCAATTCGCCGGCCATCGTCTGCGGCAGCCTGAGTTTCGATCCGGTCGGGCGGGTGACGCAGATCGGTGGCGTGCCGCTCGATCTGTCGGCGCGTGAAATCGGCCTGCTGGAAATCCTGCTGTCGCGCATGGGGCGGCTGGTGAGCAAGGATCAACTGGTCGATCATCTGTGCGGTTGGGGCGAGGAGGTCAGCCACAACGCCATCGAGGTCTATGTGCATCGCCTGCGCAAGAAGCTGGAGCCGGGCGGCATCAAGATCGCCACCGTGCGCGGCCTGGGGTATTGCCTTGAGCGACCGCAAGGCGAGTGAGGGCGGGGGCGGCCCGGGCAATGTGTCCGGCGCGCCGGAAACCGAGCGTTCGCTGTTCGGCGAAATCCTCGACTGGATGCTGGCGCCGCTGCTGTTCGTCTGGCCCCTGAGCATCGCCTTCACCCATTATTTCGCCAACAACGTCGCCAATTACCCCTACGATCAGGCGCTGCGCGAGCGGGTGACGGCGCTCAGCCGGCAGATCGAGTGGCCTGAGGGCAAGCAACCCTTGCGCCTGCCGGCATCGGCCCAGGCCATGCTGCGTTCGGACGAGCTCGATAACGTCTATTTCTTGGTCCAGGGTCCGGGAGAGAGGGAAAGTCAGGGTAAAAATCAGACCAAAAATCGAGCCAAACCCCTCGGCGATGCCGATTTGCCGGGTATTTCCGAGGCGCTGGCCGAAGAACTGCCGACTGGCGAAATCCATTTGCGCGACGATGAGTACAAGGGGCAGGACATCCGCGTCGCCTATGCCTTTTTCAGCGAAACGCCGACCGGGCCGCGCATCCTGATCCAGGTGGCGGAAACCACCGAAAAGCGCACGCAGTTGGCTAACCGCATCGTGGCGAGCGTGATTTTGCCGCAGTTCGTCATCATTCCGCTGGCGGTGATGCTGGTGTGGTTCGGCTTGTCGCGCGGTTTGCGGCCCTTGCATCGCCTGCGTCACACGATAGAAAAGCGCAGCCCCGCCGACCTTTCTCCCATCGCCACCCGGCGTGTGCCGGAAGAGCTGGAACCCTTGGTCGAAGCCTTCAACGCCATGCTGGAGCGCATGCAGAACAACTTTGCCGTGCAGCAGCGTTTCGTCGCCGACGCCGCACACCAGTTGCGTACGCCGCTCACCGGCCTGAAAACGCAGGCGCAGATTGCCAGCCGCGAGAGCGACCCGGCGGCGCTGCGCCACGCCTTGCGCCAGATTGCCACCGGGGTGGACCGGGCGGGCCGTCTGGTCAACCAGTTGCTCACCCTGGCGCGCACCGAGGCGAGCGACAACAGCCTGCCGCACGAACCGCTCGACCTCGCCATCCTGGCGCGGCAGGTGGTGGAAGACTGGGTGATGCGCGCCTTGCAGAAAGATATCGACCTGGGCTACGAAGCGCCGGGGCCGGCGATGGTGCACGGCAATGCCTTCCTGTTGCAGGAGTTGCTGAAAAACCTGATCGACAATGCCCTGAGCTACACGCCCAGCGGCGGCCGGGTGACTTGCCGCGTGCTGGATACCGGCAACACCGTGTTTCTCGAGGTCGAGGATAGCGGCATCGGCATCACCCCGGAGCAGGCGACGCTGGTGTTCGAGCGCTTTTATCGTGTCGATGACAATGCGGGCGAGGGCAGCGGCCTGGGTTTATCCATCGTGCAGGAAATCGCCAGTCAGCACCAGGCCCGCGCCAGCCTGCAACCTAACCCGCGCGAGCGCGGCACGCTGGCGCAGGTGGCTTTCCCCACCTGGCATCCGCCCTTGCCGCCGCCGCTGCCGCCGGAGGATTACGCCGAGCTGTACCGGCAATCACCGCCCATGGGCTAGCGGCTTCTGCTGCCATCTGCGCATGCGCTCGCCTGCGGGGGGCGCGCCAGCGATACAATCGACCTTTCTCATGCAATCTCCATTCGTTTCCTGAACCTGCCGTGTCCTCCCTGCACCGCCTGCGCGAAAAACTCGACCTGTACGAAAAGCTGATGCGGCTCGATAAGCCCATCGGCACGCTGCTCCTGCTCTGGCCCACCCTGTGGGCCTTGTGGCTGTCCGCTGCCGGGCAGCCGGACTGGGTGCTGGTGTGGGTGTTTGCGCTGGGTACGCTGCTGATGCGTTCCGCCGGTTGCGTCATCAACGATTTCGCCGACCGCGATTTCGACAAACACGTCGAACGCACCAAAGAGCGACCGCTCACGGCAGGCCGGGTGAGCAGCCGGGAGGCGCTCATTTTGTTCGCGCTGCTGTGCCTGGCCAGTTTTGCGCTCGTCCTGTTGCTGCGCAAACCGCTGGTGATCTGGCTGTCCTTCGCGGCGCTTTTTCTGGCGGCGAGCTATCCCTTCACCAAGCGCTTCTTCGCCATTCCGCAGGCTTATCTGGGGATCGCCTTCGGCTTTGGCATTCCCATGGCTTACGCCGCGCAACTCGATCAGGTGCCCGCGCCGGCCTGGTGGCTGCTGCTTGCCAACGTGTTCTGGGCGGTGGCTTATGACACCGAATATGCGATGGTGGATAGGGACGATGACCTGAAAATCGGTATCAAGACCTCGGCCATCACTTTTGGCCGCTTCGATGTCGCGGCGGTGATGCTGTGCTATGCGCTGACTTTGGGCGTCATTGCATTAGTTGGCGCTCACTACGGCCTTGGCCTGGCTTTCTACGCGGGGCTGTTCGTTGCGGCGCTGATGATGGGGCAGCACTATTTCTGGATACGCGGACGCGAGCGCATGCCCTGTTTTCGCGCCTTTCGCCATAACAACTGGGTGGGCGCCGCGATCTTTGCCGGCATCGCCCTGGATTATCTTCTGCGATGAAATATCACGATCTGCGCGACTTCATGTCGCAACTGGAGAACCTGGGCGAACTGAAGCGCATTGCCGCGCCAGTGGATACCCGCCTGGAAATGACGGAAATCGGCGACCGCGTATTGCGCGCCGGCGGCCCCGCGCTGTTGTTCGAGCAGGCGCATACGCAGGGGAAAAAAGCCGAAATGCCGGTGCTGACCAACCTGTTCGGCACGCCGCGCCGGGTGGCGCTGGGCATGGGCGAGGAATCGGTGCAGGCGCTGCGCGAAGTGGGCAAGCTGCTCGCTTACCTGAAAGAACCGGAACCGCCCAAGGGCTTGAAAGATGCGTGGGACAAGCTGCCGGTTCTGAAACAGGTGCTCAACATGGCACCGAAAAAGGTGTCGTCCGCGCCCTGTCAGGAAATCGTCTGGGAAGGCGGGGCGGTCGATCTTTCCCGTTTACCGATCCAGCACTGCTGGCCGGGCGACGTCGCGCCCCTGATTACCTGGGGGCTGGTGGTGACGAAGGGGCCGCACAAGAACCGGCAGAACCTCGGCATCTATCGGCAGCAGGTATTGACCCAGACGCACGGCCCGAACAAGCTCATCATGCGCTGGCTGGCGCATCGCGGCGGCGCGCTCGACTTCCGCGATTTCCAGCAGGCCCATCCGGGGCAGCCTTTTCCGGTGGCGGTGGTGCTCGGTTGCGATCCGGCCACCATCCTTGGCGCGGTGACGCCGGTGCCGGATTCATTGTCCGAATACCAGTTCGCCGGTCTGCTGCGCGGCGGCAAGACGGAACTCACGCAATGCCTCGGTTCCGATCTGCACGTTCCGGCGCGCGCCGAAATTGTGCTGGAAGGCGTCATCCACCCCGGCGAAACGGCGCTGGAAGGGCCGTATGGCGACCACACCGGTTATTACAACGAGCAGGCGGAATTCCCGGTGTTTACCGTCGAGCGCATCAGCATGCGCAAAAATCCCGTCTATCACAGCACCTATACCGGCAAGCCGCTGGACGAACCGGCTGTGCTGGGCGTGGCGCTGAACGAAGTGTTCGTGCCGCTCCTGCAAAAGCAATTCAGCGAAATCGCCGATTTCTACCTGCCGCCGGAAGGATGCTCCTACCGCATGGCCATCGTCAGCATCAGGAAACAGTATCCGGGCCACGCCAAGCGGGTGATGTTCGGCATCTGGAGTTTCCTGCGCCAGTTCATGTACACCAAGACCATCGTCGTGGTCGATGAGGACATCGACATCCGCGACTGGAAGGAAGTGATCTGGGCCATGACCACCCGTTTCGATGCGGTGCGCGACACGACGCTGGTCGATAACACGCCCATCGACTACCTCGATTTTGCCTCGCCGGTCGCCGGCCTCGGCTCCAAGATGGGGATTGATGCCACCAACAAATGGCGGGGCGAAACCAGCCGCGAATGGGGGCGGCCCATCGTCATGGATGCCGCCGTGAAGACGCGCATCGATGATCTGTGGGACACGCTCGGCCTGTAAGCCGGCAAAACGGAAAGGAACGCGCATGACCGATCAAACACCCGCCACGCAGAACGTGCGCACCTCGCTCATTCACGTCACGCATCTCATCTACGGGCTGCACGCGAGCGCCGTGGTGATTGGGCTTCTCTCTTCCGCCACCGTGGCTGGCGGCCTGGTGTTCGGCTTGCCCTCGCTCGCCGGTGTCGTGCTCAATTACTGGATGCGCAGCGAAGTGCGCGGCACCTGGCTGGATGCGCATTTCCGCTGGCAGATCCGTACCTTCTGGTTCACTTTGTTGTGGCTCGTTGTCTATGGCCTGTTGATTATCACGATCATTGGCATACCCGTGGCCTGGTTGTTGATCTTCATCCTGGGCATCTGGGTGGCTTACCGTGTCTTGCGCGGCTGGCTGGCGCTGAAAAATGGCGAATTACCGCCGGTTTCAGCAAAACAGTGAAACGTAAAAGACTGCAAATATGTAACAATGCGGCAAATTTGACCGGGGGCATGGGATGTCGAACGATTTGCAAAGCACTTTCCAGATCAGTGTGCCAAGTAACGGCCTGGATGGCCATATGCTGCTGATCCTGGCGATCATGGTGCTGGCCGGGATACTCGGCGGCGCGGCCAATTATTTTCTCGCCGAGCGTCAGGGCGAGGCGGGCGGGCGCGACTGGATCAAGTACCCGGTATTCGGCATGGTGGCGGCGTTTACCGTGCCGCTCTTCCTCAACATGATTTCCAGCACCCTGCTCGAAGGCGCGCGCACCAAGCCGGTGGATTTCTACGTCTTTGCCGGCTTCTGCCTGATTTACGTCGTGGCCTCGCGCCGCCTGTTCGAGAACCTGGCGCTGCGCCTCCTGGGGCAGATGGAACAGGTGCGCCGCGATGTCGGCCAGTTGCGCCAGAAGCGCGACGAGGCGCTGGCGCTGGCGGCGCAGAAAGCTGAAATCGAGGCGCAGAAAGAAGCCCAGAAACCGGTCGAACCCGACCCGCGCGAGGTGCTTTCCTACAACGATGTGGAAATCCTGCGCGCCCTGGCCGAAGAGCGTTTCGTCTATGGCAACCTGGTGGCGCTGTGCGAGCGCACCGGCTTGCAGCGCGAATTCGTCAGCCAGCGCCTGACGGTCATGAAGGCGCTGGGCGTCATCGAAACCCGCATCAACGACAAGAACGTCCTGCACTGGTTCGTTTCGGCGCGCGGCAGCGCCGTGCTCAATGAACTGCTCAATGCCGGAAACGAAGCGCGCGCGCAGTAGCCCGGCCTGGGAAGGTTATACTGCATAGCTTCCCGTTATCTGAGAAGCTGCGTCGCATGAACATCGTCATTCTCGCTGCCGGACAAGGCAAGCGCATGGTGTCCGACCTGCCCAAGGTCCTGCATCCCATTGCCGGCAAACCGCTCGCCGGCCACGTCCTCGATACCGCCCGCGCGCTCGACCCGGAAAAGCTGATCGTCGTTCATGGCCATGGCGGCGCCCTGGTGCAATCGGCATTGAGCGCGCCTGATGTGTCGTGGGCCGAGCAGGCGCAGCAACTGGGTACCGGGCATGCCGTGGCGCAGGCTTTGCCACTGCTTTCGGATGCGGAACAAACCCTGGTGCTTTATGGCGACGTGCCGCTCACCCGCCTCGCAACCCTGCAAAACCTGCTTGCTGCCGGGCGCGACGCGCTGGCGATTCTCACTGTCAACCTGCCCGATGCGACCGGCTACGGGCGCATCGTGCGCAATGCGGCTGGCGAGGTGATAAAAATTGTCGAGCAGAAAGACGCCAGCGCGGCTGAAAAGGTGATCCGTGAAATCAACACCGGCATCATGGCCCTACCCACGGCGCGGCTGGCCGACTGGCTCGGGCGGCTGAAGAACGACAACGCCCAGGGCGAGTACTACCTCACCGACATCGTCGCGCTGGCCGTGGCCGAAGGCGTGCCGGTGCGTACCGCGCAGCCGGCGGCGGAATGGGAAGTGCTGGGCGTCAACAGCAAGGTGCAACTGGCCGAACTGGAACGCTGCCACCAGCGCAATCTGGCCGAAGCGCTGCTGGTGGCCGGCGTGCGTCTGGCCGATCCGGCGCGCCTCGACGTTCGTGGGCAATTGCGCCACGGCAGGGACGTCAGCATCGATGTCGGCTGCATCTTCGAGGGCCAGGTCGAACTGGGCGACGGGGTCGAGATCGGCCCGTACTGCGTGCTGAAGAACGTCAGGATCGCCGCCGGCACGCGTCTGGCGGCCTTCTGCCATTGCGAAGATGCCGTCATTGGCGAAAACGCGGTGATCGGCCCCTATGCCCGCCTGCGGCCGGGGGCGGAACTGGCGGCGGAGGTGCACGTCGGCAACTTCGTCGAAATCAAGAAAAGTCGCCTGGGCCGGCAGTCGAAAGCCAATCACCTCGCCTACATCGGCGACGCCGAAATCGGCGAACGGGTGAATGTCGGCGCCGGCACCATCACCTGCAACTACGACGGGGTGAACAAGCACAAGACCGTCATCGAGGACGACGTGTTCATCGGCTCCGACACGCAACTGGTGGCCCCGGTCACGGTCGGGCGCGGCGCGACGCTGGGGGCGGGGACGACGCTGACCAAGAACGCCCCGGCCAATGCGCTGACCGTGTCGCGCGCCAGGCAACTGACCCTGGAAGGCTGGCAGAAACCGCAGAAGCAGCCCAGGAAATAAGCGCCGCAAATACCGCAACGAACAAAGTAAAAACAGATGGACAACAGTTTTCTCGCCTTCGCCCTGACCACTTCCCTCCTGCTCGCCGGTGGCGGCACGCTGCTGCTGGTGGGCTACATCAACACCCTGCCGGCGGCGCTGGCGCGCGGTTGGCGCGTGGCCTGGCCGGTGCTGTTGCTGCCGGTCGCCGGGCCGCTCTGGTATGCCTGGCGCGAGGGCGACGATTTCCGCCGCGCGCGCTGGCAATTAATCACCGCGCTGGTTTTGCTGGCGCTGGCCGCCGTGGTCATTCTGGCGCTGGGGCCGTATTTTGCCGAGCGTCTGGTGGCCGAGATGGTGGAAACCGCAAAAATGCGCTGAATCTTCGGCCCTTGGGCCGTTTAATGAGGAGAACGACATGGCATTGCAGGCTGGCTCCCGATATTCCCCGGAACAATTACGCACCCTGGCCTTGCTGGGCCATGCCGGTGCCGGCAAAACGAGTCTTGCGGAAACCTTGCTGCTTGCCAGCGGCGCGCTGCGGGAAAAAGGCTGCATCGAGCGGGGCACGACCCTGTGCGATTACGATGCGCAGGAAAAAACGGCCGGACACTCCATCCATTCATCCATTTTTGCCCTGCCGCACGAAGGCGCGCAGCTGCAATTCATCGACACCCCGGGGACGCCCGATTATGCCGGGCAGGCCGTGGCGGCGCTGGCCGGCGTCGATACGGCGCTGCTCGTGATCGATGCGCAGAATGGCATCGAGGCCATGACTGAGCGCATGTTCCGCTACGCCGGTGAGCGCCGGCTGTGCCGCATGCTGGTCATCAACAAGATCGATGCCGACAACCTCGATCTGCCGGCCTTGATGGCCGAGATCCGCGAGCGTTTCGGCCCCGCCTGCCTGTTCCTCGATCTGCCCGTGGCCGGCGCGGCGCGGGTGGTCGATGTACTGGAAGCGTGCGACGGCGATTCGGATTTTTCTTCCGTCGCGGCGGCGCACCGCGCCCTGATCGACCAACTGATCGAAGAGGATGAGAATCTTCTGGCGCGCTATCTGGAGGACGGCAGCGATCCGGCCCCAGCCGACCTGCACGCGCCCTTCGAGGCGGCCATGCGCGCCGGTCATTTGATCCCTGTCCTGTTCGTGTCGGCCAAGACGGGCGCCGGAATTCCCGAGTTGCTGCACGTTCTGGCGCATCTGGCCCCGGACCCGTCCGAAGGCAACCCGCCGCCCTTCCTGCGCGGCGAGCCGGGCACCGAGACGACCAGCTTCGCCGCCATGCCCGACCCGGCCCTGCATGTGCTGGCGCACGTGTTCAAGGTGCAGGTCGATCCTTACCTGGGCAAGGTCAGCGTGTTCCGCGTGCATCAGGGGACGCTGAAAAAAGACGCCCAGTTGTTCGTGGGCGACGCCAAGCGCCCGGTCAAGGTGGCCCACCTCTATCGCCTGCAGGGCAAGGACATGCTCGAAGTCGAGCAGTTGGGACCGGGTGAAATCGGTGCCATTGCCAAGGTTGACGACATCGTGTTCGACAGCGTGCTGCACGACTCGCACGACGAGGATCACATCCATCTTGCGCCCTTGCGTTTTCCGCGTCCGATGGTCGGTCTGGCCGTGGAAACGAAGAAGAAAGGCGACGAGCAGCGCCTGTTCGACGTGCTGGGAAAACTGGCGCTGGAAGACCCGACCTTCGTCGTCGAGCGCCATCCTGCCACGCACGAGACGGTGATTCGCGGCCTCGGCGACGGGCATCTGGCGAACAAGCTGGAGCGCATGGCGCAGCAGTACAAACTGGAAGTGGACACCCGTCCGCCCAGCATTCCCTACCGCGAAACGATTGCCGGTAGCGCCGAGGCCATGCATCGGCACAAGAAGCAATCGGGGGGCGCGGGGCAGTTCGGCGAGGTGCACCTGCGGGTGGAGCCGCTGGCGCGCGGGGCCGGTTTCGAGTTCGTCGATGCGATCAAGGGCGGCGTTATTCCCGGCGTTTTCATCCCGGCGGTGGAGAAGGGCGTGCGGCAGGCGCTGGCCGGCGGCGTCGTGGCCGGTTTCCCGGTGGAAGACATCAAGGTGACGGTGTTCGACGGCAAGACGCACGCGGTCGACGGCAAGGAAATCGCCTTCGTCATCGCGGCCCGCAAGGCCACCATCGAGGCGGTGAAGAACGCCAAACCGCAGGTGCTGGAGCCGCTGGTGAATATCGAGATCGTCGGCCCGGAAAGCGCGGTCGGCGATTTGTCGAGCGATCTGGGCGGCCGGCGTGGCCACCTCACCGGCACCGACGCGCGCGGTTCCGGGCGCGTCGCCGTCAGCGGCGAGGTGCCGCTGGCGGAATTGCAGGATTATTCCTCGCGCCTGAAATCCCTCACCGGCGGCGCCGGCGGCTATGCGGTGGAGTTTTCCCGCTACGCTGCCGTGCCGCCGAACGTGCAGCAGCAACTGGCGGGCCGTTTCCAGTTGCGTGAGGATGAGGAGTAAGTTTCAGGCCTCGCCCCAGCTCACTTCCGCCAGGAACAGATAGCCCGCGCCATAGACCGTCTTGATGAAGGACGGGCTGCTGGCGTCGGGTTCGAGCTTGCGGCGCAGCCGCGAGATGCGCACGTCGATGGCGCGGTCGCTGGCGCTGTCGTCGCGGCTGCCCATGAGTTTTTCGCGATTCAGAATGCGGTTGGGATGCTTGACGAAGACTTGCAGCAATTCGGCTTCCGCTGTGCTCAACACGGTTTCTTCGCCGCCCGGATTGCGCAGGGTGTTGTTGCCGAGGTTGAACTGCCAGTCGGCAAAACGGGCGATAGCTTGCGGTGTTTCGCCCGGCAGGCTTTCACGGCGGCGCAGGATGCTGCGCACGCGGGCCACCAGTTCGCGCGGCTCGAAGGGTTTGAGCATGTAGTCGTCGGCCCCGAGTTCCAGACCCATCACCCGGTCGCTCACGTGCGCCCGACCGGTGAGGATGAGGATGCCGCAGGCGGTTTGCGCGCGCACCTTCTGCATGGCCTCGATGCCGTCCATGTCGGGCAGTCCCAGGTCGATGATGCACAGGGCCGGCGCGAGATTGCGCAGGCGGCGCAGCAAGTCGTTGCCGCTGCGGCACCACAGGGTGCGGAAACCGAAATCGGCCAGCGTCTGCTCGATGATGCGGGCGATGTCCGGGTCGTCTTCGACGATGGCGATGAGTTTGCCGCTGTCGTTGTCTTTCATGGTGTGGCTTTCATGCGTCGGTTTCCTGTGCGGTGCGTGCCAGAGCACGGGCGAGATCATGGCGGGTGAAGGGTTTGGCAAGCACGGGCGGATCGCCCGGACGGGGCGCATCGTCGGCGTAGCCGCTGACCAGGACGATGCGCATCTGCGGGCGATTATGCCGGATGCGCTCGCTCAACTGGCGGCCATTCAGGCTGCCCGGCATCAATACGTCGCTGACCACGATGGCGATGTCGCCGATCTGCTCGACCATGGACAGCGCTTGCTCGGCGTTTTCGGCCTCGATCACCGGATGGCCCAGTTCGATCAGTTGCTGGCGCACGACGCGCCGCACCGCCGCATCGTCTTCCACCAGCAGCACCAGCGCGCCATCGGCAGCCGGCGCATGGCTGCCGGGCAGGGGGCTGGCCGGGCAGGGGGCTTCGGTTTGCGGCAGCACGATTTCCACCTGCGTGCCGCGCTCGGGCTCGCTGCGGATGCGCATGCCGCCGCCGGACTGGCGCACGAAACCCTGCGCCATGGCCAGGCCCAGGCCGCTGCCCAGGCCCAGGCGCTTGGTGGTGAAAAACGGCTCACAGGCGTGCGCCAGGGTTTGCGGCGACATGCCGCAGCCGTCGTCGGCCACGGCGATGCTCACATAGTGGCCGGGCGTCACGTCGAATTCGGCGGTTTCCGGGGCATCCGCCGGCAATTCCACGGCTTCGGCGGAAATGTTGAGGCTGCCGCCGTCGGGCATGGCATCGCGCGCGTTGATCGCAAAATTGAGCAGCGCGCTTTCGAGCAGGGCCGCATCGGCCAGCGCGAAGAGTTCGGGCGCGCCGGGCGTCGTCGTGAGCGTGATGTTCTCGGGCAGCGAGCGGCGGATCAGGCGGGCGAGGTCGGCGAGCAACTGGTTGATATCCACCGCTGCCGGCTCCAGCGGCTGCTGCCGGGAGTAGGTCAGCAGCCGGCGGATCAACTGCACGCCGCGCCGCGCCGACTGCAGGGCGGGCGCGACGAAATCGCGGATGGCGGCGTCTGCGTGGCGCTGCTCTTCCAGCGCCGCGAGATTGCCGATGATGACGGTGAGCAGGTTGTTGAAATCGTGCGCCAGCCCGCCGGTAAGGCTGCCGATGGCTTCCATTTTCTGCGCTTGCAGCAAGGCGGCCTGCATGCGCTTTTGCTCGGTGATGTCGTGCGAGAAAACGAAAACGCCGAGGATTTGCCCGTCGGCGGCGATTTCCGGCACCAGGGTGCTGTGCGCGTAATGGGTCTGTTCGCCGCGCTGCATGCGGTATTCGTAGCTGATGCGTTCGCCGGCCAGCGCCCGCCGCAGGGCGCTGCTGACCTGCATGTGGATGTCGCCGCCGACCACCTCGGCCACGGCGCGACCAATGATGTCATGCTCGGGCAGGCCGAACCACTGGGCGTAACCCTTGTTGACGTAACGGTAGATCTGCCCGTGATCGACGTAGGCGATGAGCATGGGCATGGTGTCGTTGATCAGGCGCAAGCGCCCTTCGCTGCGGCTCAGGGCGGCGGCGATTTCGCTGTTTTCCGTATTGGCCCGGCGCAGTTGGGCGTTGGCGTTTTCCAGTTGTGCGGTGCGGCGGCGCACGCGCTCGTCGAGCTGCTGATTCTGGTGTTCGCTCAAATCCTCCAGATAGCGCTGCTCGGTGATGTCGCTGTAGAGCGTGACGAAACCGCCGTTGGGCAGCGGCTCGCCGCGCAAGAGCAGCAGATTGCCATTGGGCCGGCGGCGCTCGCGCACATGGGCCGTGAAGGCGCGGGCCGCGGCGATGCGTTCATTGACCTGAGCTTGCGGATCGCCCGGTCCGTATTCGCCGCGCTCGGCGTTGTAACGGATGAAATCCTCGAAGGGGCGGCCGGCTTCGGCAAGGTCGGCCGGGAAATCGAGCAATTCGAGAAAAGGGCGATTCCAGGCCACCAGCCGCAATTGCCCGTCAAAGACGCTGATGCCCTGATCGAGCAGGTCAAGGCCGGCCTGCAACAAATCGCGGCAAGGAGCGGTGTCGGGAAGCGTCATGCGGCCATTCTAGCCCGAATGCGGTGAAACCCGATCCCGCTGGCGGCTCGGGATGGGATGCGCGCCTGCGACAGCGCTAGATCCCGCCCATTCGCTTTGGCCGGCTGTGGGGCTACGGCCTGATCGGGCTACGCCACTCGGGCAGATTCAGCGCACCACCAGATCGATCTGCTGCATGCTCAATGCCCGGCCATCTTCCGTGAGCGCAAAACCGCTGGCGCGGACTTCGCCCAGGAGCTGCATGGCGTTGCTGCGCAGGTTGTTCGGCGTGGCGAGGTGAGCGAGCGCCAGCGCGCCGATGCCGGCATCCTTGAGGCTCGTGTACTGGCTGTCGCCATTGGGGCTCATGCGCCAGATGCCGAGCTGGGCGAAGGCGGGGTCGGCTTCGTCGATCCAGCCGTTGCCGTCGGCATCGAGAGCGGCGAGTTCGGCAAAACCGTCGTTGGTGGCCGGGCCGAACAATTCCTTGCCGTCGTTGGCGACGCCGTCGCCGTTACGGTCGAAGAACAGGTAGCCGCTGCCGGAGGCGAGGGTGGGGATTTCTTCCTGGCTGCCGTCACCGTTGAGATCGAATTTGAAGAACTGGTCGGTGAGCTGCGCTGCGCCGCCGGCAAAATTGATGACCAGCGGGTCTTTGGTGGCTTGGCCGAACAGGGCGCGCACCGAAGTTTCCTGACGGAAATAGCTTTCCATGGAGAGTTCCAGCTGGAAGCTGATTGTGCGCCCGTCGGCCGTGACCACGCTGCCGCTTGCGCTGAAGCTCGATGTTTCGTGTTCCTCGTGGCTTTCGTGCGCTTCATACACTGCGCCCCAGTTGGCTGCTTCCTGGGTCGCCTGCTGCAGGCTCTTGTTGCCGGACATGACTTCGCTCGCGGGGGATTTTTCCAGATCGCTTGCAGCAAAGACCTCCACCTTCCTGCCGCTGAGCATTTCGATCAGGCGGCGGATCAAGGCGATTTTCGGCGATTCGCCATCGCGCGTTTCTTCGTCGCTCAATTTTTCGGCAGGGGCGCTCTGGCCGCTCAGGGATGGCGTGGCCAAGTTATCGGCCGTATTTTCCGAGCGGGGTTGCCCCTGTCCGTTTTGTGTCACATTGAGCGGCGAGAGCAAATTGCGCGTGCCGCTCTCGCTCGGACCATCTCTGAGCGAGAAGCGCGCAGCGGCGGAAATGCTGACGCTGTCCTTTTGTTTGCTGGAAATTTCCACGCTGTCGCCGCCTTTCCAGGCGCGCAGCGATTCGCCGCGTTCGTGGCTGACGTTCTTGCTGTAACTGGCAGCAAGGTCGAGTTGGCGTGTTTGTTGAATGATCATGGCGCAACTCCTGCGGCTTTTCTGGCTGGGGATGTTTTCGTCTACGTCTGCCTGAGCGGGAACTTGATGTAAAAAAAGCGACGGTGTGTGACCGTCGCTTGCTGGGGTGCGCCGGCGGGTTATTTCTTGCCCGGCCGGGGGCGCGGTTTAGGAATGACGAAGGCCGGGTAACTCCCTTTGGGCGCATCTTTCAGCGTGCCTGAACAATGAGGTTCCGGCGTTTTTTCGGCAACGCATCGAGCCGGCGCGCCGGGCGGGTCATTTCACATTTTTTTGACGCTTCCTCTGGCAAGTTGGCGCTTTTTTCGCCAACGCCCTTGCCCGAGGAGGCTTCACCGTGTTCGTGTCCGAGTGCCGTCAGCGCGCGTTGTACTGGTTCTTTACCTGGGGCGTCTTCGTCCTGCATCTGGCGCGGTTTTTCGATTTTGCCGCGCCGTCTGGGCTGTTGGTTTATCAGCTGGCGCTGATCGGCAGTTATGCCCTGCTGTTCCTGGCGCCGGTGTGGCTCGTCGTCGCCATCGTCGGTCGCGTTGCTTCCAGTTTCGCGCCCCGGCTGGCGGCGGTGCTGGCGGTGGCATTGGCGGGCGTCGTGCAGATCGCGCTGTTTGGCGATCACATGCTGTGGACGCTGTACGGCTTCCACCTCAACGGCTTCGTGTGGAACATTCTGACCACGCCGGGAGGCATTGCGGCGCTTGGCGCGTCGGCGTCCACCGAGCGCGATTTCGCGCTGCTCGCCGTCGGCTTTTTCGCGCTGCAATTTCTCGTTTTTCTGGCGGCGCGCCGGCTGGCGCGAGTGCTGCCGCTGTTCCTCGTCGTCACCGTTGGCGAACGCATGGGTTACGCAGTGAGCCATTTCTACGGCTACACGCCGCTGCTGGAAAGCGCGCAGCGCGTGCCTTTCCACCAGCCGCTGACGATGCGCCGCTTCTTCGAGGACCGGTTCGGTTGGGAACGTCCGCAGCGGCTCGAACAGGCGAGCGTCAAGCTCGACGGCAGCCTGCGTTATCCGCAAGCGCCGATTCGCCTCGAACCGCCGGCCAAGCCGCTGAACGTCGTCTGGCTGGTGGCCGAGTCGTGGCGGGCGGATACGCTCGACCCGCGCGTGATGCCGCAGATTCATGCGCTGGCCGCGCGGGCGCAGCGCTTCACCCGGCATTTCTCGGGCGGCAACGGCACCCGCATCGGTATTTTCAGCCAGTTCTACAGTCTGCCGGCGAACCTGTGGTTTCCGGTACTCGATGCACGCGTCGGCAGCCCGCTGATTCAGGCCTTGCAGCAGCAGGATTACCAGATCCGGCTGTTCACCAGCGCCCGCTTCTCCTACCCGGAATTCGACAAGACCGTGTTCGTGGACGTGCCGCGCGAGCAGATGGTGGAGGATGGCGAAGGCCCGACCTGGACGCGCGACCGCCGCAACGTCGAGCGCCTGATCGAATTCATCGACCAGCGCGATCCGGCGCGCCCGTTCATGACCTTCATGTTCTTCGAGTCGCCGCATGCGGACTACAACTTTCCGCCTGAATCGGTGATCGAGCCGGACTACCTGAAAGATTTCAGCTATGCCGACATGGATTTGCAGCGCAACATCGGCGCCATCCGCAAGCGCTACCTCAACGCGGTGCACCACCTCGACAGCCAGCTTGGCAAGGTGATGGCGCACCTCGAGCGGCGCGGCCTGCTCGACGACACGCTGGTGGTCATCACCGGCGACCACGGTGAGGAGTTCATGGAAAAGGGCCGCTGGGGGCATAACTCGACCTTCGTCGACGAGCAGTTGCGCGTTCCGCTGGTGCTGTGGGTGCCGGGCCGTGCGCCCCGGAACGTCGATGTCCGCACCAGCCATGCCGACCTGCTGCCGACGATCATGCCCTTGCTCGGCGTGACCAACCCGCCGTCCGACTACGCCATCGGCCGCAGCCTGCTCGACCCGCGGCCGAATCGCCTGCTGCTGGCCGGCGACTGGGACCGCCTCGCCTTTCTGGGCGAGGACTACAAGCTGGTGCTGCCGTTTTCCAACAGCAGCCTCTCGACGCTGCAGATCAGCGGCGCGGACGACCGGGCGGCGGCCGACGAATCGGCGGTGCTGCGCGCGAAGCTGCCGACGGTGCAAGGGGAAATGGGACAGCTGCGGCGCTTTCTGGGGCGCTGATGCGGCGGCGGGCTCACCGCCCGTACGATGCCTCAGCGCACGACCAGGTTGGTCTGCTGCATGCCTAGCGCCCGGCCGTCCTCGGTCAGCGCCACGCCGCTGCTGCGGAGGTTGCCGAGAAGCTGCATGCGTTGCCGCGCAGGTTGCTGTAGGTGCTGGCCAGGTCGAACTGGCGGGTTTGTTGAATGATCATGGCGCTGCGCCGGCAAACATTGCGGCGGGGGATGCGCTTAACTACGTCCCGCTGGCCGGGAACTTGATGAAAAAGCGAGGCGTAAAAAAGCGACGGTCGTAGCCGTCGCTTTTCCCACGTCGCCGCAGGTCTATTTCTTGCGCTGCGCCGGCAGATCGGTGCAACTGCCGTGGGCGACTTCGGCGGCCATGCCGATGCTTTCGCCGAGCGTCGGGTGCGGGTGGATGGTCTTGCCGATATCCACGGCGTCGCAGCCCATTTCGATTGCCAGCGCCACTTCGCCGATCATGTCGCCCGCCGAGGGGCCGACGATGGTGCCGCCGATGACGCGGTGTGTTTCAGCGTCGAAGATCAGCTTGGTGAAGCCGTAATCGGCCCCGTTGGCGATGGCGCGACCGGACGCCGCCCAGGGGAACTTGGCGGTTTCGACCTTGCGCCCTTCCTGCTTCGCCTGCGCCTCGGTATAGCCGACCCAGGCCACTTCCGGGTGGGTGTAGGCGACGCCGGGGATGACCTGCGCATCGAACGCCGCCTTGTGGCCGGCGGCGACTTCCGCCGCGACGTGCGCTTCATGCACCGCCTTGTGGGCGAGCATGGGATTGCCGACGATGTCGCCGATGGCGAAGATGTGCGGCACGTTGGTGCGCATCTGCGCGTCGACCGGGATGAAACCGCGTTCATCGACGATGACGCCGGCCTTGTCGGCGGCGATCTTCTTGCCGTTCGGCGCGCGTCCGGCGGCTTGCAGGATCATGTCGTAGCGCACGGCTTCGGCGTTCGGCGCGCCTTCGCCCTCGAATTTGACCCATAGCCCATCGTCCTTGGTTTCGACGGCGGCGGTTTTCGTCTTGAGCATGACGCGCTCGAAACGCCCGGCGTTCTGCTTTTCCCAGACCTTGACCGCATCGCGGTCCGGCCCCTGCATCAGGCCGTCGGCCATTTCGACGACGTCCACCTTGGCGCCCAGCGTGGAATAGACGGTCGCCATTTCCAGCCCGATGATGCCGCCGCCGATGACCAGCATTTTCTTGGGAACCGAGGTTTTGCCAAAAGTCGGCAGTTCCAGCGCCCCGGTCGAATCGACGATGCGTGGGTCTTGCGGGATGAAAGGCAGATGCACCGCCGCCGAACCGGCGGCGATGATGCACTGCTTGAAGCGGATCACCTTCTTCGCGCCGGTCTTTTCCTGGCCGCTGCCGTCGGTGACTTCGACCTCGACGTGCTGCGGATCGAGGAAGTGGCCGTAGCCGCGCACGATGTCGACCTTGCGGCCTTTCGCCATGCCGGCCAGGCCGCCGGTCAGCTTGCCGACCACCTTGTCCTTGTGGGCGCGCAGCTTGTCGATATCGACCTGCGGCGGCGCGAAGCTGACGCCCAGATCGGTCGCGTGCTGCGCTTCCTCGATGATTTCGGCAACGTGCAGCAGGGCTTTCGACGGAATGCAGCCGACGTTCAGGCAAACGCCGCCCAAGGTCGCGTAGCGCTCGACGATGGCGGTTTTTAGGCCCAGGTCGGCGGCGCGGAACGCGGCGGAATAACCGCCAGGGCCGGCGCCGAGGACGAGCATGTCGACTTCCAGATCGGCGCTGCCGGCGTGGCTGGCGGCCGTCGGCGCGGCGGCAGGAGCGGCGGGGGCCGGCGCGGGGCTGGCCGCCTTTGCGCTTCCCGAGTCTTCCTTCGCCGCGGCGCCCGTGCTCTCCACCTTGATCAGCAGCGTGCCTTCGCCGACCTTGCTGCCCAGCGACACCAGCACTTCCTGCACCGTGCCGGCCACGGGGGACGGCACGTCCATCGTCGCCTTGTCCGATTCCAGCGTGCAGATGGCGTCGTCGACCGCGATCGTGTCGCCGGCCTTGACGAACAGGTCGATGACCGGCACCTCGGAAAAATCGCCGATGTCGGGAACCTTCACTTCAACCAGATTGCTCATGGCCCTCTCCCCTTACAGTGCGACGCGGCGGAAATCCGCCAGCAGTTGCGCGACGTAGACGTTGAAGCGGGTCGCCAGCGCGCCGTCGATGACGCGGTGGTCGGCGGTCAGCGACAAGGGCAGGGTCAGGCGCGGCACGAAAGCCTTGCCGTCCCAGACCGGCTTCATGGCGGACTTGTTGACGCCGAGGATGGCGACTTCCGGCGCATTGACGATGGGCGCGAAATAGGTGCCGCCGATGCCGCCGAGCGAGGAAATCGTGAAGCAGGCGCCGGACATGTCAGCCGGTTTCAGCTTGCCGTCGCGCGCTTGTTTGGCCAGTTCCCCGGATTCCTGGGCGATCTCGAACACCGATTTCTTGTCGGCGTTCTTGATGACCGGCACGACCAGACCGTTCGGCGTGTCGGCGGCGAAGCCGATGTTGAAGTATTTCTTCAACACCAGATTGTCACCGTCGAGCGAGGCGTTGAACTCGGGGAATTTCTGCATCGCCTTGACGCAGGCCTTGACCAGGAAGGCGAGCATGGTCAGCTTCGCGCCGCCGCCCTTCTCGTTCTCCTTGTTGAGCAGCACGCGGAAGGCTTCCAGATCGGTGATGTCGGCGTCCTCGTGGTAGGTCACGGCCGGGATCATCACCCAGTTGCGCGACAGGTTCTGGCCGGAAATCTTCTTGATGCGCGACAGCGGCTTGATCTCGATTTCGCCGAACTTGCTGAAATCGACCTTCGGCCAGGGCAGCAGATCGAGCGTGCCGCCGCCGCTGATGCCGCCGGCAGCGGCTGCCGGCGCGGCGGTCGCGCCGCTCATCACGCCCTTGACGTATTGGGTCAGGTCTTCCCTGAGGATGCGGCCTTTCGGCCCGCTGGCCGTCACCTTGGACAGATCGACGCCCAGTTCGCGGGCATAGGCGCGCACCGACGGCGAAGCGTGGACTTTGCTGCCGACGGGCAGGGGCGGCGGCAAGGCCGTGGCCGGTGCGGCGGGGGTCGGCGCGGCA
>URNG01000041.1 GCA_900549295.1 uncultured Rhodocyclaceae bacterium
ATCGATGCGTCCGTGATGCCCACGCTGATCGGCGGGAACACCAATGCGCCGACCATCATGATCGCGGAGCGGGCGTCGGACCTGATCCGCAACCGGCCGGTGCTGACGTCCGCACCCCTTCCGTCGGCGCGACCCGCGCCTGAGGCGATTCCGCTGGCCACCGCCGGCTGATCGCGGCACCCGCCAGGGACCGCCGTACTCCGGCCCGGCGCGGCCGTTCTTGACGCCGCGGAGAGCTGAACGCGTGGCGCGCGTTCGCAGCGATGGCCCGGAATTTGCATGTCCACGCACGAAGCGTCCGGCATGCAGCCAAGCGCCTGTACGTATTCAGGCGGCGTACAACGCACGGAGAAATGGGACGCTCGGCACATCTGCAATCTTCAGCAGGATGAACGACATGGCCATCGAACTTCCCGCGGTTTGTGCAATGGAAAACAGCGGCGTTATGATCCCGGACAGCACCAGCTTTCGCAGGGCGTCTCGCACCATGAAACCGAAGAAGAGCCGGCGGTCGCCGCATTCCCTGCGGATCGCCCTGGTCGGCATGATGCTTCCGCTGACGTTGTCGTCCACGGCGCAGACACCGCTGCGCTGGACATCGCCGGGCGCCGCATCAGATGCCGGGGTTTCCGGCGCGGCCACCGCCAGCACCGCCGTGATGTGCGCGGCCAGCCGGCGCGGCGTGGCGAAGGCCGTGACCTGGGCGTCAGCCGCTGCCAGCCCTTCCTTTTGCAGCGCGGCGAGCAGGGAGTTGGCGAAGGATTCGCCCAGTTTTTTCAGCGCCTTGGGCGGCAATTCTTCAACGAAGAGTTCGACGAGGAGATTTTGGGTCATGGCATTTTTTCGGGAAACTTGGAGGGGCGCGGCTTTCACGCGGCTTTCTTGGCGTTCTGCTCGGCGAGCCGGGTCAGCACGTCGTTCGCCCAGTCGCGCGGGGCCATCGGGAAACCGAGGCGGGCGCGCGAATCGAGGTAGCTCTGGGCGACGGCGCGGGCAAGGTTGCGGATGCGGCCGATGTAGGCGGCGCGCTCCGTCACCGAAATGGCACCGCGCGCATCGAGCAGGTTGAAGGTGTGCGCGGCTTTCAGCACCTGCTCGTAGGCGGGCAGCGCGAGTTGCGCGCCGATCAGGTGCTGCGCCTGCTTTTCGTGCGCCGAGAAGGCGGTGAACAGGAAATCGGCATCCGAATGCTCGAAGTTGTAGGCCGACTGCTCGACTTCGTTCTGGTGATAGACGTCGCCGTAGGTCAGCCCGTCGGTCCACACCAGATCGTAGACGTTCTCGACGCCTTGCAGGTACATGGCGAGGCGCTCGATGCCGTAGGTGATTTCGCCGGTGATCGGCTTGCAGTCGATGCCGCCGACTTGCTGGAAATAGGTGAACTGCGTCACTTCCATGCCGTTCATCCAGACTTCCCAGCCCAGGCCCCAGGCGCCGAGGGTCGGGTTTTCCCAGTCGTCCTCGACGAAACGCACGTCGTTCTTCTTCAGGTCGAAGCCGAGCGCTTCCAGCGAGCCGAGGTAAAGATCGAGAATGTTGTCCGGCGCGGGTTTCAGCACCACCTGATACTGGTAGTAGTGCTGCATGCGGTTGGGGTTTTCGCCGTAGCGGCCGTCCTTGGGTCGGCGCGACGGCTGCACGTAGGCCGCTTTCCACGGCTCCGGGCCGATGGCGCGCAGGAAGGTGGCGGTGTGGCTGGTGCCGGCGCCGACTTCCATGTCGTAAGGCTGGAGCAGGGCGCAGCCCTGGGCGGCCCAGTATTGTTGCAGGCGCAGGATGATTTCCTGAAAACTCGGTTTGTGCGGGGTGGTCATGAGCAGCGGCGCGCCGTCGGCGCGGAAAAGCGGAAACCCCCGATTCTACTTTTTTTCCGGGCTTTGGTCAGGCGGCGAGCGAACAGGCGGCAAGCGGTGGGTGGCACAGGAAACGGAGAGGGGAATGGTGAAGCGGCGCGCTTTCCGAGCGTGAAAAATGCATCGGCGCTATGTCATGTAATATGTCGGGCCCGTTTGTGTGAGGTGATCGGAATGCGAGGTTTGGCTGTTTGCTGCGTGTTGCCCCTGCTGTTCGCCGGTGCGGCGCAGGCTGAGGAAAGCATGAGTGAGACGCTGGCTGGCGTGCGCTGCACGGCGGCGCAGCAAGTGCTGCCGGCGGCGGATGTGCTGGAAAACGAGCTTGCGCAGCATCAGCTACTGAGCGAGGAGGTTCTGAGCCTGCGGGCGCGCGCGGTCGATTTTCTGGAAGAATTGCAAGAGAAGGATGCCCGGAAAGAAGCCTACTCCGGCAGCGACCTGCGCCGCCTGAACCAGGGCGCGGCCGACATGCTTGCCATGCGCCATCGACTCCTGCAGGCGGTCAATGCGCATGAATGCTGGCTCGAAATGCCGGTGCCGGAAGATCCGCGGCAGGCGCGTATTCAGGCGACAGGCGTGGCGATGTCCTTGTCGGCGGCGTTGCTGCTGTATGACAACTATTTGTCGGCGGTGGGTTTGTATCGCGCCAATCCTTCGTTGCGTCAGCATCTGAATAGCCAGGACAAGGGATTCGCTTTACCGAGCGGGGAGCTGACGCGTATTGCGATGTCGTTCAATTCGGCGCTCAACCGCGCCCGGGCGCAGCGTGCGCTGAGTTGGTACGAACGGCATGCGCAATTTCTCGCAGTTTCGGAAAATGGTGCGGAACGGTATCTGGGGCAGTTGATCGAGCAAAGCCCGGCTTACCAGATGGTGCGCCGTTTCGAGCCATTGGGTTATGTCGGGCGGCAACTCGGGTTTTTCAGCCTGTTTACGCTCGATACCCTCAACAAGCTCAAAAAAGAAGGGGTCAATCTCTCCAGCCTGTTCTTTGGCAATGCCGTCGGGCTGGTCGAATTACGGCGGGGCAAGCTCGACGGCGATGCGGACAGCCTGCAGAAACTGACGCAAAACGTGCGCGCCGGCGACGTATTGCTGGAAAAAACGCCGTTTCGTCTGACGGATAGTTTCATCCCCGGCCATTATGGCCACGTGGCCATCTGGGTGGGAAACGAGGCTGAATTGCGCGATTTGGGGATTTGGGAAAACCCGGTGGTGCAGCCGCATCAAGCCAGGATTCGTGCCGGACGGGGTGTGGTCGAGGCCCTGCGGGCCGGCGTCAAGATGAACACCTTGCGCCATTTCATGAATGTCGACGATTTGGTCCTGATGCGCCCGCATGCGATCGGCGATGCGCAGCGTGCCGAAGTCATCCTGCAAACCCTGCGTCAGGTGGGCAAGGCTTATGATTTCAATTTTGACGTTGAATCCACGGATCGTATCGTGTGTTCCGAACTCGTTTATCACGCCTATGGCGATGTGCGCTGGCCCACCCAGCGTCAACTGGGGCGCGTCACCATCAGCCCGGATAACGTGGCCGCGCAAGCCGTTCCGGGAGGGGGGTTCCGTGTGGCACTGCTCTACCGCGACGGCAAGGAAATCACGGAAAAGCCGGAAGAGTTGATCCGCAGCCTCGTCCAGCCGTGGTCCTTGGAAATGACGGAAGATCGGGCGGCACCCGGGGGCTGATGCCGGTGTCTGCGGATTAGGGGTTTGTTGCGCGCAGCCGACACCGGCGTCTGTCCGATTGCCTTGCGTGGATTGACTTCTCCCAATAAATCAATAGAATGCGCCGTTTGCTGCAGTGCAGCACCGGATTGCCGGCGCACCGATAACCTATTTGCAAGCGCCGCCCGGCGGGAGTTCCCGCCCGTTTTCATGGATTGAAAACCTCCGGTGCCGTACCGACTTAAACCATTGCCGCGCTGTGTTTTTTCCGGTCGGCGATCCAGTAAAGGAGGACGTATGATTGCTTCTCGAGCGGTTTCACAATTCGTTTCGCCGGCGTTTTTGCGGGCTTTTGAAATTTTCGCGCACGCCGTGCGCAAGGTATTGATGCTGGCCGGCGTCATTTTTGTGCTTGGCTTGGCCGGCACCTACCAGGGGCATTCGGGGTTCATCGACGGCGTGCAGGCTATGTTCCCGGCGGGCGTCAATGCGAGCGAGGACGCGGCGGGCCATGCTTTGGCGAGCGCGGGCGACGAGGCGTCGCAAATGCTCCTGGCCGAAGGCAAGCGCCTCCTGCCGAGCATGCAGCAGGCGCTGAATTCGGTCGCCCGCCGCTATCGGGTGTCGAATGAGGTTCTGGTGCCGATTTTCCTGGCCGCGCAGGATAGTGGCCACGAATTGGGACTCGATCCCTTGCTGATCGTCGCCGTGATCGGCGTTGAATCCGGCTTCAACCCCTTTTCGCAAAGCGTGGTCGGCGCGCAGGGCCTGATGCAGGTCATGCCGCGTTTTCACAGCGACAAACTGCCGGAAGATGCAGGCGCCCTGCCGTTCTTCGATCCCATCACCAACGTGCAGATCGGCGCCCGCATCCTGCGCGAATCCATTGCCCGCAATGGCGGCCTGGTTCCCGGCCTGCAGCAGTTCGGCGGTGCCATCAACGATTCCGAGCGGCGCTATTCCACCAAGGTCATGACCGAACGCCGGCGTCTGGAAGCCGCTTTGCAATCGGTGAAGCGCAGCGCCTGAGCGGTTCCAGGGGAAAGGTTCCAGGGGAAATCAAAACCGTTCGATTTTGCTGGCAATGCCCTTCGGCAAAGCTCGGGGCGAACGGATTTTCCCTAGATGGGCCAGGCGCGGCGTTTTCTGCTCAACACCAAACCAAGAAGGATCAAGCCGAGCGCACCCCAATTGCCGAATCGGCTGTAAGGGGTTGTTCCCCGATGCGGGCGCACCTCGGTTTGCAGCACGGCGCGGGTGAAGGGCGGCAGTTGGGCGGTGATGCGGCCCCGGGTGTCGATGGCGGCGGTCATGCCGGTGTTGGTGGCACGCAGCATCGGGCGGCCCGTTTCCAGGGCGCGCAGGCGGGCGATCTGCAGGTGTTGCGGTTGCGCGAGCGAATCGCCGAACCAGGCGGTGTTGGAAAGATTGGCGAGAATGCCGGCGGCGGGCAGGGCGCGGATGATTTCTTCGCCGAACGCATCTTCGTAACAGATATTTGCCGCCACCTGATAGGCCGCATCGCCCGCGCCGAAGGCAAAGCTGTTTTGTGGCGTCGGCCCGGCAGAGAAACTCGACATGGGGATGTTCGCCTGCGCCATGAACCAGGCGAAACCGGGCGGGATGAATTCGCCGAACGGCACCAGATGCTGTTTGCTGTACACCTGCGTCGGTGCCGCGCCCAGGCTGACGGCGCTGTTGAAATAGGCACCGCGCGGATGCCCGCTGAGGGTGCCGACCAGAATGTTGCCGCCGTGCGGGCGGGCAAGGGCGGCGAGTTCATCCAGATAGCCGTCCGGCAGGTAGTCGATGAAGGCGGGCAGGGCGGTTTCCGGCAGGATGACGAGATCCGCCGGGTGGCTGGCGATCAGTTCGCGGTACAGCGCCAGCGTCTGGCCGAAGGCGGCTGGGTCGAATTTCATCTGCAAGGGGACGTTGCCTTGCACCAGCGCGATTTTCAGCGTTGGGCCGTGCGCTTCGCTCCACTCGATCTGTTGCAGGCCGAAACCGGCGAGGCAGAGCAGGGCGGCGAGCGGCAGGCCGTGGCGGGGGCGGGCCAGCGCGGCGGCCATGCCGGCCAGCAGGAAGGAGAGGCCGAAAACGCCCAATACCGGCGCAAAACCCGCCAGCGGGCTGGGCGGCGTCTGGCTGTAACCGAGCGCAAGCCAGGGAAACCCCGTAAAAACCCAGGCGCGCAGCCAGTCGGCGCAAGCGATGAGGGCGGCAAAAAAGAGGATACGTTGCCAGAAGGCGGCAGGCCGGAAACGGCGGTAGAAGAAGCCGCTCAGGGCGGGGTAAAGCGCCAGCCCAGCGCAGAAAAGGAAAGTGGCTGGTGCCGCCAGCCAGGCGGGCATGCCGCCGAAAACGGACAGGCTGACGAAAATCCAGGAGACGCCCGCGAGGAAAAATCCCAGGCCGAACAGCCCACCCGCGAGCGCCGCCCGGCGGGCGGAGGCGGCGCGTTCAAACAGCAGGAAGAGCCCCAGCCAGACGAGTGGCGCGGCCCAGAAAAACCCGAACGGCGCAAAACACAGGACGCCGGTAACGCCCAGCAGCAAGGGGAGCAGATAGCCGGAGACGGCTTGGTGGCGTAGCAGGGGCAGCATGCGCGTTTTTTAACCGGCGGCTGCGGGTTCCGGCGCAAGCGGGGCGACCAGCAGGGTGTACAGGCGGCGGCTGTCGGCGCGCAACACCTGGAAGCGGATGCCGGAGAACTCGAAACATTCGTTGCGTTTGGGGACGTGGCCGAGTTCGCCCATCAGGAACCCGCCGATGGTGTCGAATTCCTCGTCCGGGAAATTCGTGCAGAAGGCGGTGTTGAAATCGGCGATGCCGGTGGTGGCCTTGACCCGGTAGCGACCGCCCGCGTCGGCGCGGATGTTGTCGTGGGTTTCGTCGAAATCGTATTCGTCCTCGATGTCGCCGACGATCTGTTCGAGCACGTCCTCGATGGTCACCAGCCCGGCCATGCCGCCGTATTCGTTGACCACGATGGCCATGTGATTGCGCGAGACGCGGAATTCGCGCAGCAGCACGTCCAGACGCTTCGATTCGGGGATAAAAACGGCCGGGCGCAGCCACTGGCGCAAATCGAAATGCTCCGGCGCAGGCTGGCGCAGCAAATCCTTGGCCAGCAGGATGCCCAGCACGTTGTCACGGTCGCCCTCGATCACCGGAAAGCGTGAATGGCCGGCGATGATGACGGTTTTCCGGATCACGTCGAAGGCGGCGTTGACGTCGATCACATCGGTCTGCGCGCGCGGAATCATCACCTCGGTCACCGGTGTTTCGGAAGCCGCCAGCGCGCCCTGGATGATTCCCAGGGCATCGGCATCCAGCAGATTCTTCTCGTGCGCCGCCTGCAAAATCCGCAGCAACTGCGCCCGATCCTCGGGTTCACGCAGCAGTAGCGATGAAAGACGTTCGATGAAAGAAGGTTTGTCCATTGTTTGGAGGGAGGGGAGAAGGGCGGCTTACCCTTCCCCCTTCTCCCTTCCTCCTTCCCATAAATAAGGGTTTTCAATCCCCAATCCAGCCAGAATCCGCACTTCTTCCGCTTCCATGGCCTCGGCGCTGGCGTCATCTTCGTGGTCCTGGTCTTGCAGATGCAGCATGCCGTGTACGGTGAGGTGGGCGTAGTGAGCGGTCAGTGCCTTGCCTTGCTCGGCGGCTTCGCGGGCGACGACTTCGGGGCAGAGGACGAGGTCGCCGACGGTGCGCGGCTCGCTGTCGTAGGGGAAGGAGAGGACGTTGGTGGCGTAGTCCTTGCCCCGGTAATCGCGGTTCAGCGCCCGGCCTTCCTCGGATTCCACCAGGCGGATGGTGACGCTGCCGCCGCCCTCCAGCGCGGCGCGCACCCAGCGCAGGAAATCGGCGCGCTGGGGCAGCCCTTCGCGCGGGCAGGCATACTGTACGCTCAGATCAAGACGTTTGCTGGCGGTTTTCATAGGCTTCGACGATGCGCGCCACCAGCGGGTGACGCACCACGTCCTCCTTTCTGAATTCGGTGAAGGCGATGCCGCGCACGTCGTGCAGCACGTCGAGCGCTTCCTTGAGGCCGCTTTTCTGGCCTTTCGGCAGGTCGATCTGGGTGACGTCGCCGGTCACCACCGCCCTGGCGCCGATGCCGATGCGGGTGAGGAACATCTTCATCTGCTCCGGCGTGGTGTTCTGCGCTTCGTCGAGAATGACGAAGGCGTGGTTGAGCGTGCGCCCGCGCATGAAGGCGAGCGGCGCGATTTCGATGGCGCGCTTTTCGTACAGCTTGGCGACGCGCTCGGCCCCCATCAGGTCGTACAGGGCGTCGTACAAGGGGCGCAGATAGGGGTCGATCTTCTGCGTCAGGTCGCCGGGCAGGAAACCGAGCCGTTCGCCGGCTTCCACCGCCGGGCGGGTGAGGATGATGCGCTCGACCTGATCGCGCTCGAAGGCATCCACCGCGCTCGCCACCGCCAGATAGGTCTTGCCGGTGCCGGCCGGGCCGATGCCGAACGTGATGTCGTGCGCCTGGATGTGCTTGAGGTATTCGACCTGACGTGGCGTGCGCCCGTGTAGTTCGTTCTTGCGCGTGATGAGCTGCGGGCCGCCGTTGGGGCTATCCGCGGCGCGGTCGATGCGGCGCACCGGGGCGTTGGTCAGCTCGATCAGGCCCAACTGGATTTCATCGACCGACAGCGGCTGCCCGGCCCGTGCGTAGAAGTGGTGCAGGGCGTCCGCCGTGCGCCGGGCGTTGACGCCGGTAATGGCGAAGCGCTCGTTGCGGCGGCGGATACTGACGTCGAAGCCGGTTGCGATCTGCCGGATGTTCTCGTCGAGCGGCCCGCACAGGTTGGCGAGCCAGCCGTTGTCGAGCGGCGTCAGCGCGATTTCGATGGGGCGGGAATCCGGCTTGGGGTTGGAATCCTTCGGATTGTGCGGGGCGGTTTTGCTGCTCACCTCAGATTTCCCGCGTCACGATTTCGCCGCGCAGGCTGTGCGATAGGGATTGCAGGATGCGCACGTCGACAAACTGGCCGATCAGGCGTGCGCTGTTGGCAGACCCGCCGGCGAAATTGACGATGCGGTTGTTGTCGGTGCGCCCGGCCAGTTCATTGGCATCCTTCTTCGACGGCCCTTCCACCAGCACCCGCTGCACGCTGCCGACCATGGACTGGCTGACCTTCTGCGCCAGTTCGTCGATGCGCTTTTGCAGCCGCATCAGCCGCGCCGACTTCATCTCGGCCGGCGTGTCATCGGCCAGATCGAGCGCCGGCGTGCCGGGGCGCGGGCTGTAGATGAAGCTGAAGGAAGCATCGAATTCGACTTCGTCGATCAGTTTCATGGTTTTCTCGAAATCGGCGTCCGTCTCGCCGGGAAAGCCGACGATGAAATCGGTGGATAGCGAAATGTCCGGCCGCGCCGCGCGCAATTTGCGCACCGCCGACTTGTATTCGAGCGCCGTATAACCGCGCTTCATCGCCGCCAGCACGCGATCCGAACCCGCTTGCACCGGCAGGTGCAGGTGCGACACCAGCTTCGGCACTGTGCGGTACACGTCGATCAGGCGCTGGTTCATCTCGCAGGGGTGCGACGTGGTGTAGCGGATGCGCTCGATGCCGGGAATTTCCGCGATGTATTCGATCAGTAGCGCCAAGTCGGCCTTTTCTTCTGTGCCATCCATGTCGCCCCGGTAGGCATTGACATTCTGCCCGAGCAGGGTGACTTCCTTGACGCCGTGCGTGGCCAGATCGGCCACCTCGGTCAGCACGTCGGCAAACGGCCGCGAAATTTCCTGGCCGCGCGTGTACGGCACGATGCAGTAGGTGCAGAACTTGGAGCAGCCCTCCATGATCGACACGAAAGCCGTCGCGCCCTTGATTTCCGCTGGCGGCAGGGCGTCGAACTTCTCGATTTCGGGAAACGACACATCGACCGCCGCCTTGCCCTTCGCCCGGCGCTCGGCGATCAGTTGCGGCAGGCGGTGCAGGGTCTGCGGCCCGAACACCACATCCACGTACGGCGCACGGCGCACGATGGCCTCGCCCTCCTGGCTCGCCACGCAGCCGCCGACGCCGATCACCAGATCGGGATTCTTTTCCTTCAGGGGCCGCACCCGGCCCAGATCGTGAAACACCTTCTCCTGCGCCTTCTCGCGCACCGAGCAGGTGTTGAACAAAATGATGTCCGCCTCCTCGGGATTGTCCGTCTTGACGATTCCTTCGGCGGCGTGGAGCACGTCGAGCATCTTCTCGGAGTCGTACTCGTTCATCTGGCACCCGAAGGTGCGGATGAATAATTTCTTCGGCATAAGCGTTCTTGGAGAGGCCTGAAAACAAAACGCACCGCATGCAGCCGGTGCGCCCGCAAGGGTTGCGAACGAAAAGGCGCGATTATAACCCGGTTGACCACCACCCGCCCCGCCCCTATAATTCGCGCCCTTAAGCCGCACCCCGGCGTGGTGATGTAGCTCAGACGGTTAGAGCGATGGATTCATAACCCATAGGTCGGCAGTTCGATTCTGCCCATCACCACCACTATTCAGCGCCCAACCGTTCTCGGTTGGGCGTTTTCGTTTGCGGAATCCGCGCACCACGCGGGGTTCACGCCCATTCTGCGTGTGCGACCCTCCGGTCGCCCGACCGCCACCACGCGCTCGGTTCGCCCCTGTTTCGCCCTATCTTCTCTCGAAACCTGCGCCAACTTCTTCGCCGTGGCACACGCAGGCGGCGTTTTTCGTCAATGGTTTGTGCGTGTGCCGATGGGAATGGTTGGCTCGCGGGTTTCCCGCACGTGGTCGACCAGCCGTTGCCAGTCGACCCGATCAAAGTGAATGTTGCCCAAGCGCTGATTCTCGATGCCATACAGGTATATATCGCCGTTAGGCTTTACCGTGACATCCAAGCCGTTGGCCTGCGGCGGTTTATTCAGACTGCCGAAGGTGAAGGGCTTGTTGATCTTGGACTCGATCGCCTTGATGTAGCCCAACATATCCAGATAGCCAGGCGCGGTTCCTGGAGCAGGGGGTACGAGGTTCTTGTAGTCTATGCCGAAGCACTCGCCGTCTGCGACCAGTACGTCTTCCAGCACACTGCGTGGTTCAATGGTTGCTTCAATGCCCCAGTGGAGCAGTTCGGACTTCAAGTACGCGCGAGTGAAGTCGCGATCGGTGTCGATCGAGCGGAACGAGAAACTGAGCCCAGGTGGTCGCTGGCGCCGCAGGTAGTCCAGACTAAAACCATGAGCCCGCCATTTGACCTTCTCAATATGGTGGCTATCGGTACTTAGGCGGATGTTGCAGGTGTCGCCACTGCCCGAAACAATGCGGCTCGTCGCGTCGTAGAAATCCGCCATCTTGTCATGTGGATAGAACCCACTGGTGATGAATTCGAAGCACTTGCCACCTTCGGACAACCCGAGAATCTCGTGGAACACTTTGGCGTTGTTGAGTGGTTCGCCTTCACCACTGATGGAGATGCGCTTGACTTCCGAGGTATTGATCAACCTAGCAAGGTTTTCCCGCGCCAACGTTGATAGCTTCATGCTGATGCCCGCTTGGTGCTTGTCGGCGTACATACAAAAAGCACAGCCGATGCCGCATATTTGTGTAATGTCGATGTATAGGAGGTGCCCCTGAAAATACATTAAAAGCCTCAATCCAACCTTGTGCCAATGCATAGGTTCTTGTTGTAAATAATTTTAAATATTTGCGATGACGGATGAGGTTTATGCGAATCAATATCGTTTGTCAGCGCCAAATCATTCAGCGCAATACCTTTTCTGGCCATCCATTTATAAACATTGAGCCGTCAGTTCTCAGACGAACCTCAAGAACACGTTCAACTTCACCATCAATTTCAATTCGGTCGTCATAACGCGTTGTCAGGTAATGGAATTTTTGATTCGTTGAACCCGCCCAACGGCGACTATGCTCAGGCAAGTTCGCGTCATACTGGCCATCCACCAACACATCCGTATATTGAAGCAGCTGAACACCACCAGGCAACTGCAGCACTTCAAGCTCAGTTTTTGTGTATCCACTAAATACCATCACAGACAGTCCCAGCGACTGGGCTCCTTGTGCAACGACAGCCAAACCTTGTGCTTGTAACATGGGCTCACCGCCGAGAAAGGTCACTCCTTCGAGGTCGTGGGTATGATGCGCATTTTCCAGCCAGTCGAGAACCGATGAAGCCGAAACCAGCTCACGTTCAGCAAATTGTAGATACGTGGGATTGCAGCAGCCGCGACAGCGTTTGTTACAGCCTTGCACCCACAATGCAGCTCTTCGCCCAGGCCCTTCGGCCTCGGTGCAAGGTAAGCGAGATGCCACGTTCAGCCAATACACATGTCACTCCAGCTCGAATAACAATTTGCCACCGGCAATACGAACTTCAATTGTCTTACCCCTAACCTGATCAGGAGCGGCCATTTTTTCAAACAAAAAATCAGCCAATGGATCAATCAGTTTATTGGTCAGTGCGTTGGGGACGCCGCGACCACCCGTTCTACGATCCACATCCTTGATCAGCAAAGCCAGTACTTCAGTCTCCCTAATCAGCTTCAAATCGGAAACATCCCATTTATCCTTCAGCCCTTTTCGCAATGGCTCCAACTTGGCGCGGGCGATATCAGCCAAGAAGCTATCGTCACGCATAAAGTTGAAAGGAATAATGTTGGCTTCGCCAATGCGCCCTAGCAACTCTGGGCGTTTTAATTCATGCACGAAATGCTGTCGAACTTTCTGGATGAAGTCATTGCGCACATCCTGGCTTTCGTAACTCACCTCGGCTGCGCCAATGTTCGATGTAAAGACGATGACGGTATCCGAGAACAACACCGTTTCTCCCTTGCCGTCCGTTAAACGTCCGTCCTCCAAGATTTGCAAGAATTTATCAAGAATGCGCGGGTGCGCCTTCTCAATTTCATCAAACAGAAGCAAGGAAAAAGGTCTTTGTTTGACCGCATTGGTTAGCTGTCCGCCAGCCTCATAACCAACATAACCTGGAGGAGCGCCCACCAGTCGCTGGTCAGCATGCTCGTGGTTAAATTCGGACATATCGAAGCGGATACAGGCCTCTTCATCACCGAAAAGAAACTCGGCAATGGATTTCGCCAGTTCAGTTTTACCTACACCCGTAGGGCCGACAAAAAACAAAACGCCCTTGGGTGTACGCTGCCTGTATGAGTGCTGAAGTCCCGAAAGACCGGTAAAGGCACGCACAAGGATGCGTCGTACCGATTCAATGGCATCTCCTTGCCCTTTGACCCGCTGCCCCAAAGTTTCAACAATGGTCTGAAGTTTTTTGTGATCCAGTTGTTCCCAGGGACTGTGCCTGCGTCCGTGGCGATACAGATTAAGAAGAGATAAGGCACTTGAGGTTTCCATCTCCTGTCGCGAAAGTCGTGCCAGATTATGAATGTCGCGGATGCTTTGGCCTTCCAAGCCATCCACGAAGTCAGCCAACTCCCGCCCGCCTTGCTGCAAAGGGGGGGTCAGTCGAAACGCTTCTTTCAAACCCAGCACGGCAGACTCACGAATCTGCCGTGTCGGCAAGGGGATGGCTATTTCCCTGAACAATGGATTGTTCAGGTAGATAGATGGTGGCAACACATTCAAGCCTCCACACAGCAGCACCAGCAGTGATTGAGGTTGACCAATGCTTTCAGCATTACGAACCACGGCTGCATCACGAGTCGCCTGTCCCAGACGCAGCAGCCAGCCGCGTTCGTTCTCACTCAACGAATTGACGCTTCCAAACAAATATTGCGTCCAGTCCAGCACAAAAGCGACTGGCTTTTCGGTTCGCGATTGCCGCAGCCATTGCGCAGCAACTGCCAGAAAGTCATCCGCACTGGCAGTAATGCCAGTGGACGATGCTGGACTTGGGGCAGGTGTCGGTGGCAAGTCGCCCATGTCATAAGCATTTCCTTCGGGAGCGCTATCTCTCACGGCAGGTTGCGTAACTGCGCTTTGCAAATCTCCCCAAGTCCTCGCATCAACGCCGCTGACACCATTGATTCGATTCCAGAAAACCACATACTGGTACCCGCGCTGACGCAACAAATTTGTTAGTGCGATAGGCAACGCTGTCCATTGCCCAGGCGCATCAGGATCGGTGGTCAAGTCGCCCGTATTACCGTGCAAAATCACACCGCGTCGTATACCGCATTCACGGCGAAAGTCTTCCTGCCACGGCAACAAAGTTGAACTCATTTGTTTCTCTCCTGAGCGGCGTCAGGGTAAGGACGGGCATCCTGATCCTGATCGTCGGGGTTGACCCAAATCACGCGCTTGTCACTCAGGTTTATGCTGTACGCATCTTGTAGCGTTGCCATGACAGGAGCGACATCCTTCTCGCACGTTTTGCCTTTGTACTGATGAAATTTGTAGCTGAGATGGCCGCTCAGGTTGACACGGAAATCTGCCTGCGCACCAGCAGGGCGACGAGCACGAATCAGCACCTCGTCCTGACCTTTCGACACAAGATGCTCTGGCCCATCCACAACAAAACCCGCTTGTTGCAGTGACTGATAAACCGCCCGCACAACTTCACGTCGCTGGCTTTCGTCTACAGCTGCGTCATCTTGCTCTTGCACCAACTGGCTCAAGGCTTCAGTTTGTTCTGCAGGTGCTAGTCCTGATGCGTGCGCCAACGCCTCGCGCAATCTGGCGGTGCGTTCACTATTTCCTTTGCTCGCCTCCTGCTCCAACTGCGTTCTTTGTACTGCCAGTACGTCGGCCACAGCCTCGCGCTGAGCACGATTTTTAGCTTCCTGTAATTGGTGTTCAGCATCTGCCTCATATCGCATTTGAACGTCACGTAAGGCAGCCGAAATTTGCACTGGGGTCATGTTACTGGGAGCATTACCCAGCAGCTGCTCACGCAGCTTCTGCAACTCGCCGAATGCTGCGTTGAGTGCAACGGGCGTGCTCCAGCCACTCAAGCCTTCACGCCATGCTGTTTCAAGCTCTGCCTTCAACTGCAACTGTCTTTCAGCCTCAGCTTGTTGTGCTTTGCGAAACGCCTCGACTGCGGCCTGCTCCGCTTCGTGGCGGGAACGGCGTTGTTTACGTGCAAGCCGAGGCAAGCCGTGAAATCGCCCCCCCAGAGAGCGGCTCATGTCTCGGGCAGCAAACGGATCAGACTCCAACAAAGCCTCCATGCGTTGAAGTTCGGAACTCAACTCGTGAAATTCGGCTGGAACAACATCATCCAACCCTTGGCTGGCGACATCATTTAAGACGCTGCGATAACGCTCTAAAAAAGGACGAGTTGTCTCACGCACACGCTACTGAGCAAGCTCTTGCTTGCGTCGTCGTTCAATTTGGTAGCGGTATTCATCGGCGCGGCTCATGGTTTCATTTCCTCTGTTTTTTCCGGTTACCTTGCTTCCGTGATTGCATGCCTGACGCAACAGACGGCGACACATAAGAATTGGAATCTTGCGCTTTCAGGCCAAGCGACTGCGCCTTGTTGCGCAGGTTGATGTCATTGCTCACAAACAAAACTTCGTTCAGTCGGAAGAACAGTGCGGCTGAAAGAATGGCATGGTCAGATTCCTTGGCATCCCATTCGGCTGGCAGTAAGGCCGTGTATTCTGTTGCATGGCGGATGCTTGACGTAGCTGCATCCAACTGACGAATGGCCGCGCGCGCTTTGACCGAGCGAGTCTCATCTTCACTGGTTTTCAACCCATCCAACTCGCTCAGTACGCGATGCGGCACGACCGGAATATCGTTGGAGCGCAGCTCCTGCAAAAGCTCTGGGTGCTCCATCAGAGCGCTGGTATCCAGCACCACGATGCGATGCCCCGCCTCAACTGGAGCCAACTTTTCCTGCGCCAGGTGATTCCAGCTTTCCACCGCGTCATTCATCACATCCCAGAGGGGTAGCGATATCTTTAGGCTGTGGAAACTCTCCGCAGCTTTGCGCCAAGTGCACACAGCATCCAGGGCATGAGGGGTCAAGGTACGTACATCCATTTGATTAGTACCCGCTGCTTCCAACGCCTGTTCGCCAATACTCCTATAAATATTCTGAACAGCTTTCTCAATATCTTGCAATGGCTGCTGCATGGCGTGCGGGCCATATAGCTTCAACTCTTTTCGTTCCAATGCGTGCTCCAGCCACACTTGCCGCAACTTGATGGAAAGCAATTCTTCTGGAATTTCAGTAGTGGAAGGCAAAGCAGATCGCAGCTTTGCCAATGATTCCAAGGCCCGCATGGGAGCCGCGTGACGCAGGAGCGCGACTTGCAGTGGAAAAGCCCTGTCTGCAGACAGCATCTGAGCTATCTGAGCCAAAAGAGAAATGACCTCTTCAATTTCAAGCTGATTGGGGGTATACCTCAACGACTCATCAATAGCCTTTGCCAGAGATCCTTCCCACGCAGAACTCCAGTCTTTTCTACCAGGACGCCACAAAGCAATTGCTTGCATGGCCGATTCGACCAACATCATCAGATTGTCCAGTGGCTGTTCAGCACGCGTGGCAAGCCATGGCCACACTGTTTCGCCGATTGCATTACCATCCCGCCATGCTACAGGCATGAATGCAATGCGCGGGTCGTCAGAGTCCTCGCAGGCAACATCTAAATTTCTGCGTAGATTAGCCCAAAGCGCAGTTGCAGCTTGGTCGCTCAAAGTTACCGACAGGCTGCACGAGCGTGGCTGTCCAGCCCAATAGATGCGAAAATTGCCGGCCACCTCTACTTGAGCATTCGCTCCATCGATTCGCGAAAGAGACAAGCTGCGAAATCCCGTCATAATTTCTGCCGGGGTGGGCACGCGCAGTGTGAGCGCAGTTGGTTGTTTGCCATTGGCAACCAGCTCAGGTGCGTTCACTTCAGACGTTAAAACGATAGTGGGTGTTGTTGTATCTGCTGCGGCACCCCCTTGAGCAACGATGCACAACCACGCTCTGGCTGCCTCCGCTTTAGTTGCGGCAATGGGACAAGCAGTGCGGGCATCTCGTAAAACAGAAGAATCAACGATGGGCAGCAAGGAGTCCGGCTCACTTGTCAGCGCATCAGCAAACAGAATTTCCCATGCCAGTTCGGGTTGTGCTTGCTCCAGCCAACGCTGTAACGCAGCATCACGCGGAGCACTTGCGGACAGTGCGCCATCCTCGCTACACGAGATCTCGAGTCGGCGCTCTCCCCATCCCGCAGGCTGCACCAGGGGCGCGATGCGGTCTATAACTGTCGCAGGGTTTTTCCAGTCATACGTTTCTTGCGCTATGGCGCGTTCAACCTGCGACAGCGGATTTTGCGGCCTTAAAGCCTGATCGGCGATACTGACGCGACCGAAATCACTTTGGCCGAGACGCACTCCATCATTTTGCGTAGGTTTAACCTCGTCGCTGATAGGGTCATAGCGATGCCAGACCTTAACCGTACGCGAGCGCACCGGCAGGCTGTCGCTGCGCAAAAATTGCATGCCATCGGCAGTCAATTCAAGCTCAGTTAGAGGTGCCTTGAGCGTATCCAGAGCGTAACGTGTGGGCAGAGCACCCAAGGCGGAAAGCTCAGATACGCAGCCTTCCAGCAGTTCACGCACATCGCCTGCACCCAGTTGATCACGGAAAATACTCAGCAAAGACAGGTTCTGTTTGTCCGGCAAATGGAGTCCAGGATCACACAGTCGCAACACCATCCGTTCAAATACTGTGGGCTTACGTTCGGTGTGATAAGTCACATCGGATTCAATCCGATACAAAGGCAAGGGAACGGAAATTTCTCCCAGCTTCATGCGCGGCCTCCGCGATTACCGTAGCTGCCGCCCTTGGGCGCAGTCGTCCGATTGGGTGGAGCATTGAACCTGCCACGCTGCGGTTGCGGAGACAGCATATCGGGTGACATCAACTGCCTTGCCGGAACCAGCCGTGCATCGCGATCCAGTTGCTCAAGAATGTCCTTGTAAACGGCCCGCTTCACGCTGCCAGCACTGTCCATTCGCGGCAAATCTACCTCATAGGATACATACATGCTTTTCGCGCCGAAGACGATCAGCAATGCCTGCGCGCGAGAAAAGGCCACATTGATGAATTCGAAACGAGCGACATTGGCCTTGCTGGAGCGACGCCGGGGCTGATTGCCCGAGCGCAAAGGGTCATATCCATCGTGGCGCACCATGCTGACCAGCACGATAGACTTTTCCTTGCCCTGATAACGAATCACTGTATTGACCTCCACATCCAGGCAATCAAATCGCCCATTGGACTCTTTGGGCCTGCGGCGGCGGATCGCTGCACGAATTTCCCGGCATTGGTTGGCGTAAAAAGACACCACACCGACTTTGCATTTATTTGACCTAGAGTAGCCTTGTGCAGCGGATTGCCGCTCAATTTGCTCTAGTGTTTCCGCAATCAACTCTGCTTCCAGGCGATTGGTACGCCGGGGCTGGTTACCGTCCATGTCTTCGCGGTGAATCTGATTGTTTAGGTTGTAGGTCGTGTCCACCCACAGTGCATGGTCGTCCGGAGTGAGCAGGGGCGAACCGCCGTCCAAACTTTTCAAGGTCAGTCCGTGAACACGACGAAGTTTAGGATCCGGATCATCGTCCGGCCGACGGAGGCCGCACTCCAACTGGCCTTCGTAAAAGTGGTTCACCGTTGCCATGATTTGTGGGTGCATGCGGAACTGCACATTGAGTCGTGCGCGGATGGCTTCGTCCGCCATCTCGAAATGAGACTTGAACAACGAAGCTGTGACCATTTTCTCGAAGCGGCGTAGATTGTCGCGGGTCAGCAAGGTCTGGGCTTCGGCAAGGTTATCTGCGCTGTTTTCCTCAGCGTTGGCCGCTTCGTTTTCTTCTACTTCATCCATGAAGCTGCGGGCTTCGTCGCCTTCCTGAAATAGCGGTGGTAGTTGGCGGTGGTCACCTACCAGCACGGCGCGGCGTGCGCGCATCAGGGGCATCAACAATTCCAACGGGGTAGCCTTGCTCACTTCATCAATGATGGCGACATCAAAACTCGTCTGCCCAGCATCGTCCAGCGTTCGCTCGTTTTCGTTGCAAGTAATGGCCACCACATTGCAGCTCGCCAGAAAATCTGCGCCAAGGTGCTGCCAATCTTCTTTAGCGGCGTTGTTACGGCTCAAATCCCGTACCCAGTCTTCCAGCACCGGCCCCCATGTCTGACGTTCATGCTGTAGGCTGGCCTGGCGTTGCTCCAAGGCCTTGATGACTTGGGTGACAGTGTCGATGCGTTGCGACAGCGTCGCAGCAGGCTCTAGCGGCAACCGGCCATCTTGGGTGATTGCCTCATCCTGCAACAGCTCCTCAACCTTCTGCTCATGCTGCCTGCGTTGCTCATCCCAGTCATCTAGGTTGCTTTGAGCACTGCGCTCCTGGCTCTGTGCGCTTCGCACAAGACCATCGCTCGGAGCTTCAGGCGCGGGCTGCGACAACTGCGCCTGCAAGGATTGCTTGAGGGTATCAATGGCCTGGTCAATGACCGGCTGCGTCTTCTCCAACTCCGCTAGGCTGGCAGCTATTTCGTCAGCCAGTAGAGTCGAGTTTTCAATGGGAACGCACCATTTGGTGGCTTGGCTAAACAAGCCGTCATAACGGCTTCGCTCCAAGCCAACACCAGCCTGCTCCAAATTTTTTAGCTCCTTGCGCGTAGCTCTCCAAGCGTCTACGAAAGCGTCGTCTTTTTCCATCTGCTCCTCCAAGGCTTTGACCTCGTTTCGGAGCACTTCAATGCGTAGCCGGGTGCTGGCATCCTGAATCGGGCCGCTCGCCGCTTCTCGCAGGCGGCGAATGTCCGCAGAAATGGCTTCTCGCGCCTTCGTGAAACGCCGCCATGCACCTAGCATGTGCGCCAGCATTTCACCTCGATTGCCAGCATGAGCCAGCCAGTCGTCCATCGAAAATTTCACGAGCAATCCTGCCGCCCCGCAGGAAGCAAGTGCTTTCGCCAGATTTCTGGCAGGCAGCTCTACATCCCGCAAATCACCATGTAGCGTTTCTGCTTCGCCATGCAGCAAGACCTGAACACTTTGTAGGCGCTGGCGTTTGGCCTTGTCCTCATCCAGTGCTATACAAGCAACGTCATACGCCTGCTGCGCCTGCCTTGTCTGGCTGCGAGCTGATTCCAAGTCCGTTTCAAGCGGCCCACGTCTGGCGTTCAACTCCTTCTCGTCGTGCAACACGAAAGTTGCGCGCTCATGCCACCCTTGCAATAGACGCAAGTCTTTGTCACCACGCTTCCACACTGCAAGGCGGTCTTCGGTTTGCTCTGCCAATGCTTTGTAGTAACGCTGCAAGGATGCCTGCCCCGCAAAGGCCGCACCATCTTCCGTCACCTTGCTTTCATTCCGTGCCAACCGAACTACGCGCAAGGAGCCGTCATGCCCCAACCTATCCAACGCATTGTCCACAGCGGTATGCGCCTGCGATGCCAGCAGCACCCGTTGCCCGCGCCGCGCCAGTTGCACAATGGCTTCCGCAATCACCGTGGTCTTGCCCGTGCCCGGCGGCCCTTGAACCAAGCACAAATCCGGTGCGGAAAGAATCTTGACTACGGCTTCTTTCTGGGCCGGGTTCAGTTTGTCATTGGCCCACTGCGTCACCGGCTCAAGACGCTGCGGCACGGAAACCTGTGCAGCCTCGAACAGATAGTCAGTCAGATACGGTGCATAACCACCCTGTTCCTGCAATTGCCGCAGCGCCTGTTGATGGCGCTTGATCAGGCTCATGTCGCCCGCTGTTGAAATGGACAAAAAGCCGGACTCCGGAATCCGACTCAGAATGCGCTCTCGCAAGGCATCTGGCTCCTCAGCATTGGTGAGATCATTTGCGTCGTCTTCGGTCAGTGAGACGGTCAATTCAGCAAGCACAGGCGCAGGCCAAGGACATTCCTGCGAGTTATCGCTCTTGGGAAATTTCTTATCTTTCGGTAACGATGCAGGCTCCGAGAGCTTGCCAGCCTGACCCAATCGGGGAAGGCGGCGCTCCTCTCTTTCAGGTAATCCGAATATCCACTGATCTTTGGATTGGCCGACCTGAAACGCAACAAGGTCGTCTCGCCCCAAGGCCTTGCGGTCTTTTTGAAGAGCCTGCACGCTCTGCCCGACCAAGGAAAAAACAACTGCTCGTCGCGCCATTCGCGGCTGATATAGCGCAAACCACGCGCCTTGCGGCGAATAAGGCTTTCTTTCCATCGAAGGAATTCAGTCCACTCGGTCAACTGTTTTTCGGTTTGCTGCGTAATGGGTGGCAGGTCGGCAAGCAATTGTGGTGTGAGCACGTTGTTGACGCGCTGAATACGCTGCTGACCCGGTGCAGGTTGCAAGCTGTCATGCACTGCAAATGCAGTAATTTCTCGCTCGAAAGGTCGTGCAGGAAGGTCTGCAGCCTCAATGAAACCGTTGATTAGAAAGAGTGGGGCAGAAGATTCGGTGGGCCAGCTACCCGTGGCAATGAAGGCGCATCCTCCCGGAAAAGGCCAATCCCTCCCAGCAGCGTTCATTCGAATCGCCATCTGTGCGTACTTGGGATTCTGTCTGTCCCGCTTCCGATTGGAGACGTAGCCAACGATTGGCATATTGTTTGGGAAAAGCAGTTCATATAAAACCTCTGCCCCGTCACGGCCATTGCACCAGTTTTTGAATGCCTGGTGGCGGCGCTGAATATCGGTGATAGCCCGATTCATCCAGTCTCGGTTATTCGGATCAAGCGCGGCATACAAATTCATCACAAACAAATCCTCTTACTTGTTGCATCGCTGATAAAAATCTCACAATTCACGGTGGCATTCATGGCGACTCCCAGCCGCGCAGCGTCGTCAGCAGTTTGACCAGTTCTACAATGGCAGTGAACGGCTCTGGTTCAGCATGTGCACTGAAGCGCTCTGCCAGCCTTTCAGCACGCTGGATGGCAATGGTCAGATGTTCGCCGGTGATTGCAAATGCGTTGCCTGCGCCTTTTTCATAACCTGGAATGTGTAGCTTGAGGCGGCGCATCACTTCATTGCGATGCACCGGCGCTTGAACGTCTTTGTAGTGAAGCAGCAGCCACAGCTCGAAACTTGGCACCGAGGCGATGGCCTGAAAAACAACTGGCTGCTTGGCATCATTCCTCAGCTTGCCATCCAGTGACGCCGCCAGCGCCAGCGCAGCGTGATAACTGTCGTGGTCATCACGGTCAAAAACCGTGTAGACCTTCTCGAAAGCACGGCGCTGAATGTTCTTGCGCCGGTCGCCATCCTCGAATAACGCCTGCGCGTATTGCACAACCTGAATCGGCGCAGTGCCCAGCTCGCTGGGGCGGACTTCCACATTAGCCGTGTGCAAACGATAGGCCGCACGGATCTCCCGAAAGTAGTTCGGCTCCGTCTTGCTGCCTTCGGAAACAATCAGGATGCGGTCGTAACTGGCACGCCGCCCCTGTTTTCGCTCCAGTTGTTTTTTCTGGCGCTCTTTGGGTGAGTTGTCGCGTGCCATCAGTGCGCCAACCCCAAGGTATGGCTGAGAAATGGCACACCGCCGTATCGTCCCATGAGGTAGCCGCGCTCCAGTGCCTCGTTCTTGCGCGGGCTGAATTCGGATAAGCCGACCAGTGCCGAGGCTTGATCGCGGTCTTTTTCAACAAACCACACCTGATCACGCCGGAACAAGTCGGGCGCATCCAGCAGCGAAGTGTCGTGAGTTGTAAAGATCAGCTGTGCGCCGCCGGTGTTGATTTCCGGACGGTGGAACAATCGCACCAACTCGCGCACCAGCAAGGTGTGCAGGCTGGTGTCGAGTTCATCAATGACCAGTGTCATCCCTTTGCGGAGGATGTCCAACACGGGCCCCGCAAGAAATAGCAGATTGCGCGTGCCATTGGACTCATCCATCAACTCAAACACGGCTTTGCCCTGTTCGGTGACGTGATGGAAGCGTAGTTTGTGCTCCTCCATCTCTTCCGTGCGCACCTCGGTTTTACCCGCCACCAGATCGAAGTGAACGGCCTGTCCAGGTACCTTGCGCGTTGTCACATCGATGTCAGCGATGCTGATGTCGGCAGAGGAAAGGAAGCTGCAGATCTCTTTGCGGCCATCGGCTTGCTTGAGCATCTGGATGGAGACTTGCGGATTGAGCTGGGCCTGTTCGTTGAAGATCACCAGCCGATTCACAAACCAGTCGAACACTGGGCGCAATGCATCACTGTTGAGCTGCACGGCCATCGACAGGAACAGAGAGTTCGGGCGCGTGGCACCTTCCCATAGATTCTTGGGGCCCTTCAGGCCGGGGCCGAATTCATAAACATCCTTGCCCGTTTCGCCATCAAAGCGGCGCTCAAACCAGCGCTGCGGCTTGAAGGCCTTGTAGACCAGAAGATGCTCGCTGACGATGCGCTGTGCCGTCATGGCAAATCCGTATTGGTAGCGGACACCGTCAAGCAGGAACGTGACCTCGAACTCGCTGGGCTGGTTGGCTGAGTCAGCGTCGAGTCGGAAGGGTTGAACTGCAAAAGACTGGCCGGGTTGGATCGCCGTCGCCGATTCAGTGACCACGCCCCGCATGTACTGCAGTGCCTTGATCAGGTTGGACTTGCCGCTCGCGTTGGCACCATAGACCACTGCACTGCGCACCAAGGTGGGCGCGGCACTGATGCCAGTTGTCTGGGTGTGGGTGTCCCGCAGGGTCTTGTCCTTGGATGCAACAAGACTGAGCACCTGCTCGTCACGCAGGCTGCGGAAGTTCTTGACGCGGAACTCGACCAGCATTGCATTCACCCCATAAAAGAAAAATAAATTCTCATTGTGCTCGTAATGCGCAAAAAATCAAGTTATTTTATAGACCTGTCCTGAGCTAGACGGCGATCAGGTGTCGTAACCGAGGCATGTCTTGCGAAGGGCAAAGAGTGGATGGTCTCGTTGAAGGGAGGGACGCAGGGTGACCATGTTGGCCAAATCGTCGAATCCACGACCTCAAGACCAAGGCGTTGCTACCGTTCACAGCCTGTGGCAGCGAGCAAATGTGCGGGGGCGGCCCGTTTTCCCTCGGATGCGCGACCAGTGTAGAATCACGCCCACGGTGGCAATGCCCGTGTGGCAGGGAAGTTTCCTCTACCGGGGAACTACACCACCACAGAATCAAAGCAAAAGCCCCGGATAACCCCGGGGCTTTTGCTTTTGGGGTACGTCGGGTTTTGGGTTGCGTGCTCCCCTTGTGGCGGCAAGTTCTGGGGTGGGCGTCCTGGGCTATACTCTGCCCGCATAGTAGGCGCGGTGCCTGCTTGGATATGTTGCGACATGCGAGGAGTTTTCATGGGTCTCATTCAGGCGGTGGCGGGTTCGATTGGCGGCACTCTGGCCGATCAGTGGAAGGATTTCCTGACTGTGCCGGACGGGCTGGCGGCGACTTCGGCGCTGTTTGCCGCCGCGCCGCGCGGCACCAACGCGGGACGCGGGGCAAATACCAAGGGTTCGGCCAACATCATCACTAACGGTTCGAAAATCGTGGTGCCGGAAGGTTATGGCCTGTTGCTCGTGCAGGATGGGCAGATCACCGGCCTGGCGGCGGAACCGGGGGGCTATGAATGGCGCTCGGACGAGATCAACTCGAAGTCGATTTTTGCGGGCGATGGCCTGCTCGATTCGCTCGTCACGCAAAGCTGGGAGCGTTTCAAGTTCGGCGGTCAGCCGGGGGCGCAGCAACAGGCCTTCTTCGTCTGCCTCAAGGAGTTGCCGGATAACCGTTTCGGCACGCAGTCGGAAATCTACTGGGACGACGCTTTCCTGAATACGCAGGTCGGCGCGATGACGCGCGGTTCGTATACGCTGAAGATCGTCGATCCCATCCTGTTCGTGAAGAATTTCGTGCCGGCGCAATATCTGCGCTCGGGGGAGGTCTTCGATTTCACCGATATCGACAACGCGGCGGCCAGCCAGTTGTTCAACGAGGTCGTGGGTTCGCTCGCGCCGGCGTTCAGCCTGTATACCAACGATCCGGGCAAGGGCAACCGCATCAGCAGAATCCAGCAGGATGCCGTGGGTTTTGCCCAAAGCCTGTCGGCGGCGGTGGAGGCGAATTATCGCTGGAAATCCGATCGCGGGCTGGTGATTGCCAAGACGGCCATCGTCTCGATCGAATACGACGCCAACACCCGCGAATTGCTGAAAACCGTGCAGCGCGCCGACGCGCTGATGGGCGCGCGCGGCAATTCCAACCTGCAGGCCAGTGTCGCGGCGGGCATGCAGGCGGCGGGCGAGAATGGCGGCGCTGCCGGCATGATGGGCATCGGCATGGCTTCCGGCATGATGGGCGGCATCGGCGGCCTGCAACAGCCCGTGGCATCCGTGGCACCTG
>URNG01000042.1 GCA_900549295.1 uncultured Rhodocyclaceae bacterium
AAACCCAGTCCTCATGCACGAAGCCGCGCAGCAGGGCTTCGACCATCGGCGGGTGAGAGAAGAGCTGCTTGTAGAGGCCGTCGTAGGGGGTGGTGGGCATGATAAATCCAATGACATTTTTACGGATTATGTCATAAGGATTTATTTTGCAGAGGAATCCCCATCACCACACAGCTCCCAAGCCTGGGGCGTGGACTCCAGGCTTACAACGGCGGGGTTTTTTCCGGCCAATCAACCCGCCGCCAGCGCCCGGGCGATGAAATCGCGTTTGACGCGGGGGCGGGGGACGCGCTGGTCGAACCAGCGGCGCACGTCGTCGTCCAGGCAGATGCCGTGCATGTAGTTGTAGAGCGCCTTGTTCAGTGCCTGTCCGAGGGTGTCGTGGTCGACGCCGCCGGGATCGGTGAAGGCGACGTCGTTTTTGGCGAAACCGGCGAAGGGCGCGGGGTGGAGGGTGATGCCGAATTCCGCCGGGTTCTTGCCGACCGGCGAATGCACGGTGCAGGAGAAACGGTGGAAGAAGCCGGACTGGATGCAGCCTTCGGCGAAGAGCTGGCGCACGTATTCGAGCGCATCCACCGTGTCCTGCACGGTCTGCGTCGGGAAGCCGTACATCAGGTAGGCGTGCACCAGGATGCCGGCGTCGCTGAAGGCGCGGGTGACGCGCGCCACCTGGTCGACCGAGACGCCTTTTTTCATCAGCCCGAGCAGGCGGTCGGAGGCGACTTCCAGGCCGCCGGAGACGGCGATGCAGCCGCTGTCCGCCAGTTCCTGACAGACTTCCGGGGTGAAGGATTTTTCAAAGCGCACGTTGCCCCACCAGGACGTCACCCGGCCGCGCGCCTTGAGTTCCGCCGCCAGGGCGCGCAGGGCCTTGGGCGGGGCGGCTTCGTCGACGAAATGAAAGCCGCTGTAGCCGGTTTCGTCGATGATGCGCTCCATGCGATCGACGAGGCGCTGGGCGCTGATGGCGTCGAAGCGCGAGATGTAATCGAGGCTGATGTCGCAGAAGCTGCATTTCTTCCAGTAGCAGCCGTGGGCGACGGTGAGCTTGTTCCAGCGCCCGTCCGACCACAGGCGGTGCATGGGGTTGAGCAGGTCAAGGAGCGACAGGTAGCGATCCAGCGGCAGCCCCTCCCAGGTGGGCGTGCCGGCATCGGCGAAGGGAACGTCGGCTTCGCCGCCGTGGATATAGCGCACGCTGCCGGCCTCGCGCACATAGGCGCGCACCAGTTTTTCCCGTGGGCGGCTGCCGCTCAGGTGCTCGATCAGGGCGAGCAGCGGTTTTTCGCCGTCGTCGAGGGTGACGTAATCGAAAAAATCGAAGACGCGAGGTTCGGCGAGTTCGCGCAATTCGGTATTGACCCAGCCGCCGCCCAGCACCGTGACGATTTCCGGATGCCGCGCCTTGATGCTTTGCGCCATGCGGAAGGCGGCATAGACGGAGCCGGGGAAGGGAACGGAAAACAGGACGATCTGCGGCATGTCCTCGGCCAGCACGGCGCAGAGGCGGCGGTCGAGGACATCGTCGACCAGGCTGGGTGGGGCGTCCAGCGCGGCGGCCAGCGGCGCGAAGCTGCCCTGGCTCTGGGCCAGCGATTCGCCGTAGCGGATGAATTCGAAACGCGCATCGCCCGCTTCGCGGATGACGTCGGCCAGGTCGTTGATGAACAGCGTGGCGAAGTGGCGCGCCCGGTCTTGCAGGCCGAGCGCGCCAAAGGCCCAGGCGAGCGGATCGCCGCTGCCGTCGTCGACGTAGTGTTCGAGCGCCGAGAAGCGCGGGCCTTCGGGCAGAAAACCGCGCGACACGATGCGCAGCGCCAGCGACGGGTCGCGCCCTTGCAGGAAGGCCAGGGTGGGGCCGGTGACTTGCCGGTAGCGGGGAAATTCGTTGAGAAAGCATTTCAGGCTTGCCGAGCGGCGCTTGCGCGGCAGGGCTTCGGCGGCGGCCCGCAAGGCATCCAGGCCGTCGGGCGCGAGGAGATCGAGCACGAGTTGAATGGCCAGATCGGCCTGCCGGGCGGCAAAGCCGCGCTCGCGCAGAAAGCCGGTGAGATAGGCGGTGGCCGGGTAGGGAACGTTCAACTGCGTCATCGGCGGGATGACGGACAGGATGCGGGGGCGGGCGGGGAGTGGGGAGGGGAGGGGCATGGGCGCTAGTTTACTGGACGATTTGCGGGAATCGTGTAGACTCCAGGGTGTCTGTTCATTGCAGCGAAGGAGTCGATCATGGATATCGCAAGCGTTGGCGCATCGGGTGCCTATGTTCCTGCCGCAACGCCCACCGCTACCGGTAGCGTTCAGGCCGCGCCGCCAGCCGAGCGCGTGGAACCCCGTCCGGTCGAAGCCAGCAACACCGAGTCACCGCGCATGGTGGTGAACGCGCAGGGGCAACAAACCGGAAAAATCGTCAATACCACGGCCTGAGATCGGGCCTCCCTTAGAAAACGGGCGCTGCGGCGCCCTTTTTGTTGATGTGTCGCCTGTGCGCTGTCGGGTCGTTGCCCGGTCATCCCCCGCTCAATATTGCCCGCTCGTTGCAGGGAGCGCTTCTAAGTGTTTTGGCGCTCTGGTAAGGTAGTGTCCTTTGAGTGAAAGGTGAAGCGGTGCGCGACGGTCATTGGTGTGCTTCGGTGGATGCGACGATACAGCTGCGGACGGGCTGCCACCATCTCGAAAAACATGGCCCGCAGGCCGTGGCCGTGCATGTCGATGCCTGGGCGCCGGTTGCGGCGATTGCCAATCCGCACGACATCAACGAAGTCATCAACTACGAGGTGATTTTCCTTGCCATTCGCAAGCTGGAGGAAAATGGTCACTGCGAGTGCCTGGAGTCGAGCATCCTGGAATTGATGGCGGCGATTTTCGCCATTGCGCCGGTAAGCGTGGCGACGGTCAGAATGCAGAAACCTCACGTCTATAAGGGCCAGGCCGTGCCGGCGATCACATTGACGCTGACGCGCGAGCAGTGGCTGCAAAACGCGGCATGATCGCCGCCATTGCTGCCGTTTCCGCTAACGGCATGCTGGGGCGCGAGAATTGGTTGCCCTGGGATATTCCCGAAGAACTCGCCTATTTCGAGCGTACCGTCGCCGGTGCAGCTTTGGTGATGGGGCGTTTGACCTACGCCTCGATGGATGCGGTGCCTGCGGATTCTTTCGTCTTGTCACGTCAGGCCGATCTGGCTCTGCGCCCGGGGTGTCGGCGCATGCCTGATATCGAAAGCGCCTTGCAGGCTGCCAGCGCAACGGGGAAGCCGGTTTTCGTGATCGGCGGCGCATCGGTCTACGCGGCGGCCTGGCCTTATTGCCGGTATTTTTACCTGACCCGCATCGAAGCCGATTTCGCGGGAGATACCTCGTTTCCGCCGGCGATTCCGCTGCGCGATTGGCGGCAGCATTCGGAAAGGCAGGCGACGTATCGGGAGCGGCTCTCCGGACAGCCGGTGCATTGCCGTTTTCTGGTGTACGAACAAGAGGCGCCCCGGCCACTGTGTGCGGGCGTGGATGGCAAGATTGCAGGATGAAACGCAACACGATCTTTAGCGCCTGGGTCTGGCTGGCCTTTGGCTTGCTGGCCGCGATGTTGCCGCTTTACTGGCTGGGCTGGCTGCCGCTCGAAGCGGCTTTGTCGTTGTGTCTGAGTATCGTCGTGCTGACCTTGTTTGCATTGCAGCGCACGCGGACAGCGCGCATGAATGAGCGTATCTGCCTGTTGAATCAGGTGTTCGAGCACAGCGGCGAAGCGGTGATGATTACGGATGCGGGTAATTGCATCCTGGACGTCAATCCGGCTTTTTCCAAACTGACGGGCTACAGCAAGAGCGATGTGCTGGGCCGGAATCCGCGGCTGCTTTCTTCCGGACGGACCACGCGCGAGGAATATGAAGCTTTGTGGGCAGCGTTGCGCAAGGAAGACTATTGGCAAGGCGAAATCTGGGACCGGCGCAAGGATGGCGCGGTTTACCCCAAGCTGCTGGCCATTTCGGTGCTGCGCGACGAAACCGGGGCGGTGCGTTACCACATCGCCAATTTCAAGGACATTTCCGCCGAGAAAGCCACCCAGGCCAAACTCGAATACATCGCCCATCACGACATGCTGACGGGGCTGAACAACCGCTTCAGCCTGGATGACCGACTCGATCACGCGCTTGCCGTGGCGCGCCGCGAAGCGCATCACGTGGCGCTCATGTTCATCGACCTCGATCGCTTCAAGGTCATCAATGAAACCCTGGGGCATCCGGTGGGGGACGAATTGCTGATCCATGTCAGCCGGCGTCTGCGCCAGACGATGCGCGAGAGCGATCTGGTGGTGCGTCTGGGAGGCGACGAATTCGTCGTCATGCTGACGGGTGTGGCGCACGCCAATACGGCGGCGCAGGTGGCGGAAAAACTGCTGAAAGTGCTGGGGGAAGCCTACGTTATCGGCGAGCATACCTTGTACGCCACGCCCAGCATCGGCCTGGCGATGTTTCCGAACGACGGGCATGACCGCGAAACCTTGATGAAGAATGCCGAGGCGGCGATGTACCACGCCAAGGCGGAAGGGCGAAACGGGTTTCAGTTTTTCGATGGCCGCCTGAATACCGTGGCGGTGGAACGGCTGGAAATCGAGCATGCCTTGCGCCTGGCCCTGGGGGCCGAGGAATTCGTGCTGCATTACCAGCCGGTGATCGATGCCGAGAGCGGGGCGGTGTCCAGCGTCGAAGCCCTGATCCGCTGGCAGCATCCGACGCGTGGTTTGCTGCCGCCCGGCGTGTTCATCGGCGTGGCCGAGGAAACGGGGTTGATCGAACCCATCGGTGCCTGGGTGATGGCCGAGGCATGCCGGCAACTGGCGGAATTCCGCCGCCTGGGGCTGAATGCAGTGAACATGGCGATCAATATCTCGGCCGTGCAGATTCGCAGCGGCGAACTGCTGGCGCGGGCGGAGGCGCTGATCGAGCGCTATGAGCTCGATCCGTCCTGGCTGACTTTTGAGATCACCGAATCGGTGGCCATGGCACAGCCGGATGAAACCGTGCGCATCCTCGACCAGTTGCGGGCCATGGGCATCCAGGTGGCGCTGGATGATTTCGGAACCGGGTATTCTTCGCTCGCTTATCTGCGCATGTTCGCGCTGGATAAACTCAAGCTGGACCGCTCGTTCGTCAATGAAATCGGTCGGGGTGCGGATGGCGAGGTGATCTGCGATGCGACCATAAGCCTGGGGCATGCGCTGAATCTGGAGTTGGTGGCCGAAGGCGTGGAAACCGAAGCGCAGTTCGATTACCTGAAGCTGCGCAGTTGCCAGCTGGTGCAAGGCTACTATTTCAGCCGGCCGTTGCCGGCGGATGAGGTGATTGCCTGTATCCGCCAGCGGCTCGGTTGAATTCAGGCGTCCTTCACACCCCGTACCCAGGCTTCCATGGCCTGATTGGCCGGTACCATCGGCGCTTCCATGAGGCTGATGACGAAACGGTCGCCCAGATCGGCAATGCCGATCGAGCGCGGGCGCACCGCCAGCACCTGCGGGTTGGGGATGGCGAAGCCAAAGCAGAACACGATATCGACCGCGCCGACCAGACCGGGCATGATTTCGCCACCGATCTTGCTGGTGTGCGCGAAATGGTCGAACACGGTGAGGAACTGCACCTTGGGGTTTTCGGCGATCTTGCCCTTGAAGTAGTCGACCAGGGCGGGGATGGACGGGTAGCGGGTTTCGCTCTTGCCGATTTCCAAGGAGTACACCGGGTATTTGTCGTTGAGCAGGCTCTGTTTCATGACGTTCCTTCGCTGTCGTAGGTATCGTGGTGGTCGTGGTGATGGGCATGCGGGGCGTTCGGGCTGCATGCGAGCAGTTTGCCGGCAAGGAACTCCGCTACCGCGTGGTCGGGGTCTTCCTCGCAGGCGATCAGCGGCAGCACGCCCAGTTCGCGCAGGCGCAGGTACAGGGGCCGGCCCATGCTGCCGGTAATCAGGACGTCGATGTCGGACAAGGCCGACGGCAGGCCGTGGCGCTGCGCGTGCAGGCTCTGGTCGACGGGAAGTTCGAGCAGGTGCTTGCCGATGATCTGTTTTTCCTTGACGTCATAAATCCAGAATTTCCGGCATTTGCCGGCGTGTTCCGTGATGCTGTGGCGGTTCTGGCTGGTGATGGCGATGCGCATGATGCTTTGCTGAGAGTCGGGGGCTGCGAATGTTTTATCAAGAGTCGTGCCAGATTCAGAAGTTTTCAATGCAATGATTTTGTTTGTTTTTTCCTGAAGCATCCTGCCCGGCGGGGCGTTTTTCCGTGACAAAAACGGCAGCCTTGCCATGATTGGCAGGTTCGGATGAAAACCGGGATAAAAACCCGGAGCAAAAAGGGCAGGCCGCAGCCTGCCCGAATTCGCCGGAAAACGCTGGATTTCAGTGTTTGCCGCCCTCGCCGATTTCTTCCCAGCCGGTAATCATCGCCTTGATGTGGGCGAAAACGGTGTGGCCGGTGGTGGTCAGATAGACGTGCACGAAGAAGAAGGCGGTAATGAGGAAAGCCCCCAGGGTGTGCGCGACGGCGACCCATTCCAGGCTCAGGTACTGGTCCAGCCCGAAATCCGCCCAGTTGGCGTAGAACAGGTAGAACAGGCCGGAACCCCAGATCAGCGGCGAGATCACCGCCAGGAGCGCGAGATAGGTCAGGCGTTGCAGGGGGTTGTGTTTCTGGGCGGCGGTCTTGTGGTACGGCGATTGTTCGCCCTTGAAGATGCCGTAGGCGTAGAAACGGATCATCAGCGGGATGTTCTGCAGGGAGGGCAGGTACTGCTTCCATTCGCCGGTGGTGAATTGCCAGAAAATGGTGAAGGCCCAGATGGTGAGCAGCGTCCACGCCGCCAGCGTGTGCCAGTGCACCGCCTGCCCGAAGCCGAGCAGATGGTAGCTGCCGTGCACCTCGAAGCCGGTAATCATCATGACGATGATGAGCAGCGCCTGCGACCAGTGCCAGAAACGCTCATAGCGTTTGTAGATGTAGATGCGTTCTGCGCTCATTCTCAATCCTCCTTGCGACGACGGGTGAAGATGCGGGCAGCGCCGTGAATGACGCTGCCGCCGATGGCCCCGGCGATGGCCAGGGTGCCGAGCAGATCGACCCATTTGTTGCTGTCGCGCCCCGGCAGATAAACGTCGGTAATCGCCGCCAGCCGGCCTTGTTCGCCGCGCATGTGGCACTCGGCGCAGGGCACGGCCTTTTCCTTGGGCGCGACCATGTGGGTGATGAACCAGTTCATGCGTGTTTCGATGAAGCCGAACTTGCCGCTGTAGGGCAGCCCGGCGTAATCCATGCCGGCCTGGATGGACTTGGAAAAATCGTAGTTCTTCCACAGCGCGGTGTCGTCGTCGCCATAGACGTGGTTGACCACCAGCGTCTTGTTCTCGGTGTCGTAGGCCTGCTTGCCGTGCATCACCTTGAACGGCCAGATGCGCGCGTTCGGGTCCTTGGCCGAGCCTTCGACGCGGTTGAGTTCGAGGATTTGCGTATCGTCGATCTTGTCGGTGAAGGTGAGCTGATGGACGACGCCGTTGTACCACTTGTATTGCGGACGCACGTTCTCGCCGTAGGCGAAATCGCCCTTGGCGGCGGAATATTTGAGGTGGCCGTGGTCATCCTTGATGAACAGCGGCTTGCCGTCGGCGTCCTTCTTGCCGGCGGTCGACCAGTCCCACAGCGTCTTGGTGGCGACGCCGCCGCGGGCGAATTCCGGGATGTGGCAGGTCTGGCAGGCGAGCTTGCCGGTGTGCATGTTCAACTGCGCTTCCTGGTGCGGCGCGCCGCTGTGGCAGGATTCGCAGGTGGCCTTGTTGTGGTCGTCTTTCGGTAAATCCAGACCATGCGGATCTTTGGCCGTGGCGGCGTAGCGGCTGCCGGAAGGCTGGTGGCTGTTGAAGGTGTGGCAGTCGGAGCAGACCATGTCGGCCCCGTCCTTCGCCATGTGCACGTCGAGGTCTTTCGACGGCTCTTTCAGCGAGGAATCGAGGTCGCCGTGCTTGACCGCATCGCCGCCGCCGCCGTTGAAGTGACAGTTGCCGCAGTTGCCGCGCCCCGGCTGGCCGACGTGCTGGGCGATTTTGGTCAGATCGGGCGCTTTGAAGGATTTCTTGCCGGGCGGGCCTTCCATCGGCTCGAAATCAACCAGGTCTTCGTAGAGCGGGTGGCCGGCGTTGGTGCCGAATTTCTTGTAGGTGCCGGTGGTGTCGTGACAGGCCAGACAGTCGACGTTCTCCTGATTGCTGAAGTCGAAACTCTTGTCCACCCAGCCGTAACCCGCGTGGCAGCTCGTGCAGCGGGTTTCGTTGGAGAGGATGGAGCCGCAGAAATTGTTGGCGACGAGTTTCTTGCCGAGCGTCTTGCCGATGGCCGGATTCTTGGCTTCCCAGGTCCAGTGGATGCTGTCCATCACCTGATGGCCGGCGGTGTTGTGGCAGCTCAGGCAGGCTTTGGTGACTTCCGGGCCGCTCCTGAACGGGCCTTGCAGGGCTTCCAGCTTGCTGTGGTCGGTGGTGGGTTCCCGTTTGATCTCGGCAGGTTTTCCTGCCTGCGGCACGGTCGGTATTTCCCTGGCGTGAGTGGCAGCCAGGGCAGGTGCGGCAGACAGCGCCAGATACAGAGCCGCGACCATCGTTACATGAATGTTCATGTTGTCTCCGATGTTATGGGTGCGGTTTCCGGTTTCCCCAAACCGGAGCGACCGCTGTCGCAGGCTTACTCGGCGCGAATTATAAGTGTTTTGTAATGCTCTGCAATGATTTGTATCAATTCATTGCGCACCTTGAAAATCACGGCACGTGGCCGTAAATGAGGTCATGCGCAGCGTGCGCAGGAATGCAGGAGTCGCGCCATGAACGTCGTCTATAACAGTGAGCATTTTTCGGTTTTGGCCTATCCGGTATGCCAGGGTTTCGAGCTGGTCGACAAAACCAGTGGCCGCATGCTGTTCCTGCACGGCATCGAGGCCAATTGCTTCGAGGCGGCGATCAATCAGATTCCCGCTGGACGGCGCGACATCGAGACAATCGACGAGTTTCTCGACGACTATTGCAGCGGCAGCGCCGCGCCGATTCATCTGCACTGACGTGCTAGAATCGCGGCCATTGTTTTTTTACCGGATAGCGAGGAAAAAATGGGTGTCGTCGATAGCGGCTACGTGTCCGATCACACGCGCTGGATGAACGAGCAACTGGAAAAGAACCCGGCCTGGGCCGCCAGCCAGAAAGAGGGCCGCGCCCTGTGGTGGGACAAGAAACAGGATGTGGACACCACGGCACGCAACGCCGAGTCCAAGGTGGCGCAGAAAGCCTATCCCTATGATGTGAATTTCTTCGGCGAGTGAGTTTTCTCGCAGCAAACAAAAACCGGCGCCAGCGCCGGTTTTTGTTTGCCGTGCGCCCGGCATGGGCGCACTCTTGTGGGTGGAAGTCCCACCGTAAGTTGATCACAGCGAACGAAGTGAAGCGCAACTGCATGAGGGCGACTGAGTGTGGAGCGAAACCGCGAGCCGATGGACAAGAACCGGATAGAAGGCGTTGCCAAGCAGGGCGAGCGGGCGACATTCCGCAAAGTGAGCTTCCCCCGAAATTTCGTCGGCCAAGGGTGACTTAAAATTGAGTCACTTTTGGAAGGCAAGAAATGAAGATACTCGCTACGCGACGCACGCTGAAATCAAGGCTGTCGCCTTTGAATACATCGAGGTGTTCTACAACAGAAAACGTCAGCACTCGAGCCTCGGTTACAAGTCGCCCAAACTGTTCCTCGAGAACTGGATCAGGCAGCAACATCAGGAAAAACTGGTAGCATGAAACCTACCCTATGGCCGACGAAAAACCGAGGGAACCTCAAACATCCAATAACCTGCTTGCTACTGCGGAGGCAACCATGATGGATTTGAATATGTACGCCAATGAGCCTGTCCTCCTGGCCGAGGTTACGCCACCAGCAATTACCGCACCCGTGCCGAATTGGCTGTCAAAGTCAATCTCTAGTGAAAGATATCAACAGATTGGCGAATATATGAGAAACCACCATGATCGCATTGACTATACCGAACACGGCCCTAATGGGATGCCTGTTCTCAGGTATGACATCTATCTTGAGGACGATACCCGCCCGCAAGGAGTGGATCTGGTTGATTGGGCATGCTACCAACTTGATCAGGTTGCCAGGGTGGCTGGCGCTTGGGGTCCGGATTGCGTGATCGAAAAGTTTACCAAGTTGCCCAAGCATGGCCTGCCCAAAGTCGAACGTACCAAGGATTACCACGGCCCCGATCTCTATCATTACACACCAACCAGCGCGCCCACGGAAGAAACGCGGTTTATTCTGGGCAATGGCGCAGGGCGTCAATGCGAGGTGATTGTCACTTTCCGTATACCTTCTTGCGTTCATGAAGATGATGATTGTCGTGATGCTTCGAATGTCATAGATTTCAAAGTGCTGACAGCGTGGCAGAACCCCCTCTCCACTCTCCTTTCCAGCGCTCAATCCGCCTTCCAGGGCCCCGGCACCGCCGTAGCCCAAACCACCGGCACCTACACCAGCGGCCAGATCATCTTGGACAGCATTGCTGCCGGCCACACCTGGTACCTCGACCCCACCCTGCTGGACAACAGCGACGACTACCTGACTACCTGCCCACCGCCGACCTCACCATCTGGAAGGCAAAGCCGTACAGCGAAGCCGCAGGCAAGATGGATCTGCCCTCCGTCCTGCTGCACGAATACGGCCACGTCCTCGGTCTGGAAAACAACGGCGATGCGCGCAACTTTATGGTCGCCACCCTGCAACCGGGCGAGCGCTGCCTGCCCAGCGCTGCTGAACTGCAACTGATGGCTGATCTGCTTGCCCAAGTCAAAGCGGAACAGGACAACACCGCCAACCCCGCAGCGCTTGAATCGATCCGTATGCCAAGCCATCACTGTATCAGCAGATCAATATAGGCTTGGTAGCTGTAGCTGCGGTTCTTCTTCTGGCCCGTCACTTCGACCACGATGCCCAGTTGCTCCAGCATTTGTACCGCCGTGCTCGCGGTCGGGAACGTGGTTTGGAGTTGCTGGCGAACGCGCTCCACGGTGAAACGCGGCATCATCGGTAACAACTCGAACAGCCGATAGCTGGCCGGGCTGGCCTTGGACGATTGCAGCAGCTTGCGACGGTCGGCGGCGATCAGGCTGGCAACGGTGATGATGCTTTGCTCGGCCTGCGCTGCCGAGACTGTCACGCCCTCCAAAAAGAACGATACCCACGATTCCCAGTCACCCTCGGTGCGGATCACCGACAGGCGGCGGTAATACTCTGTCTGGTGCTGCTTCAGATAGGCGCTGAGGTAGATCAGCGGCTCGCTCAGTAATTGCCAGTGTTCCAGCAAGGCGGCGATCAACAGGCGCCCGATGCGCCCGTTGCCGTCCAGAAACGGGTGGATGGTCTCGAACTGCGCATGGATCAAGGCAATTTTGACCAAGGGGGGCAAACCGTCTCGTGTTTCATGGATGAAGCGTTCCAGATTGGACAGCAGTTCCGGCACACGCTCCGGCGGCGGTGGCACGAACACTGCATTGCCAGGCCGCGTGCCACCAATCCAGTTTTGCGAGTGTCGCAACTCGCCCGGCTGCTTGCCCATGCCCCGTGCGCCATCGAGCAGCAAGCGGTGTGCGTCGCACAGCAGGCGTACACTGATCGGCAGGCCATTCGGGTCGCGCAGCTGCGCCTGCACCAGACGAAATGCCCGCAGGTAGTTGCTTACCTCAGCCACATCGTCTGTGTTGCTGACCTTCAAACCGGCTTCCTCGTCGAACAGATCGGTCAGCGTGGCCTGCGTCCCTTCGATCTGCGAGGTGATCAGCGCTTCCTTGCGCACAGCGCTGTAGAGCAGCCAGTCCACCGATGGCACCAGCCCCGATACGCCAGATAAGCGAGCCAACGCCAACTCCGCCTGCCGGTTCAGGTCTGTATAGGATTGCGCCGCCAAAGAAGGCTCGGCGGGAGGCAGTGGATGCGGCACGAAAGCCCGAACCGGCTCGCCCAGTGTGCTGGAAATGGCGTAAGTGCCTGTGCAGCGGTTCATTGCAAATCCATTTTCATTGCGAAACGCCATATTAAAGCATGCTTTAATATGGCGAAAGGGGATGAAAGCAGATTTTAATATCGCCCAGAGGCGATGGCCTGTGTGCGCGTCTCACGTGCCCCGCAAAGCCGGGCACGTGTTATTCGCAGAAGCGTTCCGCGCAATCCCTCAACCCGTCAGCGGCTTGACCACGCGCTTCACCGCCGTGTCGTCGGGGTGCGGATGGATTGAGAAGCCGAGGCTGGTCATCAGGCGGAACATCTTGCTGTTGGTGGACAGCACGTCGCCGACCACGGCGCGGTAGCCTTTCATGCGGGCGCAGTCGATGATCGCGGTCATCAGCTTGCGGCCAACGCCGCATTTCTGCCAGTCGTCGCCGACGGCCAGCGCGAATTCGACCGATTCGCCGTCCGGGTTCAGCACGTAGCGGGCGACGCCGATCTGTTCGTCCTTGCCGGTTTCCTCGTTCTGGATGGTGGCGATCATTGCCATTTCGCGGTCGTAGTCGATCTGGGTGAAGCGCACCAGCATGGTTTGCGTCAGTTCGCGCAGGGTATCCATGAAGCGGTAGTAGCGCGATTCGTCGGACATGTTCTTGACGAATTCCTGCTCCATTTCGGCGTCTTCCGGGCGGATCGGGCGGATGGTGACGATCTTGCCGTCGTTCATCTGCCATTCCTGGATCAGATGCACCGGGTAGGGGTAGATCGCCATGTGCGCGTAGCGGTCGCCCGAGGCGCTGGCGGCGTGGTCGATGACGATGCGCGCGTCCGCCGCGATGGCGCCGTGCTCGTCGACGATCAGCGGGTTGAGATCCATCTCGATGATCCAGGGCAGCTCGCACACCATTTCCGAGATGCACAGCAGCACTTCCTTCAGTGCTTCACGATCCACCGGCGGCAGGTTGCGGAACTGGTCGAGAATCTTGGAGGTGCGGGTCGATTCGATCAGATCCTTGGCCAGGAACTTGTTGAGCGGCGGCAGCGCCACCGAGCGGTCGGAGAAGATTTCATTGTCGAAACCGCCGGCGCCGAAGGTGATGACCGGCCCGAAGATCGGGTCGCGCAGGACGCCGATCATGATTTCGCGGCCATGCGGGCGCGACAGGAAAGGCTCAATCGAAACGCCGTTGATCTTCGCTTCCGGGTGGCGTTTCTGCACGGTGTCCACGATGTCGTGGTAGGCGTTGCGCACCGACGGCGCGTTGAGGATGTTGAGGCGCACGCCGCCGGCATCCGATTTGTGGCGCAGATCGGGCGAATCGACCTTCATGGCGACCGGGAAGCCGATCTGCTCGGCGAGCAGCAGCGCTTCGGTGGCGGTGCGTGCCACCATCGTCTGCGCCACCGGCACCTTGAAGGCGCGCAGGATGGCCTTCGATTCCATTTCCGACAGCACCTTGCGCCGTTCGGCGAGCAGCGCCTCGATCAGCATCTTGGCCCCTTCGGCTTCCGGGCGGCCATGCTGGCGGGTGGGTTCCGGCGTTTGCAGCAGGAGCTTCTGGTTGCGGTAATACTTGGAAATGTGGTGGAACAGTTCGATCGCCGTTTCCGGCATGCGGAAGGCGGGAATGCCGGAATCTTCCAGCAGCTTGCGCGCTTCCGCCACCTGCGCTTCGCCCATCCAGCAGCAGATGATGCGGCGGTTGAGCTTGTCGGAAATGGCGACGATGGCCTGCGCCACGCCCAGCGGGTCGGTCATCGCCTGCGGCGAGAGCATGACCAGGGTGCTGTCGATGTTGGGGTCTTCCGACACCGTGAGCAGCGCGTCGCGGTAGCGTTCCGGGGTGGCATCGCCGCCGATGTCGATCGGGTTGCTGTGCGACCAGTGGGGCGGCAGCACCTTGTTCAGGTTGCCGATGGTTTCGGGGGACAGCTCGGCGAGCGGGATGTCGAGGTCGCCGGCACGGTCGGCGGCCATCGCGCCGGGGCCGCCGCCGTTGGTGATGATGGCCAGACGGTCGCCCTGCGGGCGGAATTTGGAAGCCAGCGCTTTGGCGGCGTAGAACAATTGGCCGACGTTCTTTACCCGCACCACGCCGGCGCGGCGCACGGCGGCGTCGAACACGGTATCGGAAACGGCACTCATGCCCGAATGCACGCGCGCGGCGTGCGAGCCGGCCTCATGGCGGCCCGCTTTGAGCAGGATGATCGGCTTGATGCGCGCCGCCGAGCGCAGCGCGCTCATGAAGCGGCGGGCGTGGCGGATGCCTTCGACGTACATCAGGATGTAGTGGGTGCGGCTGTCGTAGATCAGGTAGTCGAGGATTTCGCCGAAATCGACATCCGCCGTCATGCCCAGCGAAATGACCGAGGAAAAGCCGACCTGATTGGCCTTGGCCCAGTCCAGCACGGCGGAGCACATGGCCCCGGATTGCGACACCAGGGCGAGGTTACCGGGATCAGCGGTGATCTTGGTGAAGGTGGCGTTCAGCCCGAGTTCGGGGCGGATGATGCCCAGACAGTTGGGGCCGAGCACGCGCACGCTGTAGGAACGGGCGATCTCCATCACCTTGCGTTCGAGCGCCGCGCCGACGTGGCCGCTTTCCGAGAAGCCGGAAGCGATGATGATGACGTTCTTGACCCCGCTGCGCCCGCACTGCTCGATGATCTGCGGCACGGTTTGCGGGCGGGTGGCGATCACCGCCATCTCGACGCGCGCGCCGATTTCCTCGATTGACTTGTAGGCTGCCTGTCCCTGGATGGTGTCGTGCTTGGGGTTGATTGCGTAGAGCCGGCCCTTGTAGCCGGAACTCAGGATGTTCTTGAAAATGATGTTGCCGACCGAGTTTTCCCGGTCGGAAGCGCCGATCACGGCAACCGATTTCGGTTCAAAGAGCGCAGTCAGATAGTGCTGTTCCAGCATGGAGCCTTCTCCCGTCAGGCGTTATTTTCAATGAATGTTGCAGTGCGGCATTCTCTCATATCCGCACTGGCTTTGGTGTTATCCGGCGAGACTGCAATCGAGCAGGAAGGATTGCGACAAGGCGCGATGCACCGGGCATTTATTGGCGATTCCCAGCAGGCGCTGGCGCTGTTCTTCGCTCAGGTCGCCGTCCAGGGTGATGATGCGCTGGATGCAGTCGCGCTTGACGCCATCGATTTCGACCTTGTGGTGCGACAACTCGACCGTGACCTGACGCAGCGGGAGTTCCTTGCGCTCGGCGTACATGCGCAAGGTCATCGAGGTGCACGCCCCCAGACCGGACATGACGAAATCGAAAGGGGCGGGACCGGCATCGGCACCGCCCATGTCGACCGGCTCGTCGGCGATGTAGTGGTGTTTGCCGGCCTGAACGGCCTGCTGATATTTGCCTTGCCCGTTTTCCTTGACGATGACTGTGCTCGACATGATCTGCTCCGTGAATGAACCAGTCGGCATCATACCGGTTCTGCCCGCTTGCCGTGCGGGTAGAAGGGCGAGGCTGCATGTTTCTCCACGCCTGCCACGGGGCTGCCCGGTGATGCCTGGGCTTTGAACGGGAATTCGTTTCCGGCTCAGGCCGACAATCGACGGCGGCGGCCCGATGAACCCCGGTAAGTCAGTTTGGCGGGCGGGGCGATGTCCTCGTGTTGCAACTCCTCGCGGGCGATGCGCTGCATGAGCTGCTCGAAGGTGTAGAAACCGCTGTCCAGTTCCATCAGTTGCTCGACCGCGAAAGCGGCTCCGGTGCCGAAGGCTTCGCGGCGGATGGAATTGTGGATCAGGCGCACGGTCTGGTGCGGGAAGCCGAAGATCACTTCGTGCTGGCCGACGATGCCGCCCAGGCGCAGCGAAGTGATCTGTTCATCCTCCAGAGACAATGAGGCGGCGATTTTTTTCGCGGTGCCGGAGATTTCCGGCTTTTCCCGGAAATGCTGTTCCAGGATGGCGATGTCGGCCGCCGGGGCGATCCGCCGCAACAGGCGGGCGGCCAGCATCAGGAAATTGATCCCGAGCGTGATGTTGGGCGAGGCCATGACGGGAATGTCGCGGCTGAGGTCTTGCAGGTAGTCGAGCGTTTCCTCCGGGTAGCTGGAGACGGCGGAAACCAGCCGGATGCCGCGCTGGCGGATGGCTTCGCCGTAGCACAGCACGGCGTCGGCGTGGGAGAAATCGATCAGCGCCTCGACCGGGTGCTGGTCCAGCCAGTCGGGGAATGTATTGCTGTCCAATATGACAGAGGGCAGGTCGTCGGCTTCTGCCTGTATCGAGCGCCGGGCCACCCAGCGCAAATCGAAACGCGGATCGTCGTTCAGTACGGCGGCGACGGCTTGTCCCGCCTTGCCGTAACCGATCAGTCCCAATCGGATCATCGTCTTCCTCCTTTGCCAGTGCTGGCATGATTTATCTGGTCGCTCAGGTGGGCAGCGTCGTGTGCCCGGCGTGCGTTGCGCCGTGTGACCCGATGCGAGGTTTCCAGAGAACCGGCAAAGCGGCTGGCGCTGCCGGAGAGTGGCCTGCGGATACAGGGAAAGCCCCTGGAGACCCTCGTTGAAAGAAAAGGAGCAACGAATTTCGCAAAACTCCATTGGGGGCAAATATAATTTAGGCTTAATTTTCTTGCAACAGTATTTGCAGGTGCATTTTTTACAGGTGTCTTGTGTCGAGAAAGTCAACGCCCGATCAGCAAACCGTGCTGGATGTTCTGCAGCAGTTTCGCCTCATCTACGGTTCGATGCGCCGTCATTTCCGCATGGTCGAGGAGCAATGCGGCATTTCCGGCTCCCACGTCTGGCTGATCCAGGAGGTGTGTCATTCACCGGGTGTCGGCATCAGCGAGCTGGCCTTGCGCATGGGGATACACCAGTCCACGTGCAGTCTGCTGGTGGATAAGCTGGTCAGCCAGGGGTACCTCAGCAAGCATCGCCGCGAGGCCGATCATCGGCGGGTCGGGCTGCATCTGGAGGATAAAGGGGCGGCGGTGCTGGCCCGCATACCGAAACCGGCGGCGGGGATTCTTTCGGATGCCTTGTCGAATCTGCCGGCCGTGGTGCTGAAGACTTTGCACATCAATCTCGAGGAATTGCTGCGGAATCTGCCGGGCAAGGAAGATAAATACGCCAGCGTGCCGCTTTCCGACATGCTGCGGGAAGAAGGTCATCAAGGAAGGATTTCAGGATGAGGTTTCACCATGGAGGCGCTCTTGCGGCGCTCGTTCTGCTGCTGTCGGCCTGTGGCCAGGCACCGGTGCGTACGGAGGAGTCGCGCCCGGCCCCGCTCGTGGCGCAGGAAGCGCCCCAAACAGCCCAGGTGGCGCCGGTGCCGTCGGACAAGCTGACGCAAGAGCAGATCATGGCGCAGGTGAATGTGGACCACAGTGTGTTTTTTCCCGCCGCCGGGACGGAACTGGATGTCGTGGCCCTGAGGCGCCTGGCTGAACACGCCGAGCGCCTGAAGGCCGATGGCGGCATCGTGACCCTGTATGGCTACACCGATCATCTGGGCAGCCCGTCCTACAACTTGGCCATTGCGGAGCAGCGGGTGAATGCCGTGGCCAGCGTCTTGCGCAGGCACGGCGTGGCGGCAATGCAGATCCGCCGCAATGCCGTCGGCAGCGAGCGCGTGCCGACGGCATGCCGCTCGGTGCAGTGCCGGCAGTTGATGCGGCGGGTGGAACTGGTGTTCGGCGAGTGACGCCCGGGGTCTGCCCTGGCTTCAGTGCATGGACGAGGGCGGATGGGTTTTGAAAAGCGTTTCGACGTCTGCGGCTGAAAACCGGTAGTCGCGGTTGCAGATGTCGTCGTGGATGAGGATTTCGCCTTGTTCCGCCAGTATGGCTTCGGCTTCCGCGCGACCCAGCGAAAGCACCATGGCCCGAATCTGTTCCCATTTTTCCGGGCAGTGATAGCGGATTTGGCGTGGTGGATAGACACGCACGCCGCCGCCATGCTCGATTTCCTCGTGAAAGAGCCGCTGCAGCAAGGTCTCCGCCGCCAGCGTCTGCAATTCTTCGGTTTTGACCGTTGCCGCAAGCTGGGTGATGCGCGTCCAGCCGTCCGGGTCGTGGTCGTCGGCGTCAGGCATCTTCTGCAGAAAGAGGCAGCAGGCGCTTGCCGTATCGGCGGCGCAGAATAAACGGGAAGGCTGCTGCTCGGATTGCGTCAGGTAGTGCTCGAAAATTTCGGCAATCGTGCTGCCTTCCAGCGGCACGAAGCTTTGGTAAGGCTCGCGCGCGGTCGGCAGATCCAGGCTCATCAACAGCCGTCCGCCCAGATGCGCACCGAGCAGTTCCGGCGTCGCTGCGGGCAGCACGACCGGCTGATGCCGCGCCATGCCGCGCAAGAGCAGCGGCTTGGCACTGTTTTCGTCGCTCTGGCAATCCACGACCAGCATGCCGATGGGACCGTCGCCGCGTAATTGCAGGGTGAGCCGCCCGGCCTGCTTCAACTGGCCGGTAATCAGGGCGCTGACGGCGGCGCTCTGCCCGAGCAGTTCGGCGACGGCGGCAGGATAGTCGCGCTGCGCCAGCATCTCCTGCCAGGCATCGTCCAGGCGCACGAAGGCGCCGCGAATGTCGAGGCCGTCAAAAAGAAAGCGGGTGAGGCTGCCGCCTTTCATTGCAGCGCCCCGGCGTAACTTTCTGGCGTGAACCCGACCAGCAGGGCGCTGCCGGTATCCAGCACCGGACGTTTGATGAGCACCGGGTATTGCTGCATCAGCGCCGCAGCCTTGGCCGCGTCGACATGGCTGCGTTCTTCTTCCGTGAGTTTTTTCCACATCAGGCCGCGCGTGTTGAGCAGGGTTTCCCAGCCGGCGCGGGCCATCCAGTCCGGCAGGTGAGCGGCCACCACACCGGCCTTCTTGTAATCGACGAATTCATAAGCCACGCCGTGCTCGTCCAGCCAGCGCATGGCTTTTTTCATGGTGTCGCAGTTTTTTATTCCGTACAGACGCGGCCCGGTCATGGTGTGCTCCTGAAAATGGGGAGGAGGATTGTCGCAGGTTTATAAACGAAAATGGCCCGCAGAAGCAGCGGGCCATGTCGAGGCAGAAAAGCGCCTACTTGCAGCTTTCCTGCATGATGCGCCGGGTGCGCTCCATTTCCTGCTGGCGCTGTTTTTGCGTCATGTCCTTGTCGCCGACCACGACGGGGGTGTCGGATTGCAGCATGCGGTAGTTGGCGCGGGCGCGGTCGCAGTTGTCGCGGCGGTCGCGGGCGGCGGCGGCTTCCTTGGCGTCTTTTTCGGCTTTTTCCTTGGCTTCCTGCTGGCGTTTGCGAAATTCCAGGTCTTTTTCGGCCATGGTGGCCGGGGCGGCGGGGTTTTCTGCCTGGTTTCCGGGGGCATCGGCGGTTTCTGCGCCGTTGTCTTCCGTGTGCGCGCCCGGGGTGCCGGTAGTCAGCTTGGGTTGCTGTACGCCGACCGAGCGTTTTTTCTGGACGTTCGCAGGCGGCGGCGTGTCGGAAATGATGGTCTTGCCGCTGGCATCCTTCCACTGGTAGGTCTGTGCCTGAACCACGCCGCAGCAGAGGAGAAGGGCTGCGGACAGGGCGATGCAGCGGGATGGGCGGGGGAGCGTGTTCATGGTTGGCCTGACGGATATGACAAAGATTTCTGTATAATACGATTTTGTGACCGTGGATCAAAGCCATGCGCCTGCTGCAAAAAGCCCTGACCTTCGACGACGTTCTGCTCGTCCCCGCTCATTCCCAGATTCTGCCGCGCGACGTCAGTCTCGCCACCCGCCTGAGCCGCAACATCACCCTCAACCTGCCGCTGCTCTCCGCCGCCATGGATACCGTGACGGAAGGCCGTCTGGCCATTGCGCTGGCGCAGGAAGGCGGCATCGGCATCATCCACAAGAACCTGCCGGCGCGCGCCCAGGCGGCTGAAGTCGCCAAGGTCAAGCGCCACGAATCCGGCATCCTGAAAGACCCGATTACCGTGCCGCCCACCATGACGGTGCGCGACGTGGTGGAAATCACCCGCCAGCACAAGTTTTCCGGCATGCCGGTGGTGGATCGTGAGGGCAAGGTGGTGGGCATCGTCACCAACCGCGACCTGCGTTTCGAGACCAACCTCGACCAGCCGGTCAAGGCCATCATGACGCCGAAGAAGCGGCTGGTCACGGTGAAGGAAGGGGCCGCCATCGAGGAGGCCAAGGAACTCATCCGCCTGCACCGCCTGGAGCGGGTGCTGGTGGTCGATGACGAATTCCGGCTGCGCGGCCTGATTACCGTCAAGGATATCCTCAAATCCACCGAGCATCCGCTCGCCAACAAGGATGCCGCAGGTCGCCTGCGCGCTGGCGCGGCGGTGGGTGTCGGCGCGGGTACTGAAGAGCGCGTCGAGCGGCTGGTCGAAGCCGGCGTGGATGTGATCGTGGTCGATACGGCGCACGGCCATTCGCAAGGCGTGCTCGACCGCGTGCGCTGGGTGAAGCAGCATTTCCCGCAGGTGGAAGTGATCGGCGGCAACATCGCCACGGCGGATGCCGCCAGGGCGCTGGTCGATTGCGGCGCGGACGGCGTCAAGGTCGGCATCGGCCCCGGCTCGATCTGCACCACGCGCATCGTCGCCGGCGTCGGCGTGCCGCAGATCACCGCCATCCACAACGTTTCCGAAGCCCTCAAGGGCAGTGGCGTGCCGATGATCGCCGACGGCGGCATCCGCTACTCCGGCGACATCGCCAAGGCGATCGCCGCCGGGGCCGATACCGTCATGCTCGGCGGCCTGCTGGCCGGTACGGAAGAAGCGCCGGGCGAGGTCGAACTGTTCCAGGGGCGCTCCTACAAGTCTTACCGCGGCATGGGGTCGCTCGGCGCGATGCAGGCGGGTTCGAGCGACCGCTACTTCCAGGAAAACAACGCCAACGTCGACAAATACGTGCCGGAAGGCATCGAAGGCCGCGTGCCGTACAAAGGGTCGGTGCTGGCGGTGATCCATCAGCTGATGGGCGGCGTGCGCTCTTCCATGGGGTATCTGGGCTGCGCCACCATCGCCGAAATGCACGAGCGGGCGGGTTTCGTCGAAATCACCTCGGCTGGCATGCGCGAATCGCATGTGCACGACGTGCAGATCACCAAGGAAGCGCCGAACTACCACCTCGGCTGAGGCGCTGGATTCTCCAAGGCGGCTGGCAAGGCCGCCTTTTTCATGCAGGCATTTTTTCCGAACTTTTTTCAGCCATGAGCCACCAGAAAATCCTCATCCTCGATTTCGGTTCCCAGGTCACGCAATTGATCGCCCGCCGCGTGCGCGAGGCGAAAGTGTTTTGCGAGATTCACCCTTACGACGTGTCGGACGATTTCATCCGCAGCTACGGCGCACAAGGCATCATCCTGTCCGGCGGCCCGAACTCGGTGACGGAAGGCGACACGCCGCGCGCGCCGCAAGCCGTGTTCGATCTGGGCGTGCCGGTGCTGGGTATTTGCTACGGCATGCAGACCATGGCGCAGCAGCTCGGCGGCAGCGTGATGACCGCCGAGGCCGCTGGCAAAGCGCGCGAATTCGGCTATTCGGAAGTACGCGCGCACGGCCATACCGCGCTGCTGAACGACATCGCTGATTTCACCACCGCCGAAGGCTACGGCATGTTGAAAGTGTGGATGAGCCACGGCGATTCGGTGATGCAACTGCCGCCCGGCTTCAAAACGATGGCCTCTACCGCCTCCTGCCCGATCGCCGGCATGGCCGATGAAACCCGCAAGTTCTACGCCGTCCAGTTCCATCCGGAAGTCACCCACACCGTGCAGGGCAGGGCGATTCTGGAACGCTTCGTGCACGGCATCTGCGGCTGCGGCACCGACTGGGTGATGGGCGACTACATCGCCGAAGCGGTCGAAGCCATTCGCCGGCAGGTCGGCAGCGAGGAAGTTATTCTCGGCCTCTCCGGCGGCGTCGATTCCTCGGTCGCGGCGGCGCTCATCCACCGCGCCATCGGCGACCAGCTCACCTGCGTTTTCGTCGACCACGGCCTCTTGCGCCTCAACGAAGGCGACATGGTGATGGACATGTTCGCCCGCAACCTCGGCGTCAAGGTCATCCGCGTCGATGCGGTTGACGACTTCATGGGCAAGCTCGCCGGCGTCAGCGACCCGGAGCAGAAACGCAAGATCATCGGCAAGGAATTCGTCGAAGTGTTCCAGGCCGAATCGAAGAAACTCAGCGCCGCCAAATGGCTCGCCCAGGGCACCATCTACCCGGACGTGATCGAATCCGCCGGCAAGAACAAGAAGGGCGCGCACACCATCAAGAGCCACCACAACGTCGGCGGCCTGCCCGAGGACATGCACCTGAAACTGCTCGAACCGCTGCGCGAACTGTTCAAGGACGAAGTCCGCGAACTCGGCGTGGCGCTCGGCCTGCCGCGCGAGATGGTCTACCGCCACCCCTTCCCCGGCCCCGGCCTGGGCGTTCGCATCCTCGGCGAAGTCAAGCGTGAATATGCGAGCCTGCTGCAACGCGCCGACGCCATCTTCATCGACGAACTGCGCGCTACCGTGGCAACGGCGCAGGATGCCGCCGCCGGTCTATGCGCCGAGGCCGACATCGGCAAAACTTGGTACGACCTCACCAGCCAGGCCTTCGCCGTCTTCCTCCCGGTCAAAAGCGTCGGCGTCATGGGCGATGGCCGCACCTACGAAAACGTCGTCGCCCTGCGCGCCGTCGTCACCAGCGACTTCATGACCGCCCACTGGGCGCACCTGCCGTATGAGTTGCTGGGTCGGGTGTCCAATCGGGTGATAAATGAAGTGCGAGGTCTCAACCGGGTCGTGTACGACGTGAGCGGCAAGCCGCCGGCGACGATCGAGTGGGAATGATCTCGAGCGAGCGCATGAGCTCGCTTGAGTTTGAGTCAGAACCGCTAATGAATCGAGTTTGTTGGATATTTAGTCGGTTTGTCGTGGCTTTCTTCAGAAAGCGACGCGCAGGCCGAGCGCGAAATTGCGGCCGGTGAGCGGGGCGGCGTTCTTGATGAAGGAGGTGTGGGCGTAGGCAAGCTGGTTGCCGAGGTTTTCCGCCTTCAGGTAGATCTGCGTGTCCAGCCCGTTGAGCCGGGTGGAATAGCTCAGCCGCAGGTTGAGCATGTTGTAGCCGGGCGTTTCGCTTTCGTGGGCGGCGACGCGGGTTTGCCGGGCGACGCGGTAGAACTCGGCTTCGCCGCGCCAGTTGTCGCCCCAGCGGGCGTCGAGGCGGGTGCCCAGGCGGGCGGCGGGGATGCGCGGCAGATCGTCGCCGCCGTCGATGCGGGCGCGCACGTAGTCGCCGAACAGGGTGAGGCCGAACTGGCGGTTCAGTTGCTGGCGCACTGAGCCTTCGATGCCGGTGAAGATGGCGTCGCGCTGGGTGTATTCGATCAGTTGCAGGCCGTTTTCCTCATCCAGCGTGTTGGCGTAGATGTAATCCTTGATCCGGTTGCGGTAGAGGCTGATGGCGAAGGTGGTCGGGCCGGCGGTCTTTTTCAGCGTCAGGTCGATGTTGTTCGAGGTTTCGCGCTTCAGGCGGTCGTTGCCCATTTCCCAGGTGGCCGAGGCCATGTGCAGGCCGTCGGCGTAGAGTTCCTCGGCGGTCGGCAGGCGGTGTGAGCGCGACAGCGTCAGGCCGAGGCTGTATTGCGGCGCGAAACGCCAGTTGGCCCCGAACGAGGCGGAAGTGCCGCGATGCTTGCGGTCGGGCTGTGCGGAATCGCTGTCGATGCGCTGCCATTCGTGGCGCAGCGCGCCTTCCAGACGCCAGTCGCCGAGGCGTTTTTCTTCGAGCAGGAAAATGGCGTGCTTGCGGGTTTCGGTGGGCTGCACGTAGGCTTCCTCGCCGACCGCGCTGAAATCGCGGAAACTGCTTTGCAGGCCGATGACGCCGCGCCAGCCGCCGAGCGGATGGTGTTGCAGTTCGAGGCGGCCGTCGCGGCCCTTGTTGCGAAAGCGCGTGGCGACCTCGCCACCTTCCAGCTCGTCGTGGCGGTAGTCGGTCAGGCCGCCGCTGAAACGCAGGCGGGAGAAACCGGCGAAGGGTTCGAGATATTCGCCGCGCACGTCCCAGCGCTCGCTGCGCAGATCGACACGGGGGATGCCGTGGTCGTCGTCAGGGTCGTGGACATGGCCCGGCCCGCCGTGCGCGCCGCAGTGCAGGTGAGGGGAGGCGCCACCGTGCACGTGGCACTCCTCGAAATCGTGGTTGTGGCCGGGCAGGCCATAAACGTTGTCCTGAGCGGTGTAGGCCAGGCCGAGATAGCCGCGCTCGCCGATCCAGGAAACGCCGAGGCTGCCGGTGCGCGTGCGCG